>CAZZJN010000309.1:0-1008 GCA_964654505.1 uncultured Ardenticatenaceae bacterium | reverse complement strand
GTCGAACATCTTAGCCCTAATCATAGATGGTCGGGTCTCGTCGCCCTATCGAATATGGCTTTATTTCCCGGCATGTCCAGTTCCAGGCAAAACCTGATTGTCGCGCCACTGGAAATGCTCCACAAGTCCTGGTGGAGATTAAAAAGAGGCGCTTCAAACAAAGCCGCCGAGAATACCCGCCTTACAACGACTACTGGATCCTTCGTATTCATCGCTCGAAAATAAGGCCATATTTTTCAGACCCGGAACCTCTTCTTCTCAAGCTGCATCATTTGTGAAATCTGTGGATTCCTCCCCCTCTCCCTATAATCAGACGATAGAGATCACCCTCGAAGCCGTGGGCGAGCGACTGGACCGCGCGCTGAGTGAGGCCCTGCCCGCGCTGTCGCGGATGCAATGGCAGAAGCTCATTCGCGAGGGATTGGTGATAGTGGACGGTGTGCGCGCCCGACCCAGCTATCGCATCGCCGGCGGCGAGACCCTGATAGCTACGATCCCCGCCGTCGTCGAGCCGGAGATCGCTGCCGAGAGCATCCCTCTGGACATTCGCTACGAAGACAGCGATCTCATCGTCGTCAATAAACCGGCGGGGATGGTGGTTCATCCGTCGCTGGGCCACGCCGGAGGCACGCTGGTGAACGCGCTGCTGGCTCACTGTCCCGATCTGGAGGGCGTGGGCGGCGAGCGACGACCGGGTATCGTTCACCGGCTGGACAAGGATACATCCGGGCTGATCGTCGCCGCCAAGCACGATCGGGCGTTATGGCAGTTGCAGAATCAGTTCAAACAAAGGACGGTGAGCAAGGCCTATCTGGCGCTGGTGCATGGCTCGCTGCAACCGCCGGAAGCCATCATCGACGCCCCCATCGGCCGCGATCCGCGCCATCGGCAAAAGATGGCCGTCGTATCCTCCCAGGCCGGCGATGCGCGCCCGGCACAGACATCCATCCGGGCGCTCACCTACTTCCACGACTACACCCTGGTGGAGTGCCGGCCGCATACGGGGCG
>CAZZJN010000308.1:0-1012 GCA_964654505.1 uncultured Ardenticatenaceae bacterium | reverse complement strand
GCTTGAGAAAGCCTAACAGGCTTAACTACCGCACCAGGTTGGGCATAGCTTGAGAAAACTTCCTCAACCTGACAGGTTGAGCTACAGGTTACTGGCCGATCTACGGCCGCCGCCAGCTCCACGGCCACGCCTCCCACGACGACGTCAGCCCCGCCTTCACCGGATTGTTGAGCACATAGGCCACAATCCGTTCCAGCTCGCGGCCGTCGCGGACATAGTGATCATAGCTCTCGTGTTGCCAGAAAGGCCCTTCCCGCTCCAGCAGACGGTTGGCCTTGCGGGCGGTGTTCCCCTTCAGGCCCATCATGATCTCGGCTAACGCGTGGTATTGCCCGTCGGCTTTGGGTAACGGCGTGAACACGAGGTGGGCGTGATTGGGCATCACACAATAGGCCAGCAGGTCGTACACCCGGATGTCGCGATAGTGGATGGCCTCGCACACCAGCGCGGCCACGCGAGCGTCGCTCAACCAGACCGGGCCGTCGGCCACCGCGTCCAGCAAGCGGTCGTAGCGGCCGAAAAATCGCTTGTCCACGTCGTACAGCAGGCCCTGTTTCACCTCAAACGGGACGGCCGTTTTCTCGATGGCTTGTCGGGCGAGGCGTTGCTCTTCCTCCAGGCGCAGGATGACCTCGACCGGCAGACTGCCCGCCAGGCGCATGGTGACGAAGAGGGTCGCTCCCTCCGGCTGGATGTGGGGCAAATTGCGGCGGTATTCGGGTTGGTAGTCGAGGTTACCGGTCATGGGTGTGTGGACATATTATATGCGGGAATGATGCTGTAGCTCAAGGTGTTGGCTGTAGCTCAAGCTGTTAGCTTGAGAAAGCCCCCCCACTAAACAGGCTTAACTACCGCACCAGGTTGGGCATAGCTTGAGAAAAACTCCTCAAGCTGACACGATGGCCTGTAGCTCAAGCTGTTAGCTTGAGAAAGCCCCCCACTGAACAGGCTTAACTGCCGCACCAGGTTGGGCATAGCTTGAGAAAAACTCCTCAAGCTGACACGATGGCCT
>CAZZJN010000307.1:0-1034 GCA_964654505.1 uncultured Ardenticatenaceae bacterium | reverse complement strand
CCAAGCCACCGGCCGCCGAAACAAGCACGGCCGTCATCGAGAGCGCCTCGTCTGTCATTGACGAACCTGACGTTGAGGATGCCGCGCCTGTCGCCGAGAACGTCCCACCCAAGCCACCGGCCGCCGAAACAAGCACGGCCGTCATCGAGAGCGCCTCGTCTGTTATTGACGAACCCGACGTTGAGGTTGCCGCGCCTGTCGTCGAGGACATCTCTCCCAAGCCACCGGCCACCCGGAAAAAAGCGGCCGCCGCCAAGGCGCCCAAAGTCGCCGCTGACACACCTGAGGTTGAAACCGTCGCACCTGTCGTCGAGGAAGTCGCCACAGCCGCCGTCAAGCCTCCCGCCGCGGCCGATCGCCCCCGACCTGCCGCCCCGCCAATCCAGACGGAGACGCGCCCGGCCGCCAAAACGCCCGATCCGGCGGCCGCCAGGAACCGCGCGCGAGCCAGGCGGTCGTCGGTGCTGTTCTGGATCGCCACCGCGCTGGTCATCGTCGGGCTGTCGGCCTTCTGGCTCCTCCTGCGCAATCAGGGCGAGATGGTCATGGCTGCCTTCATCCCCACCACGACGCCCCTGCCGCCCACGATCACCGACACGCCGACCATAACGCCATTGCCGAGCGAGACCGCGCCTCCCACCGGCACGGCCGCTCCCACCAACACGCCGGAGCCGACGGCCACCCCCCGCGAACCGCGCTATCACACCGTCACTGCCGGGGAAACGCTTTTCGGCCTGTCGCTGCTCTATCGCATCTCGGCCGAGTCCATCGCCCAGTCCAACGAGTTCGACATCAACTCCCCCATCCAGTCGGGCGCGAACCTGATCATCCCCTGGCCCACGGCCACGCCGCCGCTGGAGTCGGTGATGATCACCATCAACGGCGAGCAGGTGCTGGCCGACGCCACCAACTGCGAGATCATCACCATCCAGTCGGGCGATTCCGCGTTCGCCATCTCGGCCGTGCGGGGCGTCCCGCTCGAGGCCATCATCGCCGTGAACCGCCAAACCCAGGAATCGATCCAGCTGGTGCAG
>CAZZJN010000306.1:0-1053 GCA_964654505.1 uncultured Ardenticatenaceae bacterium | reverse complement strand
GCGGCCTTCTCGAGATGGGGCAAAACCTGGGCCAGGATTCGCTCCTTCGGCTGCGCGCCGACGATGCGCTCCACGACCTGTCCACCCTTGAACAGCATCAGAGTCGGAATACCCACGATGGCATAACGCCCCGGAACGGCCGGGTTATCATCCACATCGACCTTGGCGACTTTCAAGACGCCTTCCTGCTCGGCCGCAATTTCCTTCACAAACGGAGCGATAAAGCGGCACGGGCCGCACCAGTCGGCCCAAAAGTCCACCAGGACGGGGACATCAGACTCCAGCACTTCTTTTTGGAAGGTGGCGTCGGTAACTTCAACTGGCTTTGCCATTATAAATAATCTCCTTCAGAGTCCATATTTCATGTCTAACTTCGTGTCTACAGCTTGTAGACGAAGCTGTTCCATTCATTCTTACCTAAATTTGTTGGAACAACGTTAGCATCAAGGGGATTATATAAAAGCCCGACAAACTTTGCATCCGGCAGATACCAACGACTTGCCTACGAGTGGGCCAAGAGATGGCGCGAGTCGGGTTTCGAACCTGCCTTGAAATTGGCGTCTCCGGCAGAGGTCGTTAAAATAGTTCCATGACTGACCTGCTAATCCACAATGGCCGCCTGGTAACCTGGAGTTCCCCAAACGATATTCTGGAGGATAGCGCCCTGATGCTTCGCGACGGCTGCATCCTCGACATTGGCCCGTCCGCAAGCCTCCGGGCCAAGTATCCCGATGCCGAGCAATTGGATGCTCGCGGGCAACTGGTGATGCCCGGCAATATCTGCGCCCACACCCATTTTTACGGTGCGTTCGCCCGTGGCATGGGTATCCCCGGCCCCGCGCCCAAGGACTTTCCCGATATCCTGGAGCGGCTCTGGTGGCGGCTCGACCGTGCCTTACTCGATGTGGACGTGGAGTACAGCGCCCTCGTCAGTCTGGTGGATGCCGTCAAGCACGGCACGACGACGCTCATCGATCATCACGCCAGCCCCAACGCCATCGACAGCTCGCTCGACCAGATCGCCGACGCGGTAGAGACGGCCGGGGTGCGCGC
>CAZZJN010000305.1:0-1112 GCA_964654505.1 uncultured Ardenticatenaceae bacterium | reverse complement strand
TGACGGTCATCCCCGACGTCATCCGCGGCGACATTACCGTGCCCAACGCCCAGATCGCCGACGCCGTCCTGCTCAAGTCCGACGGCCTGCCGACCTACCACCTGGCCAATGTCGTCGACGACCACTTCATGGAAATAACCCACATCCTGCGCGCCGACGAGTGGATCAGCAGCGCGCCCCTGCACATCAACCTCTACGCTGCGTTCGGCTGGGATCACCCGGTCTATGCCCACCTGCCCCTCGTGCTCAATCCCAGCGGCAAGGGCAAGCTGAGCAAGCGGACGCAAGCCTTCGACGACGGCGGCCGCGAGGTGCTGGTCAAGGTCGAGGAGTTCCGCGACGCCGGCTACCTGCCCCAGGCGCTCAACAACTTCCTGGCCAACGTCGGCTGGTCGTTTGGCGACGACCGCGAGAAGTTCCCCATCGAGGAAGCCATCCCGCGTTTCCGGCTGGAGGACATCAACCCCGCACCGACCCGCCTGCCCTACGACAAGCTCGACTGGCTCAACGGCCAGTGGATCCAGGACATGGAGCCGCTGGAGCTGGCCCAGGCGGTGAAACCGTTTCTGGAGCGGCAGGGGCACGAAGTCAGCGCTGAGGCCCTGCTGGCCGTGGCCCCGTCGCTGCGCGTGCGGCTGAAGCGGCTGACCGACGCCGCCGACTTCCTCAAATTTCTGTGGGAGGACGGCGGGACGGCCGCCCTCACCGCCGAGCGACTGACTCATAATAAATTACCGGGCGATGCCGCCTTGCGCGCCTTGCAGGCCGCCCGCGCCTTCATCGCCGCGGTCCAACCATTCGATGTGGAATCGCTGGCCGCCGGGCTGAACGCCATCGGCGAGAGCCACACGACCAACGGCAAGGCCGGCCCGTTCCTGGGCATCCTGCGCCTGGCCGTCACTCGGCAAGACGTCTCGCCGCCAGTGTTCGAGTCGATTGTGGCCCTCGGCCGCGAGCGGACGCTGGCCCGCCTAGACGGCGCGATTGAGTTATTGGCAAATGCCTAAAGAGATCTCCCGCGACCTGCGCGGATAACAGTTACCGAACAATCCTATGACTGACACGACTACACCGACCACCTCCAACTTCATCCGCACCATCATTGACGAAGA
>CAZZJN010000304.1:0-1168 GCA_964654505.1 uncultured Ardenticatenaceae bacterium | reverse complement strand
CCCAAGGGGCGCAACGTGGCCATCGACAAGAAGTTCGGCGCGCCGACCATCGGCCGCGACGGCGTCACCGTCGCCAAGGAAATCGAACTGGAAGACCCCTATGAGAACATGGGCGCCCAGTTGTTCAAGGAAGCGGCGATCAAAACCAACGATATCGCCGGCGACGGCACCACCACCGCCACCGTTCTGGCCCAGCACATGGTGCATGAGGGTCTGAAGAACGTGGCCGCCGGCGCGAACCCCATGCTGCTGAAGCAAGGCATCGAGCTGGGCACCCAGGCGCTGGCCGCCAAGATCCGCGACATGGCCATCTCCATCGACAGCTTCGATGAGATCGCCTCTGTGGCCTCCATCTCGGCCCAGGATCCGGAGATCGGCAAGCTGATCGCCACGGTCATGGACAAGGTCGGCAAGGACGGCGTCATCACCGTCGAAGAGTCGAAGCTGCTGGAGTTCGAGACCGAGTACGTCGAGGGCATGCAGTTTGACCGCGGCTACATCAGCCCCTATTTCGTGACCGACGCCGAGCACATGGAAGCGGTCATCGAAGATGCCTACATCCTCATCCACGACAAGAAGATCAGCTCCGCCCAGGACATTCTGCCTGTGCTGGAGAAGCTGGTGCAGCTGGGTCGCAAGAACCTGGTCATCATCGCCGAAGACGTCGACGGCGAGGCGCTGGCCACCCTGATCCTCAACAAGCTGCGCGGCATGATCAACGCCCTGGCCATCAAGGCCCCCGGCTTTGGCGACCGTCGCAAGGCCATGCTGCAGGACATCGCTACCCTGACCGGCGGTCAGGTCATCACCGAGGAAGTCGGCCGCAAGCTGGACAGCGTCCAGGTCTCCGATCTGGGTCGCGCCGGCAAGGTCGTCAGCACCAAGGATGACACCACCGTCGTCGACGGCAAGGGCGACGAGGCGGCCATCAACGGCCGCGTGGACCAGATCAAGGTCGAGATCAACAACAGCACCTCCGACTACGACCGCGAGAAGCTGCAGGAACGTCTGGCCAAGCTGGCCGGCGGCGTGGCCATCATTCGCGTGGGCGCGGCGACCGAGGTCGAGTTGAAAGAGAAGAAGCATCGCGTTGAGGACGCTCTGAGCGCGACGCGCGCGGCCGTGGAAGAGGGCATCGTGCCCGGCGGCGGCGTGGCCCTGCTCAACG
>CAZZJN010000303.1:0-1209 GCA_964654505.1 uncultured Ardenticatenaceae bacterium | reverse complement strand
ATGGCCGGGCGCTCGATCTCCGGCAGCCGGGCCGCTTGCTGGCGCAGCGCCTCGCCCGTCGCCTCGTCGGCTGCCAATGCCCACACGCCGCCTTCCGGAGCGCGTCGCACCGCCTCCCAGGTCAGCAGGCCGCTCCCGGCATTAACGTCCAGCACGAGGTGATGGCGCTGCAGCCCGGCCGCCTCAAACAGCCGGTCGCGCAGCGCGCCCATCAGGCGGCCGCTGCCGGCTACCGTCCGCTGGAGCCAGGCGTCCTTGTTGCGGTTGGTCGGGCTGGTGGTCAGCACTTCCAGATGGACCGGCGCGGCCCCCGCTTCGCCCTCGACCATCGCCGCCAGTTGGGCCTCGCGCCGCCGGGCCACATCATCGCGGATGGCTCGCTCATAGCCCAGGTCGCCCGGCTGGTAGAACACCTTGCCCTGCAGCGCGTCGGGCAGGTATTGCTGGGCCACCCAGTGATTGCGATAGGCGTGGGGATAGAGGTATCCCTCGCCGTGGCCGAAGCCCTCCTTGTCGCGGCTGCCGTCCTTCAGGTGGTTGGGCACATCGGCCTCGCGCTCCTTCTCCACCACGCCCAGCGCGTCGAAGAAGGCGAACGCCGAGTTGGACTTGGGCGCGGTTGACAGATAGATGGCCGCCAGCGATAGCGGATAGCGCCCCTCCGGCATCCCGATGCGCTCGAAGGTCTCCCAAGCGTTGACGACGACGCCCATCGCCTGGGGATCGGCCATGCCCACGTCTTCCCCGGCGAAGATGGCCATGCGCCGGAAGATAAAGCGTGGATCCTCCCCGGCATAGACCATCTTGGCCATCCAGTAAAGCGCGGCGTCGGTATCGGAACCGCGCAAGCTCTTGATGAAGGCCGAGATGGTGTCGTAATGGACGTCGCCGTCCTTGTCATAGAGCACGGCCCGGCGCTGGATCGACTCCTCGACCACGTCCAGACCGATGCGAATGACGCCGTTGGCGTCCGGCTGGGTTGTCTCTACGGCCAGCTCCAGCGCGTTGAGCACGCCGCGGGCGTCGCCGTTGGCCACATCGACCAGGTGATCCAGCGCCGCGAGTTGCAGGTCGACCTTCAGATTGCCGTATCCTCGCTCGGCGTCACCAAGAGCCTGAATCGCGATCGCCCGCAAATCATCCTCGGTCAGCGGCCGCAGCTGGAAGATGCGGCTGCGGCTGACGAGCGCCTTGTTGACCTCAAAGTAG
>CAZZJN010000302.1:0-1240 GCA_964654505.1 uncultured Ardenticatenaceae bacterium | reverse complement strand
GCGCCGAGTACGGCGACGACGAGGAGGTCGCCCAGGCCCGCAAGCTGGCCGACGACTTCGCCGAGGTGGAAGGGCGGCGGCCGCGCATCCTCGTGGCCAAGATGGGCCAGGACGGCCACGACCGCGGGGCCAAGGTGGTGGCCACGGCCTACGCCGACCTGGGCTTCGACGTGGACATCGGGCCGCTGTTCCAGACGCCGGAAGAAGTAGCGCGGCAGGCCATGGAGAACGACGTGCACGTGGTGGGCGTGAGTTCGCTGGCCGCGGGGCACAAGACGCTCGTGCCGCAGCTCATCGAGGAGCTAAAGCGGATCGGCCGCGATGACATCATGGTCATCGTCGGCGGCGTCATCCCGGCGCAGGACTACGAGTTCCTCTATGCCAGCGGCGTGGCGGCTATCTTCGGCCCGGGAACGGTCGTGCCGGTGGCGGCGGAGAAGATATTGGAGGAATTGAACAGGCGATTGGGGCATTAATGACCTTAATAACCGGGATTCCGGAAAAACCCGATTTCTAAAGATTGACAAGTATGACCACATTGATATACAATGTGGTCATATTATTCAAGGCGAATCAAAGATGACCCAACTAACAGTCGGTATACGCGATCTCAAGGCGCAATTAAGCGAATATCTCCGGCAGGTGAAAGCCGGCGAGACGGTGATCATCACTGAACATGGCCGACCCATTGGACGCATTGTCCCTGAACCTGAGTCGCCCGAAGAACGAATTCAGAGACTGCTCGATAGTGGAGAACTGCTCTGGAACGGTGAGCGCCTCCCGCCTTTTGAGCCGGTCGGGAAAAACACCGGCAACCTGCTTATTTCCGATATCGTATCCGAACTGCGCGAATGAACCTGTATCTCGATACCAGCGCGTTGGTTAAGCTGTATATCCACGAACAGGGAACGGATGAGGTAAATCAGTGGATGGCTCAGGCCGCGTTCACGGCAACCAGCCTGATCACATTGGCCGAAGCCAACGCGGCGCTTGGCCGCACGTTGCGCATGAAATTCATATCGCAAGAGACAGGAGAAGAGGCAATCCGCCTGTTACGCAAACAGTGGTTGCATTACCTCAAAACTCCGATTACCGAAAAAACTGTCGCTCGCGCGGCCGAACTGGCCTGGAACCTGGGATTGCGCGGTTACGATGCCGTCCATCTTGCTTCCGCAGAATTGTGGCAGGCGGCTCTGGGGCTGCCGGTCGTTCTGGTAACGTATGATGTGCAATTGGCGGA
>CAZZJN010000301.1:0-1264 GCA_964654505.1 uncultured Ardenticatenaceae bacterium | reverse complement strand
GCTCGGACAACTGCCCCGAATACCGGTCCATAGCCTGACTGATCAACGCGCAGCGCTCTGTATAAAGGCTTTTGTTGCGATATAGGGCCTTCATCGTATTGAATGGGTGTTCGCGATACATTGCCAGCGGTTCAGGGACGCAGATAACATCCCATTGAGCCGAAATTCGCAACCACATGTCCCAGTCCGCGCTGCCGAATAGCGACAGGTCGAATCCTTGCAAATAATCCAGACAAGCTCTGCGGAATACAGCCGTCAAGGCAGGAACAGGATTTTCGAGAAGCATTTGGGAAAGGGTGGGTATGTCGCTGCGGATCGGAGCGCCTATTATGAGACCGCCTTCATGAAGATCCGCACCGTCCTCGTCAACCCAATAGGCGAATGAGTAGATCAATCCGGCATCAGGATGTTGATCCAGTTCGGCAATTTGTCGTTCCAGTTTTTCCGGCAGCCAACTATCGTCAGAATCAAGCAAAGCCAAATACTCACCCGACGAAGCCGCAATTGCCGCATTACGCGCCGCCTGTGTCCCTTGGTTGGCCTGTTCAATCAGGATGATCTGTTCCCCATACCCACGCAAAATATCAATCGACCCATCTGTCGAACCGTCATCGACGACAACAATTTCGAAATCCCGGTACGTTTGCGCCAGCACACTGTCGATGCATTCAGCAACGTACCGGCAATGATTATAGGAGGGGATCAGGACACTAACTCTTGGCATAAGCGCTTAAATGACTTCAAAGACTGCCATGCAGACTGACCGTTTGTTCCATCTAGGCCGTTTCATCCTGTCCCAGGATTCTCCTGGCCGTTCCAATGAATCCTCTTTTATGCCAGGACCTCGTCAACTTTACCGCGGGACTGTTATACAGTTCCTGATACTCCTTCGTTTGCTCCTGAAGCCATTTGATTGCCTCGGTTTGTTCGTTAGAGATCAACCGCAACTGACCTAATTCCTGTTCAAATTCCAGCCTGGTACCTAATTGTTGAAAGAAATCGCGGATCGTGCCGGCCTCGGCTTCGGACGCACTGAGCAATTCACCGAGCAGGGGAACTGCGTCCGGGCCGGCGGCCAGCACGCCAAGCCCGTGACCATGGTGAAATTCAAAAGTGGAATAGCCAGGCTTTAACTCCTCCCAGAGTTGCCACACACCAAAATCGGCCGAGCGCTCGGCTATGTCATGAAACAGAACGACCCCGCGACGGGACATTTTGGGAAGCCAGCTTTCGAAATCAGCCCGCGCCGCTTCGTAGGTATGAC
>CAZZJN010000300.1:0-1281 GCA_964654505.1 uncultured Ardenticatenaceae bacterium | reverse complement strand
GCCTGCTCATCGCCATGCGCTATCTCATCTCGCCGCTCAGCCTGTGGGCGGGGCACCTGACCGACAACAAGCGCATCCTCGGCTTTCGCCGCACGCCGATCATCTGGCTGGGGCGGGGGCTGATGGTCGGCTCATTGCCGTTCCTGGGCCTCAGCGTGGCCCGGCTGGGGGTGGACACGGCCGCTGTGTCGGGCTGGCTTTTCGCCATCCTCTCCGTGCTGATGTACGGCGTGGGCACGCTCATCTCCGGCGGGCCGTTCCTGGCGCTGGTGCGCGAATCGGCGCCGGAAGAGCGTCAAGGGTCGGCTATCGCCATGGTCGAGACGGTGCTGATCATCTTCTACGCCATCGTGGGGATCGGCTTCAGCGTGTGGATGCCGTCGTTTGACCCGCAGACGTTCTGGCAGATGATCATCGCCACGATGGTCGTGGGCGGCTTCTTTTGGCTGTTCGCCACGCTGGGCGTCGAGAAACGGGTGGCGGGCGCGGCCGCCGAGCCACAGGCCCACGACAGCCTGCGGGTCGTCCTGGGCGAGATTTGGGCCGACCGGCGCACGCGGCGCTTCTTCGTCTTTTTGGCGCTGACCATGTTCTCGGCCTGGGCCAAGGACGCCATCCTGGAGCCGTTCGGCGCGGATGTGTTCGATTTGAGCATGGGGGCGACGACGCGCTTCAACAGCTATTGGCAGACGGCCACGGTCATCACGCTGGTGGCGGGCGGGATCGCCTGGCGCAAGCGGCCGCCGGAGCTGCAGGGGCGCACGGCCTCGGTGGGGCTGCTGGTCATGTCGCTGGGCATGGTCATGCTGGCCGGGGCGAGCCTGACGGGCATGCGCGCGCTGGTGACGCCGGGGCTGCTGGTGTTTGGCGGCGGCTTCGGCGTGTATACCTTCGGCGGCCTCAGTCTGATGGCCGTCATGTCGCCCGACCGCCACGCCGGGGCTTATCTGGGACTGTGGTCGATCTCCATTCTGGTGTTCAAGGGGCTGGGCACGCTGACCGGCGGGGCGTTGCGCGACCTGTTTTTGCTGCGGCTGGGACTGGAGTCCGGCCCGGCCTACGGCATCGTCTTCTTCTGCCAGGCGGTTGGTTTGGCGCTGGCGGTGCTGGTGCTGTCGCGGATCGACATCCTGGGCTTTGCTCGGGACGCGGGGCGGCATGTGGATCGGCTGGAGGCGCAGGTGGCGGCGGCGGACTAGGTAATTACGAATTACGAATTACGAATTGAAGAGGGGGCGGGGGAGCGGGGGAGCAGGGGAGCAGGGGAGCAGGGGAGAAGAG
>CAZZJN010000299.1:0-1308 GCA_964654505.1 uncultured Ardenticatenaceae bacterium | reverse complement strand
CCAGCCAGCCGTGATTTTCCTGATAGACGCTGATCATGTCGTTGCCTCGTTGATGCCGTGGACCGCGCGGCAGTCGATGAACCCCCGCGGCGATGGTTTGGTTGAGGGGAAGTATACGCGAATCGGGTGGGGTTGGCAGGTCGGGGAGGCGAACGTTTGCTGCCCCATCCGGCAAAATACCCTATAATCCCCCCTCATGGAGCCAAATACCAAACCGGCCGACCGGCCGCAGGAGGAACCCCTGACCACGTATAAAACCGCGGCCGAACACCAGGCCGTGCTCGACCTGATCTTTTCCCAGATGCCGGAACGGCAGAACCGCTCGTCGTCGTCGTGGTGGTTTTTCCTGCTCTTCCCCGAAGGGCCGGAAGGCTACGGCCCGCGCCAGCTCATGTTTACCATCGCCGCGCGAACGGGCGGAGAGATCCGCATCGCCGGGGAGCCGCTGCGCGGCATCGACCGCCACCGGACGCTGACCGACGGCATCGACCGCTTCGACGCGATGGCCGTGGGCTGGTATAGCGACGGCCAGGAGGTGCACGAGCAGTACGTCCACCACACCGGCCCGGCCGTGCTCGACCTGCGCGGCGGCACGCTGACCTGCCCCAGCGCGGCCGGCGACGACGCCTGCGTGACCTTCCGCACACCCGGCACGCGGCCGCTGTCGCTGGCGGCCGACATCTGCGGCCCCGGCGGCGAGGCCCACTTCGAGACCTGGGGCGATCTGGACGCGCAAATCTCGTCGCCCGTCGTGTCGATGGACATCGAAACTCCCTTCGGCGGCACGCACTACATCGGCTGGCGGCGGCTGCACTTCCGCGGCCGGTTCGACCTGCCCACCGGGACGGAGACGCTGCAAGGCATCGGCTTCTTCCAGCGCGTCTGCCTCAATGTGCCCACCTTCCCGTGGAAATGGATCTGGGCCGCCTTCCCCGACCAGACGGTGTTCACCGCCTACGTGCCCTACCTGGGGCTGAATCTGTTCCGCAAGGGGTACAAGTTCTTCAAAAGCAACCGGCTGGAGCAGGCCACCTGGTCCATCGCCCAGTCGGCGGGCTGGATTCCGCCGGGCGGCGGCGCGCCGGTGCTGTTCAACCGCATGTCGGCCACGCCGGTGCTGGGCCGCGGGCCGCATCCGCAGTTTGAGATCGTCGCCCGCAACGACGCCGGCGACCACATCGCCTTCACCGCCGCCACCTACGGCCTGTCGCGCTTCTTCATCGACCGGCCGATCCTCGGCGGGCTGCTGGAGTCGCACTGGAACTACAACGAGTATCTGTTCCGCATGGACGGGTTGCGCGGGTCGAT
>CAZZJN010000298.1:0-1335 GCA_964654505.1 uncultured Ardenticatenaceae bacterium | reverse complement strand
GCATACTCGACTGAGGCCGCTAAAGGGCGTCATGAAGTGCCTATGACACTTGCCAATCCGCTCCGGCCAGGAGGCCAACAACCTGGCAACCCCACTATAATATATTATTCATATAAAAATCAAGACAGGCTTCGTTGATTGATTGTGGAGGGGCCAGGCAACCGATTGTAGCGCAGTAGCTCGCCGGTTGTCTCGCCCCCTTCCGATTACCCTTTCCGCCCACTCAACGCGCGGCCGAGCAACTCCGGGAACTGCTCCGGCGTGCAGGCGAACGCCGGCGTACCCAGATCGGCCAGCTCCTGGGCGACGGCCGCGTTGTAGCGGGCCGCCCCCTGGTCATTGAGCGCCAGCAGGGTGATGAACTGCACCCCGTCGGCCAGCATCTGCCCCACCTGGCGCACCATCCGCTCCTTGTTGCCCCCCTCGAACAGGTCGGAGATGAGCACCACGATGGTGTCGCGCGGCCGGGTGATGGCCCCGCGGGCGTAGGTCAGCGCCTGATCGATATTCGTCCCCCCGCCCAGCCGCAAGCCGAACAGCATCCCCACCGGGTCGTCCAGCCGGTCGGTCAGGTCGACGACGGCCGTGTCGAACATGATCAGCCGCGTGTTGAGCGACGGCAACGAGGCCAGCACGGCGGCGATGATGCCCGAATAGACCACCGAGGTCGACATCGAGCCGCTCGTGTCCACCAGCAGGATGACGTCCTTCAGCGTGGCCCGCCGGCGGCCGAAACCGACCAGCCTCTCGGGGATGATCGTGCCCAACTCCGGCCGGTAATGCTTCAGATTGGCGCGGATGGTTCGATTCCAGTCGATCTCCTGTGCCTTGCGCGGGCGGTGGGTGTGGCTGGCGCGGTCGAGGCGGCCGCTGATGGCCTGCTGCAGCGGGTATTCGATGCGCCGCACCAGGTCCTCTACCACCCGCGCCACCACCTGGCGAGCCGTCTCCAGCGTCCGGGGCGGCATGACCTTGCGCAGCGACAGGAGTTTGGCCGCCAGCGCGGCATCCGGCTCGATCCCGGCCAGCAGCTCCGGCTCCTCGACCAGGCGGCGCGGATCCATCCGTTTCAGAGCGTCGCGCTGCATCACATCGACGACATCCCGGGGGAAATAGGTGCGAATGTCGCCCAGCCAGCGAGACACGTCGGGCATCGACTGGCTGAGGTCGCCGCCGCGGCTATCGCCATAGAGTGCGCTCAGGGCTTCCTCCATCTCCTTGTCGACCGGCGACAGCTGCTGCTCACGGTCGCGACCGCCATCCCCCTCGCCCGAATCCTCGCCGCCGCTTTCGTTTTCGGGTGGCGGCTCCGCGCTGCCCAGCACCAGCTGCCAG
>CAZZJN010000297.1:0-1348 GCA_964654505.1 uncultured Ardenticatenaceae bacterium | reverse complement strand
GGATTGCTCGTCGAGTCCGCGCGATTCCCAACTGTTGATAAGATTGCCGGCCATCGCCTTGGCCGTAGTCAACGGCCGGCGCGGGGAGAATAAACGCACGTCGCGCCTGACCTTGCCGTAAAGAACCGGCAGAAATGGCGTCATCATGCTGTAGACCAGCTCGTATGGCGTCATGGAATGACCTGTCTATCGTTGATCCGGATGAATGATACCACTCTCACCACTTCCCATCCATTATCTCACCGACCACCGTCTCCAGGTCAAGCGCCGCCCCCGCCGCCAGCCCGGCCTCAACCTCCTCCGGCGGCAGACCCTGCCGGGCGATCTCCTCGTCGATCTCCTGCATAACCTGATATTCCAGCGCCGGATGGGCGCGGGCCAGGCCGAAGAGAAGCAGCCCTCGCGCCTTCTCGCCCGCCTCGGCCATGATCTGGCCGTGGAGGAAGACCGCCCACAGGACATTGGGCAGGACGCCGAGCGAGCGGGCCAGCTGCAGGGCCTCGGAGGCGCCGCGGCGGGCGGCGGTGACGTCGCCCAGCTTCAGCTCAGCCTGGGCCACGTTGCCGAGCGCCATCATGCCTACCACCGGCATGCCCATCTCCCGCATCCGTTCTTCGACTTGCCGGCCGTAAGTTCGCGCTGTGGCGTAGTCGCCCAGCCGGTAGGCGAGATCGCCGAGGTTGAGAAGCGCCAGGCCTTCGCCATACAGATGGTTAGTCCGGCGGGCCGCCTCCAGGCTCAGCAAAAAATATTCCTTCGATCGTTCCAGCTCGTGGCGGTCGCCGGCGACACCGCCAAGCGTAATAAGGATAATACGCTCGCCGGCCGGATCGCCGTCAGTCCGGCTGGCCGTCAGCGCCTCCATAGCCCGGCTCTCGGCTCCATCCAGATCGCCCATGGCAGACAACACCCAGGCCGCCTTGCTCAGCAAATCCACCAGTAACCGCCGGTCACCCAGGGGACGGCCCAACCGCAGCGCCTCCTCGGCCAGCGCCAGCGCGTGGCTGTAGTCGCCCTGGACCATGGCGTTAGAAGCCAGTCCGCCCAACGCTTCGGCTTCCCGGGCGCGGTTGCCACTGGATCGCGCCCCGACCAGCCCGCGCTCCAGCGCTGCCTTGGCCGCCGCGTAGTCACCCAAAGTCCGAGTTGCGCGGCCGATGCTGATCAGCGCGGCGTCGACGGCCGGGCCGTCACGCTCACCGGCCGCCTCGCGCAAGGCCAACGCCCGCTCCAGCGTCGCCCGCGCCACGAGGTTCGCGCCGACCTGCATCGCCTCGTCCCCCGCCCGCTCCAGCAGCGCCGCCGCCCGCAGCCCCTCCCCGGCCTGGATGTAGTGCTCGGCGATGAG
>CAZZJN010000296.1:0-1419 GCA_964654505.1 uncultured Ardenticatenaceae bacterium | reverse complement strand
TCGATTTGTCGCTGGTCAGCATCAGCGGCGAGCCTTCCTCGATGAGCAGGATGTCCTTGATGCCGTGGCGCGCGGCCAGGTGCCAGGCGGCCGAGATGCCGGCGATGCCCGCGCCACAAATGATGATGTCGGCCTTGTTTGGGAGCATGACGGTAGTTTTAGCGCAAAGGGGTGAAGAGGCAAGGGTGTGACCGGATCAGCGTCGATGTTTGTTTATGCATCCGGCGTCACTGCTGCGATTAGTCGATAATTAGGCTATAATTAGGCGAAAGCGATGTTTAATCCACGCTACACCATCACGCCCAAACTCCTGCGCGCTATCAAGGACATCACGGTGCTGGTGCATGAGTTGAACAGGCAGGTTATCCCTGAGGTCGTCCTCATGCACCGGCAGACCGAAGCGCGGAGCATTTCGACCTACGCTTCAACGAGCATCGAGGGAAACCCGTTGCCCCTGACCGATGTCAAGCGACTGCTGAAGAACCAACCCGCGCACCTTCGCCATAGCGAGCGAGAGGTGATCAACTATAACGACGCCCTGAGCGCCCTGGACGAGCAGAGGGAGTTGATCCTGGATGGCGCGTTGTTGTTGCGCATTCATGCCGGGGTGATGGACGGCTTGCTGCCGGCGCACCAGACGGGCCGATTCCGTCAGGAGCCGGTCGTCATCCGCGAACCGCGCAGCGGCGACATCATCTTCCTGCCGCCGGATCATCAGGATGTGCCCGCGCTGATTGAGGAGCTGGTGGCTTTCGTGAGGGAAAATCAGGGACTCGATCCGCTGCTGATGGCGGGGCTGTTTCACAAACAACTGGTCATCATCCATCCCTTTATGGACGGCAACGGCCGCACCACACGCCTGGCAACGAGCCACCTGCTGAACGGGTTGGGCCTGCGGCTGATGGGCCTGTTCAGCTTTGAAAATTACTACAACCGCAACGTCAGCCGTTATTTCCAAATGGTTGGAGCCTCCGGCAATTACTATGATCTGGCCAACGAACTGGACTTCACCCCCTGGCTGGAGTATTTTGCCGAAGGCATACTGGATGAGCTGCAGCGGGTCGGCAAGGAGCTGGCCGGGCAACGAACTCCGGAGACGAACCTGAACCCCCACGACCGGCTAATCCTCGCCCACATCGACGCCCACGGCTACATCAACGACAGGGAGTACGCCCGATTGACGGAGCGGGCGAAAGCCACGCGCACCCTCGACTTCAATCGCCTCATCCACCTCGGCCTGATCAAGCGGCAGGGGAAGGGGCGGAATACCCATTACCGGCGGGCAGACGAGCCGTAAGCGCCGGCAATTCCCCGCCCATGCCGAATCGGCCGACCCGTGGCATTGATGTTATTTATTGAGATAAGCCCAAATGAAATTGTCGCCGCTGTGGGCCAGGGCCAGCAGGGTCAGAAGCCAGG
>CAZZJN010000295.1:0-1473 GCA_964654505.1 uncultured Ardenticatenaceae bacterium | reverse complement strand
GGGATGGCCAGCAGGATCAGCCACAGGAAGCCGGGGGCGAAGCCGATGCCCAGCAGCGCCGTGGCCGTCATCAGCACGCTGACCGCGGTGACGCGCCCCGTGCCGAACCGCCCCAGCATGCGGCCGCTCAGCACGCTGGAGACGACGGTGGAGATCGAAATCGCCATCGAGACAAACCCGGCATACCCCACCGGGACGCCATACTCCACCTGCATGATCGGCCAGGCCACCCCCAGCAGCGCGTCGGGCAGGCCGAGGCTGATAAAGGCGATATAAATCACCAGCAAGAGCAATGTAATCATCGAAAGAGACCCTCTCCGCGAGACACCAAAATGACCGCCGGCTCACAGCAAGCCCAACTGCCGCCCCGCCCCCTCCACCAGCGACGTCGCCCCCACCCCCAGCAAGCGCATCGGCCGCCCCCCGGGCCAGTTCTCGCGCCAGATGGCCTCCGCCAGCCGGAAGATCGTCGCCGCCTCGTCGGTGCCCACCTCCACTGAGCGCTGCCGGGTGAAGGTGGTGAAGTCCGACCAGCGAAACTTGACCCGGACGGTGTGGGCCACCAGCCCGCGCTTCTGCAGTTGCTCGGCCACCTCGGCCGACATCTTCTCCAGATGATCGCGCAAAACGGCCGCGTCGCCCACATCGCGATTGAAGGTCCACTCCTGGCTGATGCTCTTGGGCGGACCGCGATCCGGCTCCACCGGCCGGTCGTCTTCGCCCCGCGCCCGTTGGGCCATCTTGTCCGCCTCGCGGCCGAATACCGCCCGCAACCGGTCAAGGTCGGCCGCGGCCAGCTCGCCGCAGGTCGTGATGCCCAACCCCGCCAGCCGCTCGGCCGTCCGCGGCCCGATGCCCCAGATGACCCGCGCCGCCAGCGGAGCCAGAAACGCCGCCTCCTCCCCCGGCCGGACGATGGTGCAGCCGCGCGGCTTCTCATGGTCCGAGGCCACCTTGGCCACCAGCTTGCTCGTGGCCAACCCCACCGAGGCGGGCATCCCCGTCTCGGCCGGGACGCGCTCGCGCAATTCGCGGGCCGCGGCTTCGGGGTCGGCCGTCTCGCTCAGGTCGATATAGGCCTCATCGACGCTCATCTTCTCCATCGGGCCGTAGCGCGCCAGCACCTCCATCACCCAATGGGAGCACTCGCGGATGCGCGACCAGTCCGGCGGGACGACTTTCAGATGGGGGACAAGGCGCAGGGCGACGGCCATCGGCATGGCTGAATGCACGCCAAACCGCCGCGCCTCGTAGCTGGCCGAGGTGACCACCCCCCGCTCCTCCGGCCGGCCGCCCACCGCCAGGGGGATGTCGGCGTCCCCCGCGTGGTCCAGCAGGTGGACGTTGACATAAAATGCGTCCATGTCGACATGGAGAACGGCGCGGGACCATCGTTCGTTCGTGGTGCTCGTATTACCTGTATTCTTAACCTTCTTTCCAAACATCTGATATTCTTAACATAGTCCATCAGAC
>CAZZJN010000294.1:0-1499 GCA_964654505.1 uncultured Ardenticatenaceae bacterium | reverse complement strand
TTTGACGGCCGTGAGAATATCGAGCGTCTTCTCCAACCCGATGGCCAATCCCCACTCCGCATTTTCCGTTTTCTTAATCTTGCGATCGGCCACGGCATTGGGGCGAAAATCAGCCACAGCAGCGACCATCATCAGGATATCTGCCCCATCAATGACGGACAGGATCGCATCACCCATCTCCTGAGTTGTCTGGACGTCGATCACCTGCGAGCCATAGGGAGACTCCTCACAGGTCGGCCCTGCGACCAGAATCACTTGCGCGCCCGCATCCAGCGCGGCCTGAGCCACGGCGATGCCTTGCTTGCCGGAAGAACGATTACTGATGAAGCGAACCGGATCAACCGCCTCGCGTGTGGGACCGGTGGAAACGATGACTCGTCGGCCAGCCAGTGGCCCATTCGCGCCCAGTCGCAACCGGATTTCACCCAGGAGATCCTGTGGCTCAACCATGCGACCCAAGCCACTAAGCCCTGAGGCCATGCGTCCCTCGGCTGGGCCGACGACCGCCACGCCTCGCTCCCGGAGGATGGCAACGTTGGCCTGTGTCGCCGGATGACTCCACATGCCGCCATCCATTGCCGGGGCGACGATTAGGAGACAGCGAGCCGCCAGCGCTGTCACAGAGAGAAGATTGTCGGCCAAACCATGGGCCAGTCGGGCGATCGTGTTAGCGGTGGCCGGGGCAATCAACATTAGATCGGCCGATTCGCCAAGCCCTACATGACGAACATGGTCATCCAACTCCCACATATCGGTGTAAACCGGACGGCCGGTGACCGAGCGAAAAGCAAGGGGTGTCACGAATCGGGTAGCCGACTCGGTCATGATCACGTCAACCTCGGCCCCGCCCTGAGTGAGCTTCGAGGCGAGATCGATCGATTTATAGCCGGCAATGGAGCCGGTCACGCCGAGAAGGATCCGTTTGCCTCTTAGAACGGTGATTGATTCCATTTACCTATTCTAACAGATGGATTGGCGAGACGCATTGTGGTGAGGTTCCCCGGAAGGGTTATAATCCGACTTGTGAAATCTCAAATTGACTCTCGCCGAATCCTGTACCTGATCCTCGTCAACGTCGCTGTCATCGGACTTGTATTATTGTGGAACCGGGCGCAACATAAAGATAGCGTCCAACTGGCCGTCGCCAAGGGCAAGCAGTTGCTTGACATGCCCGCTGAATTGGCCGGGTATCCACAAGGCTACGTCCTAAACACTGCCAACGCGGAGCGAATCACGCTGGCCAATCCGTCCGTCCAAATGGCCTTGAAAAGTAAGGAAACCGAATTCCTGAACGCTTTCCTGTTGAGCGAGGGTGAGGCGCGGTATTGGCAAGAGGAAGGCTGCGCGCGTCTCAATTGCGCCTTCGTCACGCTTTACAACTATACCGACAAGGGAACGGTCGAGGCGATCGTCAATCTTGATAGCGCCGAGGTGGTAGCACATTGGATGAACACAGCCGGCAGGCCGGGCGGTACCGTCGAGGTGCTGCCGGAGGCGGT
>CAZZJN010000293.1:0-1507 GCA_964654505.1 uncultured Ardenticatenaceae bacterium | reverse complement strand
TCGTCCAGCACCAGCACCCGGTCGCCCACGCCGGCGCGAGCCGCGTCGACGCAGATGTCATAGTCGGCCGTCGGTTCCCCGTCCAGTTCAAGTCGTTCAACGAGCAGTAACTTGCGGCCGTTGAAGGCCTTGTGTTTGATGGTGGCGACGACTGTCCCGGCGACGATTCCGATGTACATACGAACCCCTTTCTCAAAGCTAATCCGGCCAGGGCGCGCCCGTTTGCATTGCGGTCGCATATTCCTGAAGCCGATGATCATCATGCCCGCGAATCTGCGCCAGGAAGGGAAAATCTTCCGGCGTAATCATCAACTTTGCCAATGGCTCGACCGGCACGTCGCCGGCAAGTTGGGCTATCTGGACTTTAAATGAGCCGAATGCTAAAGACGGTTGCGCCAAGAATGTTTGCCGCGGCAGGAGATAGACCCAGCCGGTTCGCCAGGGTTGGCTCGCCAGAGCCGATCGGCTGATTGAGAAAACATAATAGGGGCCATGCACCCCACCTGTCTCGTCAACCAGACGAACGCAGGCGTTGCTGACGGAATCCACCCTTTCGCGATCAACAATAGCGAAGAACATGGGCCACAGCCCGTCCGAGGCGGCATAGATCGCATTCCGGTTGCCAAAATCGTTAAGGTCGCTCGATTGTCGTGGCTCGAACAGGGCTATATCCCCGTTACCCGAGCCGTGCAAGGCGATGTCTCGATGATCGGCCACATGGCACAGGAACTGCCATTTGGCCCAAGGCAATGTGTACCGGATCGTCGGGCAATCACCACCGGCGAGCGCGGTGTCGAGCAACGCATCGAAGGCCGCCTGTGCTTCTTCATCGTAATTTGCGCCGGGACGGGTCAGCCAGTAATCGGGCAGCACCATAGGGATGACTCCTTGCGGGTGGGCAGCGATTGGCGAGGTTGCCAAGGGGCATCAGCCGCTACAAATCCACATCATCCACAATCCCCACAATCGCATGATCGACCGGGACGAACGTCTCCGGCAGGGCCTGCGCCGCCTCGCGGCTGCCGACAATGAAGACAAGCTCGCCCGGCGCGGCCTGAGCCGTGGCGTCGGCGGCCACGACGGGGTCGCCCGCGGGCTGCTGCGTCTTGCTCAAGGGCTGCACGATCAGGAACTTAATCCCCTGCAGGCCCTCATATTTTCGTGTCGCCACGACCGTACCCATCACGCGCGCCAGTTGCATATCAACTCGGCAGCCAGGCGAAATGATCGCCGAATCGGCCGCTCCCGTTCACGTTATCCCACATCTCGCCATGGAGTCGGGCGATAACCGCCCGCCGAATCACCTGATCGGACACGACATCGCCGCCGATAGCCACGGCCGCCTCCACATCGGACACCGACCCGCCAAACAGCGCCAGACCCTTGCCGCCCAGCCCGTCGCCCAGCCGCAGCTGATTGAGCCGCACCTCGGCTCCCTTCAGTCCGGCGTCGGCGGCCAGGATGCCCGCGGCCACGGTGGCCGTCTCCACGATGCCCAGGCTCTCGG
>CAZZJN010000292.1:0-1513 GCA_964654505.1 uncultured Ardenticatenaceae bacterium | reverse complement strand
GCGATCGTGGCCGCCTTCCCGGCCGATGACTGGCAGCGTGAATGCCTGGAGATCCTCGATTACATGGAGCACAACAAGATCGGCAGCCTGATCGAGGAAGGCGTCCCCAGCGACGTCGCCATCGCCCATCGTCATGGCTGGATTGGCGACACCCACGCCGATGCCGGGATCGTTTTCAGCCCGGGCGGGGATTACGTCATCGTGGTGATCATGTACAAACCCGAATGGCTGGAGTGGGAGTTGAGCGCGCCGCTCATCGCCGATGTCTCCCGCGCCGCCTACAACTACTTCAATTTCGACAAGCCGTTCCTGGGCGAAACCAACGCGGCCAATAACTGATCGATCCGATGTTGAAGATTCTTCGTCGAATTTTGCTGATCGCGCTCCTCGTTGTTGGGGCTGCTTTCCTGCTCTACCAGGGGTTTCTCTTCTGGCGGGCGATGGACAAGCTGCCGGCCAGCACCGTTATTGCCCATGTGCCCGTGGGAGGGATGACGCTGGACGCGGCCCGCGAGGCGATCAACGAACGCTATTTGTCGCCCATCATCGTCTATAACGGCGAGGTGCGCGCCGCCGAACTGGTGCCGCAAGACGTCGGGTTCTCCATTGACACAGAGGGGATGATCGCCGACGCGCGAGCCGAGTGGGAGAAGCAGGAGCTTTGGTGGCGCTATGCCGAGTTCGTTATCGGCCGCTCGCCGTCGCCGATCGTGATTCCCATCCGGGCCAGGCATGACGATGCCGCCCTGACCAAACAGCTTGCTTTGATCGCCGACTTCATCGACAAACCGGCCAGAGGCCCGCAACTGCTGGTAGACAACGGCACGATCATCGAGGGACAACCCGGCCTGGTCACCGACCGTGACGCGAGCCTATTCCGGCTGCGCTCGACGCTCTATAGCCCCAATGAAAGGCAGGTGAGTCTGACGCTCATCGACGAACCTGCGCCCGAGTGGGATCTCCGGGTTTTGCAGGAGGTCATCGAGAAACAGCTGACGGCGTTTGACGGGTTTGCCAGCGTGTTCATTCTCGATCTGCAAACCGGAGAGGAAGTGCGCATCAATTCCGACGTGGCCGTGTCCGCCCTCAGCATCATGAAGATCGCCATCTTTGTCGAGGCTTATCGCGCGCTGGACAACCCGCCCACCGATTTCGAGAAGGAGCTGTTTCTCAGCACGGCCACGGCATCGAGCAACCATAGCGCCAATCTGTTGCTGCATCTGATCGCCGGGGAAGAGAACACCTATGAGGGCGCGGAGCAATTGACCAACGGGATGCACGAGATGGGCATGGTCAACAGCTTCATGGCCATCCCGTATGACGCGCCCATCGTTGCCAACCGCCCCAGCACCTATTCGACCCCGGCCAACGAGAACCCGTCCATCGATACACGGCCCGACACGACCATGCAGACGACGGCCGAGGACATCGGCGGGCTGCTGGCCAACCTCTACTATTGCGCCAAGGGTGAGGGCGGGTTGCTGGCCATTTATCCGGGCGAGCTTACCCAGGA
>CAZZJN010000291.1:0-1564 GCA_964654505.1 uncultured Ardenticatenaceae bacterium | reverse complement strand
CCGGCGGCCTCTCGGTCCCAAACCGAGCGCTCTGCCAAGCTGAGCTACGCCCCGGACACCGGACTGCCAGCAAGTATACTGTCATCCCTGTGGAGCGTCAACCTGCCTGAAAGCACCGCAGCCGCACAACAGGGCCGCTCTCCCGGCTCACCCTTGTGCGCTCATCAAGCACATGACCGGCGATCCAGACCGCATGATCGCCGGTGGCGACGATGGGCCAGCGCTCGCGAGCCGCGGCCGGAATCTTGCGGTCGATCATGCTCTCTTTCACTTTCGTCGCCCCGCCAAGACCCAACGGCCGAATCCGCTCCCCGCGCTTTCTTGGCCGCACGACTAACTTGTTTGGGTCGGTATCGACATAGGCTGTCCACGGATCGTCGTTAGTTGTGATCGCCTGCATGTCGATATGGTCAATCCGTTCGGCTGTGAGTCGCCATCCGGCGGCCAGCACGATCTCTCCGGGAACGGGCAACGCCATGACCTCATCGGATAATAATCGAGGATACCGGCTGTTTTCGAGCGCAGGCCCGTTTCCGATCAGTAATTTCCCATAGTCGACACTTAACCATGACCCTCCCGGCAGCGTGGAGGTCGATCCCGTCTCCCCACGCTCGGCGACCGACCGGGCGGATTCAAGCGTCTCGAAGCCTGTGTCGCGCAGATCCGGTTGAAGGCGACTGATTGCGCGGCGGAGCGTGCGGCGACGCATGGCCAGCGGCAAGGCCCGCCAAGACTCGCGATTCAGCTCAATCGCGGTCTCTGACTCGGCAAGAACGATCGCCTCCCAGCACGATTGAGTTAAATCGCGCAGCAGGTCTTCATCGGCGGCGATGACCTCTCCCATGTGGCGTAATCGTTGCCGGATTTGTGGATTGTATAGTTCCAGCAGCGGCAATAGTTCGTGGCGGATCCGGTTGCGGAAGTAGGCCGGATCGGTATTGCTGGCGTCGATGATCGGGCTGAAGCCATGCTGGACGCAATAGCTCTCGATTTCGTCGCGAGTGGCACCGAGTAGCGGCCGAACCAGCCACAACCCTTCGTGTCCTGCCAGTGGGCTTGCCTCTCGCATGCCGGCCAGGCCAGTCAGCCCGCTGCCGCGCAGAAGATGCATCAGGATTGTCTCGGCCTGGTCATCGGCGTGATGACCTACAGCGACGGCCGACGCGCCTTCGCGCCCGGCTACTTCGGCCAAAAAGTGGTAGCGCGCCAGGCGACCGGCTTCCTCGACTGAAAGTCCTTGAGTCCGTGCCATGCCGGCCACGTTAACCCGCTCCGAATAGAATCGCAAGTCGCCGGCCTCGGCCGCGACGATCGATGCCTCCCCGGCCGAACCCGGCCGCAGCCCATGATCCAGATGAGCGACGATAAGGCTTTCAGAGCGCCGAAGCGATCGGAGCGTGTGGAGCAACGCCAGTGAATCAGGGCCGCCGGAGGTGCCAAGCACGATCGGCTCATTGAACAGATCGCGACCCGTTGTCGCGGCCGCCCGGCTGAGCGCTGCTTTTACTCGTTCAATCAGTCTCATATCGTTCAGGCCAGATGCGGGGGTGATGATGGATTCGGC
>CAZZJN010000290.1:0-1606 GCA_964654505.1 uncultured Ardenticatenaceae bacterium | reverse complement strand
CGTGCTACACTACCGCCCCATGACGCTGGAGTTTGACAAGCTGACCTCCGACCTCGAACAGATGGCCCTGGCCGCGGCCGCCAACCGCGTGGCCCAATTACGGCGCGCCGATCAGTTGCGGCAATTGCTGGCCGAGCATGCCACTGATTGGGACGGCATCCGCGCCGGGTTACGCCTGGCCGAAGAGAAAGCCGACCGGAAGTTTTTTCGTGCCGCCGCGCCCTTGTCGGAAGACGAGCCACTGGATACACCCATCCCGCCCCCCGCGCCGCCCAAGCCGGCGACGATCATCGCCACCGACGGCTCACAGATCATGCCCGACCGGCACGCGGCTTATCTCTACTATCTGATTAACATCGGCGTCATCGTCTATCACCACGGCTTTGGTGACGGCCGCGCGCCGGATATCCACACCTCGCCGCGATTGTTCTATCCCGAACCCGAGGAAGACGTGACCGAGGACGAGCCGGGCTTCGACGTGAGTCAGGTGGCCATCGCCCGCGATCGCGCCGAGATCGAAACGCTGGCCGATTTTGCCGATGCCTGGCGCGGGGCATCCGGCCACGTGCTGGCTTTGCTCGACCAGCGGCTGCTGTACTGGCCGATGGTCGGCGAGCGGGGCAGCGCCGATCCGGTCGTCGCTCATTGGATGCAGGAGATGCGCCGGATTTACGAGACGGGGGCGCTGCTGGCCGGGTATATCGACCGGCCGGGCAAGCGCTCGGTGGTGACCATGCTCCAGACCCTGCTCGATGAGCCGGATATGGACTGGCGCGCCCTGGGCAAGCGACCGGCGGGCAACGAACTCACGGATGCCGGTCTCTACGCCCGGTTACTCGGCCCCGGCGAGCGTAGCCCGGTGTTTATCGACATCTCTCCCGCTAACACGCGCTTCGCTGAGGAATCATCCGACATCGAGGTCTGCTTTTTCTATCTCAATGCCGGGTCCAGCAACAGCGTCCCGGATGACGACCCTGACTCGGTGGGTGAGGCGCGAGCCATCGCCCGGATCGACATTCCGCGCTGGGTGGCCGAGGACAAAGCGGCCGTGGCCGCCGTCCACGGCCTGATCTATGACCAGTGCCGCATCCAGCGCAACTACCCCTACGTGCTGACGCGGGCCGATGAGCTGGCCGTGGTCGGTCGCGACGACGAGACGAACCTGGGGATTATGATTGATCTGGCCATGCAGCGGGCGGGCGTCGGCGGCAGCGTGACGGCCAAGCAGAGCGGCAAGGATTCCGCCCGTGGCGGCCGCAAGGTTCACACATTGAGGTGATATGTAGCTCGGTCAATCCTGACTGAGCGCAGGGGCGGCACAGGCAGGGATGTCTGTGCTAC
This sequence comes from uncultured Ardenticatenaceae bacterium, assembly GCA_964654505.1. Classification (GTDB taxonomy): domain Bacteria; phylum Chloroflexota; class Anaerolineae; order Promineifilales; family Promineifilaceae; genus Promineifilum. Next base: position 265 of record CAZZJN010000290.1, on the reverse strand, counting down.
AAGTCAGGGAGGATTACGTTGGAATCAGGTAATGAATGGGAAACAGCGTCGCCGATCGGGCGTGTCTTGCGAGCCGGCACGACCGGTTTTGTCATCGGCTGTCAGGTTCAGCATCTGGCGGGGCCGTCGTTCGGCTGCCTGGTGAAGGCTCAACCCGTGGACGAGCGCGAGGCGATCTTTGGCCTCATCTATAACATGGACGTGGCTGACGATCCCCTGGTGCGACGGCTCATCCTGGCCGAAAGCCCACGCGAGGAGGTCATCA
>CAZZJN010000289.1:0-1612 GCA_964654505.1 uncultured Ardenticatenaceae bacterium | reverse complement strand
CCGCGCCTTCCAGCACTCGCGATGCCTCCAACAGGGCAGCTTGTTCGTCCGGCACGGCATGGCCGATCGACCGGCCGGGAAACAGTCGATGGCCGACCAGTCGGGTCAGCGCAACGCCCACGCCCAGCCCGCGCCCGGCGGCCGAACGGGGCAGGGGACGCCCCAGCAGCTCCAGCGCCGCGGCATATTCGGCCAGGGATTGCCCGATCTGCGTCAGCCGGTAGTGGGCATCGCCCATCAGTCGCCGGCGTTGGGCGCGCTGCAGGGCGGGGGTGTTTTCGGCGCTGAGGACCTCGGCTTGCTCCAGGAAGCGGATCGCCTCGCGGTTGGCGTAGTCGCGGTGGGCGTTAAGCCCGGCCTTCTCGTAATAGACGGCGGCCTTGTCGCGATCGCCGGCCATGCGCCAATGGTGAGCCAGCAGCGGCAGGAAGCCGGCAGGGTCGTCGCCGGCATGCTCCTCGTGCCAAACGGCCGCGCCGCGATGCAGCTGTCGCCGCTGGTCGGACGTCATCAGCCCGTAGACTACCTCCTGCGTCACCAGATGCTTGAAGATGTAGGCCAGATTCGGCTCCGGCTCATCCATCGGGGTGATGTCCAGTTGTTCCAGCCGCCGCAATTGTTCATGCAGCGCGGCCTCATCCAGTTCGACGGGATAGATATCGTCCAGCAGGCGAAAGGCGAAGATGCGGCCGATCACACTGGCCACCTTGACCGTCAGTTGGTGGGCGGCCGAGAGCCGGTCGATGCGGCTGGTGATGACGCTCTGGATGGTGTTGGGGAAGTCGAGGGCCTCCAGATCGGCGCCTTCGGCCGGCCGCGCCTGGTCGCCGTCGATGACCAGCAGGCCGGTGTCGCGCAAGGCGTAGGCCAGCTCCTCGCTGAAGAACGGGTTGCCTTCGGCCTTGTTGTGGATGAGTTGGGCGATGGCCGGGGGCAGGCGGCCGATGCCCAGCCGGCGGCAGACCAGCTCCTCCACGGCCGCGGGCGACAGGCTGTCGAGGGAGATGTGGCGCGCGCCGGGCAGGTTCTGCAGCTCGCGAAATATGGGTGGGGCGTCGTCGCCCATCACGCGCGTGGCGATGACTGCCAGCAGCGGGCTGATCTCGCGCCGGACGCGGTCGAGCAGCGCCCACGACACTGAATCGAGCCAATGGGCGTCGTCGAAAACCAGCGCCACCGGCCGGGATTGGGCCGCGCCGCACAGCAGCTCCAGTATCAGTCGCTGGGTGTGCTCCTGGCGCAGTTCGCCGGTCATTTGGCCGGTGAGTTCGGTCTCCGGCAGGTCGAGGGGCAGGATGGTGGTGAGCAGCGTGGCCAGCGGTCGCGACTCCGGCGACAGGCGACCCAGCAGCGCCTCCTGCCGGGCGGCGACGGACGTTTCCTGATCTCCGGTGGCCGGTTCGGCCAACAGTCGCTCCAGGATCGGCCGCCAGGCGAAGTAGGGCGTGGAGCGTTCAACGGATTCGCCGTAGCCCGACAGCAGCAGCGGCGACGGTTCGGCCGCGGCCGCCTTGCGAGCCAGCTCGCGCAGCAACAGCGATTTGCCGATGCCCGGCGCGCCATCGACGATCACGACCGGCGATAGGCCGCGGCCGAGCTGGGCCAGGGCTTC
>CAZZJN010000288.1:0-1633 GCA_964654505.1 uncultured Ardenticatenaceae bacterium | reverse complement strand
GTCGCGCCCCGGCCTTGGTTTACTTGACCCTCTTGAATGTCATTTCGACGCGACCCAGCCGGATCTTGTCGTCGTCATAGAGCATCTGACGCTGCACCATGTTGCCGTTGACATAGGTGCCGCCGGTGCTGGCCATGTCATAGAGGATGAACTGGCCGTTCTCGAAGCGCACGCGGGCGTGCTCGCGGGAGACGGAGTCCTCATCGATGATGATGTCGGCCTTGTTGGGGTCGCGGCCGATGACGTTGGGGCTTGACATGCCCAGGCCGAACTGCTGGCCCACGCGCGGCCCTTGCCGTATCACCAGCCAGCCCTTGGGCGACGGCTCCTGCTGCACGGGGCGCGTCGGGTCGAGCGGGCGCGGCGCGGCCGGCATCGGCGCGGGCGTGGGCGGCAGTGGCGGCGGCGGAGGCGGCGGGATGTACGGCTCCGGCACATTGCGGACGCTGGTCACATAATAGATCAGCGCGACGATGCTGAGGACCAGTCCGGCCAGTGCCAGATAGAAGAAGAGTTCGAAGTTATCCTCGCCGGTCAGCAGGCTATCGGAGAGTCGCTCGACCAGCGTCAGCCGATTATAGAGGCTGGGCAACGTCAACAGCAGGCCTCCGAGGCTGAGCGCGCGCGGCACACTGGTCGTTCCTTGCGCTAATTGTTGCGAATCGAAGAAAATGTAGATGGCGATGGCGGCGGCCATAAAGACGCCGACGAACGCGCCCCAATCATACCAGGTTAACATAAAATCGTTCACGATAAACCTCCAGCGAATGTTAGGTGAGTCGCCTGCCGGATATGGGCGACTCGTCGACGATAAATTGAAAGGGAACCGGGCCAAGATGTATCCGGGCGCCCGGAGAGAGCACAGTGATGGATGAGATGCTGGCGCCTTCAACGAAGGTGCCGTTGCGCGAGTTGAGATCCTGGATGGTATAGGTGTTGTTGTGCCGGCGGATGACGGCATGGCGGCCTGATATGGTTGATTCGCCCAGCATCGGTCGCCCCAGCTCGGCCGGCAGCGTCAGCGGCCACGACTGCCCGGTGATCAGGTTGACCAGGCGGGGTTGCGCTTCGCCGCGCGGCTGGATCAGCGACTGGACGTGCGACAGGATGCCCGACGGGGCCTTGTGGCTATACCCCATCGCGACGGCCATGTCGTTCATGGTCGGGAATCGGCGCTGTTTGTCCTTGTTGAGGGTGCGCATGACCGCACTCTCCACCTGGGCCGGCACGCCGGGGTTGATCCGGCGCACCGGAACGGGCTTTTCCGACAGATGCTTTTCGACGACGGCCAGCGGATCGGGGGCGATGAACGGCGGGCGGCCGGTGAGCATCTCATAGGCGACGACGCCCAGAGAGTATTGGTCGCTGCGCGAATCATGCTCATGCCCTTTGGCCTGCTCGAATGACATATACTCCGGCGTGCCGACGATCATGCCCTGCAGGGTGATCCGGCGCATGCCTGTGAGACGAGCGATGCCGAAGTCGCCCAGTTTGGCGACGCCGGCTCCAGTAAAGAGGATGTTCTCCGGCTTGATGTCGCGATGGAAGACGCCCTGGGCGTGGGCGGTGTCGAGAGCCTGGCATATCAGACCGATCACGACGATCGTCGTCGTGCGGGTCAGGCCGACCACGG
>CAZZJN010000287.1:0-1647 GCA_964654505.1 uncultured Ardenticatenaceae bacterium | reverse complement strand
GCGATGGACGAGGACCGCCCCCTGCAGCGCGGCTGTTGCGGCGATGATTGCGTCGATTCCGGGAAGTCGCGGTGAACTGCCCTGACGGAGGGTGATCGCGCGAAAGGCTATGTCCTCATCGACAGGGACAATTTCAGCGAACAGTGATCGATAATTTTCAACGATATCGCTCAGTTCGGACTCTCTGCCAATCGTTTTCAAAATCCCGTGGATCTCTACAAGGCTTAATACTGAAATGCCGATGCGCGTTTTGCTATCGTTGAAAAGAATCGTGACCTCGTCTCCACCCGCCTCATCTTTAATATGAGCCACCCATGCCGAAGTGTCCAATATGTGGGTGAGCATTATTAATCGAAATCCTCTTCGACACGCTCCCGTATCAGATCGCCGATTGGATCAGAATCCGGCGGGAAAATGTGTTTCCACTTCCCCTGCAGTCGTCGCGCGAGTTCCCCGCGCGATTCGACCGGTCGGATAATCACAGCGCGGCCCTCATCAACTTCCCATTCCAGCTGCATCCCCGGCTCCAATTCAAGCTCGCGCACAATCGCCGCCGGGATGGTGATCTGGTTCTTGCCGGTAATTGCCGATCTGATAGCCATGTGTACTCTCCTTGACTGAATTATAATTCAAGGGATGAAGTAGAGTCAAGGAGCGCTGATTGTCAAGGGAAAAACGGTTAACCACGATTAACAATTCAATTCTTGGCCTGTAAGTTACTTGTGATAGAATTCACACCGTGAGAGACGCCTGAGTTCTCTCAACTGTTGTATTTATTGGCATATCTCGCGCGGTGGGATTATGATTCCGTCAGGGTTGCTGCGAGATCCCGCCATTCTACCCGCAACAACAGAGCGCGATTATGGAACAAACGCTTATCGATTTCCTGCCGGTCGCCGTTTTACTTGGCGTCGCTATCTTTTTTGCTTTGCTGCTGCCCATCCTGTCCCTCAGCCTGGGGCCCAAGCGCCAGAGCGCGCGCGCCCTGGCCCCCTATGAGTCAGGTATGACGGCCGTCGGCGAGGCCCAACGACGCCTGCCGGTGAAGTTCTATCGCATCGCCGTGCTGTTTATCCTCTTTGACATTGACATCATCCTGCTCGTGCCGTGGGCCGTCACGTTTCGCAACCTCGGCTACTTCGGGCTGGCAGCCATGCTCATCTTTATGACCATGTTTATCATCGGCGACCTGTGGGTCTGGAAGAAAGGAGTCCTGGAATGGGAATAGAACAAAAAGCCGGCAGTCTGGGCGTCGTCACCTATCGCCTGGAAGATGTCGTGAATTGGGGCCGCAGCAACGCCATGTGGCCGATACTGTTTGGCCTCGCCTGCTGCGCCATTGAGATGATGTCCACGCAGGCCGCTCATTACGACCTCTCGCGCTTCGGCATGGAGCTGAATCGGCCGTCGCCGCGCCAATCCGACCTGATGATTGTGGCCGGGCGCGTCTCACGCAAGATGGCCCCGGTGATCCGGCGCCTCTATGACCAGATGCCTTACCCCAAGTGGGTCATCGCCATGGGTGACTGCGCGTCGTGCGGCGGTGTGTTCAATAACTATGCCATTGTCCAGGGCGTGGATGAGATCATCCCCGTCGATGTCTACGTCGCGGGCTGCCCGCCGCGGCCCGAGGCGCTCATCGACGGC
>CAZZJN010000286.1:0-1652 GCA_964654505.1 uncultured Ardenticatenaceae bacterium | reverse complement strand
GACATGGTGGGCGTTCGCGTTTTCTCGCGTGTAAAAGGACTTGAAGACCGGCTGTGGGTTCCGGCGCGCCTCCATGGCGAGGATGTGATGACGTGCGAAGAAGTTCGGGGTGGTGACCACGAGGCGGCCGCCAGGCGTCAGGTGGCGGACGAAGAACCGCAATACACGGACGGGGTCGGCCAAGAGATGCTCGATGACCTCGGCAAAGAGGATCACGTCGAATCGCTCCCCAATATTCATCTCGTCCAGGGATGGGTCCGTCAGATCCATCGTGTACAATCGGATCGGATAGTTGGACGGCAGCACAACGTCTGGTCTGTCGAGAACGACCAGCGTCGCTCGCGGCAGCAATTCCTGCAGGATCAGCGTGTTAACGCTCATCCCCACATCCAGTATCTTCGGCGTTTCCGTCCGGAGCTTGTTCGCCAGGATTGTCGTCACATTGGCGAGTTCAAGGAACCGGGACCAGTGATCCCTTAGATAGTCATTCTGCGGTCCGAACGGTAGTTCCGACATCCGTGGCAAGGCCAGTTGAGCAACGGCCGAGAACTGTTCTTCATCGACTGGCTTGAGCGTCCGCAGCTCTTTCGAGGCGATTGACACCTCGGGCGTCAGGAATCTCTCAGCTTCAAGGGTCAGTCCATATCGACCCCGGGCTGGGTCCGGGAGCGGGGAAGGTCTGTCGACAAGGCCCCTGAGAAGGTCGGTGATAGAGCGTGTAAAGCGGGTCATGATTGGATCGGGGGTAAGTGGTTTGTCAAATGAGCGTTGAAACGGCCCCTGTTTTTACCCGCAAAGGGATAGGCTGACAGGAGTGAAGAGGTGCCTCCCAGGCGGGACGGCAGTGCAAAGTCGAGGTTGGCGATGTTTCCCTGGAGATCTTTCGAATAGCCAGCAATTTGGTAGCCGAAGCCTGCCCAGAGTTCATTCCTTGCTCATCCTGCCTCCAAGCTCGGGATGTTTCGTCCGGCAGTCTGTCAAAGCCCAGGCAATCCAAGCACGAATATATATTCGTGCTTGAGAGCCAGGCCGGCACAAAAATCAGGTGCTGATCGGAACTCGACAAGCCTGCACCTAGGACAGGGCCGAGAACACTGCCCGATCCTTCCACGGAAAAACAGAAATCCAGTCTATTCTGGAAACTTGTGGAAACTTGTGGAAACAACGTAGCGAATTCAGCAGCTTTTACGTGGGGTCCACGCGCTTCAGAGGAGCGATGTGAGGCGCTATCGGTGAGCCGGAGCAACGTTTTGTAAACTTGGGGGGGATTTTTTTAGCACGGTGTAAACGTGTGCGACTGCCCGATGACGATCCCGTAGCCGACCAGGCCTATGGCCAGGATGAACGCGCCAATAGCTTGGCGCCATTTCCAGTCGGCTGGCCCTCGTGAATTTCGCGGGTCATACCAATTGGTGTTTCTCAACGTCTGATCCCCGCTGATCTAGCACAGAGTTTCATATCGCCATGAGGCGCACGATCTGGTTGGCCGAGCGCTGCCTGGCTGGCTGCATCTCGCTTTCGTCGCTCGAAGCTCTTCCATCGCTTACTCCTTCGCTTCCGGTTCTAGCCAAGCCGATCCGGCACCCAAAGAGAAGAGCGACGACCTGCAGTTGCAGGTGGGTTTCCGTTTTGCCGCAGGTCGCCAGACTGAT
>CAZZJN010000285.1:0-1657 GCA_964654505.1 uncultured Ardenticatenaceae bacterium | reverse complement strand
CCCGACGGCCCGAAAGAGCCGTCCGGCAGGACCCACGCTGGACGGCTCGATGGGCCTGTATTCTGCTGGCGGACTTCGATGAAGCCTGACCAATGCCCAGTCCTTGTCGAGCGCCGGCCCCTCATCCCGAAGCTCCGCACCCCCGGTGGAATAAGCTTCGGCAATCGAGTGAAACGCATAATTCCCTTTGTGATAGGCGAGCAGGAAATGAATGGAAGCCGGCTCCAACCATCGCCCGGTTCGACGATTGTAGAGGCAATGGGCTGCGGTAAGGACCAGATCCGGCGCCACTAAGATTCCGGTGCAATAGGATCCGGTTCCGTTATGCACCCGGCCCAAGCTCGCCAGCGGCGAACCAGGGTCGACTTCGCCGACCGGTGTGAGACCCGCGGCGAGACTGGACTGGCCAAAAATCGTCAGAACGAGAATGAGGAACATTCCCCGGATCAAAGACGCGGTCCCCACCCGTTCTGCGCAATGCCTCCCTGCATCCCGAGCCAACAAGCTCACCCAGCCGTAAGGGGTGAGCCAGACTCTACTGGAATATCGCAAGGAAACGCTGGAGGGATTTATCAAGGTCGAACTTCTGCCCCTCGGTCCGGGCTTCCTCCGACAATTGTCCATAATAGGCGTCGTCGGAACAATGCCGCTTGATCTCGTCGAGCCAGGGCTGGACGATCGCCTCGGGCGGCAGTCCCTTGCGGCTTTCTCGATATTCCTCGGGAATATCGAAGGTTCGTCCGCCCCTGCCTATATTTTCCGGAATGCCTCCGTGATTGCTTCCCAGGACGGGTATGCCATTGATCAAAGCCTCTCCGATGACACGCGGTCCAGAGTCCATTTTGTAGGAAGGCACCAGGAGCGTGCGTGTCACTCCATATACAGCCCTCATGCTGTCCTGGATGGGCGCCATGTCCACATTCGTGAACAGCTGCGGATCGAGGTCCATGGCGCTCAAGGCCGTAGGCCATTTTCCGCGGGATTCGACGACGAGGAAGCGAGTATCCGGCAATTGATCCTTCGCCATCAAGGCCAGTTGCGCGAACAGGGACGTGCCCTTGTTCGCCTGCGGATTGACAAAAGTTATATAGCGCGGATCGCGCTGTGCGGTGACGAAGTCCTCCCGATCAAAGAACTTTCCCACGGGCACAACGTCAAGGTCCTGTGACGTCTTGTAGTATTGGGCCGTCGCCTCGCTATCCGTGACGAAATGGGAAACATCCCGCTTCCAGTACGGATCGTTGTAATTATTGCTGACCAGGTAAAATACGACAGGAATGCCGCGTCGTTTGGCTTCGGCCATTATCAGCAGGTCAAGCACACCCGCGCCCCAGGTCACGATGGCGTCAGGTTTGAGATCCTCAAGGGCCCGGCAAAAGGTTGCAAAGAAGAAATGCTCCTCACGCGGTGTCATCCGCCGACGATCCGGATGAGCGGTTCTAAGCGTGGTGACGTAGTTGTCTCCATGCTTGACGATAAATCCGCGCTCGTCTTTCAGCGGCTGCTGGATCATGGAATTCAGAAGCTTGGCGCCATCGGGATGGTCGAAGGCTGTGGCGTTCAACGCCCGGACGGTGATCCCCTTTTTACCCAAGCCCTTGAGAAGCGTCCTGATGCTTATCGAGGCTCCGTTCGACTGGTCAAAAATCGAGGTCGG
>CAZZJN010000284.1:0-1720 GCA_964654505.1 uncultured Ardenticatenaceae bacterium | reverse complement strand
CTTTACCAAAAAGAGGTGACTTTCCTTATTTTCACCGACTACTGAAAAACCCTGCGGGCCTGTGTCGAATTGGTACGCCTATGCTATAATGAGCGCGCAGGAACATTTGAGCTATGGCAACGGGGAAGAACAACGACCGGCCGGGCAGCACGCGCAAGGTCAGCGCCACCACCAAGAACAAGACCGGTTCACGGAGCAAGACGGCTACCCCCAAGCCCGCCAACAAGCCCCGAAAATCACCGGCCAAAAAGCCGTCGCCGGGGCCACGCCTCAACGACGGCCAACGCAGCCTGTTGACGGGCATCATCATCCTGTTCCTGACAGCCGTTCTGACGCTCAGCCTCCTCTCCCCCAATCAGGGGCAATTCACCCAATGGCTGTCGGGCATAGCCGCCCTGGGCTTCGGCATCGGCCGCATCATCATTCCCATCATCACCGGCGGCATCGGCGCCTTCCTCGTCTTGCGCGGCATGGAGCAGGAGCCGGAACTGCCTTACTTCCGTTTGCTCGGTTCCGGCGTCATCCTGCTCGTCTTCCTGGCCATCGCCTCGATGGTAGCCTTTCAGGGCAACTCGGCCTATGCCGACCTGTACGCCGTGGCCGCGGCGGGCAAGGGCGGCGGCTACAGTGGTTCGCTCCTCGCCACAGCGCTGATCCGCATGTTGGGCGATCTGGGCGCGATCGTGACCCTGGTCGTCGTCGGTCTGGCGGGGATCGTGCTGGCGTCGGGCCTAACGCGCGAGCGCTTCTCCGGCTGGCTGTCGCGCGAGCCGCGGCCGTCCACCGGCGCGGAACCGGCGGGGCGCGAAGTGCGCATCAATCCCGGCCGCGAAAGACCGGCCACGACGCCCGACCCGGCTCAACCACGCCTGATCCCCGACGATCCTCCGGCCAGAGCCAAAACCGCCGGCACAGCGCCGATACCGGATAAATCTGCTCAGCCCCCCGTTCGCGAGAAGGCAAAGCGGGGACAGAAGGACGCGCCACCTCCGGTCTTCATCGGCGCCGACACGCCCGCCGTCTCTTCGGCCGCGACCGCCGGCTCAATATGGACGCTGCCCCGCGCGGCCGACATCCTCGAATCCGGCACCGACATCGATGTCAACAGCACCTCCATTCGCGAGCGAGTCGAGGTCATTGAACAAACGCTGGAGAGCTTCGGCGCGCCGGCGACGGTAGTGGAGATCAACCAGGGGCCGACGATCACCCAGTTCGGGGTGGAGCCGAATTACGTTATCCAGCGCGGCGGCAAGCGGACGAAAGTCAAGGTCGGCAAGATCGCTGGCCTGGCCGACGACCTGGCCCTGGCGCTGGCCGCCCGCTCCATCCGCATTCAGGCTCCTGTGCCCGGCAAGGGGTATGTGGGCATCGAAGTGCCCAATAGCGCCAAGGCGCTGGTCTCATTGCGCGACGTGGTCGAATCGGCCGAATACGGCCGGATGAAGTCGCCGCTGCGCATCGGTCTGGGCCAAAACGTAGCCGGGCAACCCATCGTCGCCGATCTGGCGGCCATGCCCCACGTACTCATCGCCGGAACGACCGGTTCGGGCAAGTCGGTCTGCGTCAACGGCCTGATCGCCTGCCTGCTGTTGCAGAACACGCCCGACGACCTGCGACTGGTCATGGTCGACCCCAAGCGCGTCGAACTGACCGGCTACAACGGCATCCCCCACCTGGCCGCGCCGGTGGTGGTCGATATGGATCGCGTCATCGGCACGCT
>CAZZJN010000283.1:0-1738 GCA_964654505.1 uncultured Ardenticatenaceae bacterium | reverse complement strand
TTGTGGTCCGGCGTGATGGTCGCCATCGCCGGATTGCTGTTCGGCCGGGCCTTGCTGAAGACGCCGGGGTGGCCGCGCTGGATGGGCTGGCTGGCTTTGATCAGCGGTATACTGGGCTTGCTGGGCGGGCTTTATCCGTTCCTTGGCTTCCTTAGTTACATCCGTGCCATCTCGCAATTGCTGTTTGCCATTTGGGCGTTGGTGATGGGTATCAGATTGCTCCGCGGCTAACGGCGGGCGGACAAAATGCGCAGTGGTCGGTGGGACGGTTCGCGAATGATCGTGCATCCGGCGCGCGGCCCGCTTTCGTGACCGTGCCGGGCCTCGGTTGCGGGCAGTTCGCGGGACCCTTCGGCGGCCAACTCGGCGAGCAATTGCAAGCGGTCCTGCAGCGCTTCCTTGACGACCATGGCGCCACCTTCCCCAACATCAAGGCCGTCTGCTACGACACGTTTAACGAGTGCCGGGACGCGCGCCAGGAGATCCACGGCATCTCGTTCATGGTGCGGCCGCTCACGGCTCCGGGGAACGGGGCGAAGTCACAGCTTTGCCGCCCGACCGCCTATGAGGAGGAAGGCGACGACTTTTCGGGTTGCACTTTGACCAGCATCGTCGCCTGGGACCACGTCTCCTGGCCGGGCAACGACTTTTTCCTCGGCTCCCGTGCCACCGACGACGGGGTCAAGGCGGCTGCGACCAGTTCGATGGCCGTGCTGACGGGCGTGGAGGGAGAGTACGACGCCGCCAAGGGCAAGTACCAGCCGCCGCAGCCCTGGTCGAATTGGGGGGCGGTGGTTGAGGATGGGATGCGAACACGGAATCTCGGATTGTGGAATTTGCAGTGAAAGAAGGCGAGCCGGCAGGCAAATTACCCCCGACCAAACATCAAAACAAGGGGAAAATATAGTATAATACTCGCCATGGACGATACGGTATTGCTCACGTTGGAGATGCCCGGCAGCGTTTTCTCCGCCTTGCGACAGGAGCCGGAAGCCTTTCTGCAGGAGATGCGGTTGGCGGCGGCGGCCAAGTGGTATGAAACCGGCCAGGTTTCACAGGCTAAAGCGGCCGAGATAGCCGGCCTCTCCCGCGCGGAATTTCTGGCGTCGCTGTCGCGCTTCGCCGTGTCGCCCTTTCAGACCTCAGCCGAGGAGCTGATTCGCGAAAGCAGTTATGAATGATCAATGGGTTGTCAATGCGTCACCCTTGATCATTCTCGCCAAAATCGGTCGTCAACATCTGTTGACGCTCCTGCCGGAAAAGCTCGTCGTTCCACAAGCCGTTGTGGACGAAATCAATGTTGGGCCTGAAGACGACCCGGCGCGCCAATTTCTGGCCACATCCAATCTGACTATAGTCGAAATCGAGTCAAATCCGAATATTGTCAACTGGGATTTAGGTGCCGGAGAAACGGCCGTTCTTAGTTATGCATCCGCTAACATCGGTTGGAGGGCGGTCATTGACGACAATATGGCTCGACGCTGTGCCTTAACCTTTTCAATCCCGGTCATCGGGACATTAGGCGTCATAGTTCGTGCGCGCCGTCATGGCCTGATTCCCGCAGCAGTCCCTATCATAAAAGACATTCAGGCCCACGGCTTCCGTATCGACGAAAAAGTGATACGGGTTGCGTTACGGCAACTGATCGATGAGGAATGGTTGTAAATCACATTAATCAAAACCCCAGGGGGAACTCGACCTCTTCAACACGCCATGCGGCATAGGCCAGCGCCTGGAG
>CAZZJN010000282.1:0-1742 GCA_964654505.1 uncultured Ardenticatenaceae bacterium | reverse complement strand
CACACGCTGCACGATGTGGCGAAACTCGTGGCGGGCGGCATCCTGGGGGGTGATGGTGCCCCGGTCGACCTGCTCCTGGATCCAGGTATGGTCCTTGGTCAGCGGGTACAGGCGCGGGCCTTGCAGCAGATAGGCGCGGGCATCGCCCACGTGGGCCACATCCAGCCGTCCGGCGGTCAGGGCGACGGCCACCAGGGTGCAGCCCATTCGCTCCACCCCCATCCGGCGCGCCACGGCATAGACTTCACGGTTGGCCGCCGCCACGGCGATACTAAGGGCAGTCGGTGCGTCGCCGCCGGCGGCACAATGGTCCTGGAAGGCGCGCAGGGCGACGTCGACGGCCGTCTGGGCGGCCAGCGCGCCCTGTTCCTGCCCCCCCACCCCGTCGGCGACGACGTAAAACTCGATCGGGCCACCCATTGGCCCGGCCATCCAGGCGTCCTGATTGGTCGGCCGGTGGCCGGCGACGCTGGCGGCGCCGAAGCGGCGCGGGTCATGAGGTGAAGAGAGTGCTGAACCTTGCATGATTAAACCGATGATTCGATGTCACTGGCCCCAGGTGAGCCGAAACGGCCGGCTGACGATGACATCGGCCTCCCAATTCCCATCGACGCCGCGAACCACGGCGACGACCCAATTGTAGCTCCCCGGCGGCAAAGCGCTCAGGTTGATGTCGCTGATGCGGCTCTCCTTGCGCCAGCCGAAGGGTGCGAGATACCCGCCGCCCTCCACCGGAAAGAAGCGCAGCTCGAAAGATTCGTTGGCCGCCACGGCCCGATCGAACTCCCAACTGAATACCTGACCGAGACCTCGATCGCCGGGGATGTTGGCTCCATCCACCGGCGACAACAGCCGCAGCTTCTCGGTCTCCGGCTCGGTGGCTCGTGGTGGGGCCTCGGTTTTCCGGGGCGTGGCGGTTGCGCGGGTCGCCGTTGCGCCGGGGGTGGCGGCCGCTCCGGCCCGGGCTGTGGAGGTCGGTCTGGGCGTCGGCGCGATGGTGGAGGTGACCATCGCAGCGGCGACCGCACCCGGAACGGGCGTCATGGTGACGTTGCGGGTGACGATGACCGTGATCGGCTCGCCGCCGCGCGTCGTGAGCAAGATGGCCGCGACAACGACCAGCGCCAGCGCCGCAATCGCCCAGATCATCCGCCGGGAGGGAGCGGGACGGGCGGGCTGCGGTTTGGGCGCGGCCTTGGCCCGGCTCGGCATGCCGATGGCCTGCTGCAGGTCGGCGACGAAGGCCGCTGCGCTGGCATAGCGGCGATCGGGCTGTTTGTCCAGGGCTTTGGCGATCGGCCGGTTGAGCGCGGCCGACAGACGTTTGTTGGCGCTGCGCACGGAGGGCGGCGGCGTGTTGACATGGTTATAGAGCACCGATACGGCCATGCCGTCGAAGGGCAGCTTGCCGGTGAGCATGTGGTAGGCGGTGACGCCCAGGCTGTAGATGTCGCTGCGCGCGTCCACCGGGTGGCCCAGGATTTGCTCGGGGGACATATATTCCGGCGTGCCGATCAGCGTGCCGTATTCCGTCTTGGTCGCCTGCCCCGTCAGCTTGGCCACGCCGAAATCGGTCAGACAGGCGTTGCGGCGGTCTTTCGACAGCAGGATATTGCTGGGCTTGATGTCGCGATGGATGATGCCTCGCTGATGGGCGAAGTCGACGGCCCCGGCGATCTGGTCGAGATACTGGATCGCCAGCGTCGGGGGCACAGGTTGTCCGCTCTCCTGCAACAGATCTT
>CAZZJN010000281.1:0-1823 GCA_964654505.1 uncultured Ardenticatenaceae bacterium | reverse complement strand
GGCGTGCCTCGCGGCCGCATCATCGAGATCTACGGCCCCGAATCCTCCGGCAAGACCACCCTCTGCCAGCACATCGTCGCCGAAGCCCAGAAGCGCGGCGGCATCTGCGCCTTCATCGACATGGAGCACGCCCTCGACCCCACCTATGCCGCGCGCTGCGGTGTCAACATCGATAACCTCTACGTCTCCCAGCCCGACACCGGCGAGCAGGCTCTTGAGATCGCCGACGCCCTCATCCGCTCCGGCACCATGGATGTCGTCGTCATCGACTCCGTGGCCGCCCTCGTCCCTCGCGCCGAGATCGAGGGCGAGATGGGCGATACCCATGTCGGCCTGCAAGCCCGCCTGATGTCCCAGGCCTTGCGCAAGCTCTCCGGCGCCATCAAGCAAACCAACACCGTCGTCATCTTCACCAATCAATTGCGCGAGAAGATCGGCGTCATGTTCGGCAGCCCGGAGACGACCACCGGCGGCAACGCTCTGAAGTTCTACGCCTCGGTGCGACTGGACATCCGCCGCATCCAGGCCATCAAGGCCGGCAACGACGTCATCGGCAACCGGACGCGGGTGAAGGTCAAGAAGAACAAGGTCGCCCCACCCTTCACCGAGTGCGAGTTCGACATCATGTATAACGAGGGTATCTCGAGGACCGGCGATGTGCTCGACCTGGCTATCGATCGCAATCTGCTGGACAAACGTGGGGCTTTCATTCGCTATGGGGATACACTTCTGGGCCAGGGACGGGAGAACGCCAAAGTCTATCTGGCGCAAAATCCCGGAATGTTGTTTGACCTGGAAAGCCAGATTCGCCAGTCAGCCGGTTTGCCGGCCATCCGGGCCGATTAGCGGCTCGTGAACTGGATTATTAATATTGATCGCATAATAACGGCTATTGCCACCGCTAGTATGATGCCCTCGCAGAGGGCCGACGGCATATTAGTCGATAAGGAACAACCCGAAAAGCTTAGCTGGTCGCGTTACAGACTGACATTGCATACAGGATGGTTGTTGATTTGGATAGATAAACCCGGGCCAAACCCGTGGCCTCCACATTCGGAGTCATGGGAGTTACCTCGGGATGGAAATAATCATTTGATGTTACGACCGACAGGTTTGCTTTCCCAAGGCGCACCATCAAGGTTCAATATTCTGTATTTATCGCAACGTACACTGTCGCTGTGTTAATTCGCCTCTTCGCTGGAAGGGTTCCCCGCCCCTAAACGGGTGGAACTTTATTGACAACCGGTCGAAAGACCTGAGATGCCCGATCGCTAGCCGTGGCCTGTTGCCACGGCTTTTTTCGTTTATAGCATGGGGACGATTACCGCTCTGACTACGCAGGTGAAGGACCCCAATCGGGTCAACGTCTTCATCGACGGCGACTTTGCCTGCGGGTTGGCGCTGGAGGTCGCGGCCGGTCTACAGATCGGACGGCAGATCACCCAGGCGGAACTGGAACAACTGGATAAACGCGACGAGATCCATCGTGGCCGCGAGCGCGTCCTGCGCCTGTTGGCCCGGCGGCCGTACAGCTCGGCCGAGATCTCGCGTTATCTTCGCCGTCACCAGTATGACGACGAAGCGATTAAAAATATTATCGATGACCTGACCGATGTGAAGCTGATCGATGACGATGCCTTCGCCACCTATTGGGTGGAGCAGCGCGAGACCTTCCGGCCACGCAGTCGCCTGGCATTGCTCCAGGAACTGGGCCAGAAAGGGATCGAACGCGACATCGTCACCGAGGCGCTCTCCGATTTGGACGAGGCCGAAGCCGCGCGGCGGGTCGCGCAAAAGCAAGCTGGAAGATGGCGCGGGTTATC
>CAZZJN010000280.1:0-1829 GCA_964654505.1 uncultured Ardenticatenaceae bacterium | reverse complement strand
CTTCCGCGACCCGCGCGGCGGTAAGGCCTATCAGCTCATCCTGCTCGGCCGCCCAGAACTGGACATCAATTTGCGCCAGTCGAAGGATTTCAACGACCGCGTGGCCACCCGATCGTCGCTCGACCCGCTGGCGCCCGACGACACGGCGGCGCTGATCGAGTATCGCCTGCTGGCCGCGGGGCGTGACGGCCGCCAGCCGCCGCTTTTCCTGCCCGATGCCGTCCTGCCCATCTGGCGCGAGACGCGCGGCTATCCGCGCTCCATTTGCCTGCTGTGCCTCCATCTGTGCCTGGAACTGCTGGTGACCGGCGGCCCGCATATCGATGGGGCGTTTGTCGACAAGTTCCTGGAGACCCACAGCGGCTATCGGCAGGGGGGAGCGGGTGGCGAATGACGAATGACGAATGAGGAATTAGGAATTAGGAATTAGGAATTAGGAATTAGGAATGAAGAGGGTCGTAGCGCCTTGCGATAGAAGATGAAGACGGAGAAGAGCAGGGACCGCGCCAGGGACAAGGCGCCCGAAGAGGAGCCGCATGTCAGCACGCTGAAGGAGCTGCTGCGCGACAAGCCGCGCCGCGGGCGGCCGCGTCGCATGGTGGCTCGGCAGAACGTCTATGTGACGCTGCACCCGGCGCAGAAGGCGGCGATGGACACGCTGGCCGGGCAGTTGCCGGCGTCCCTCGGCCGCGCCGATTTGCCCGACCTGGCCGTCTCGGTGCTGACCGCGCGGGTCGAGGCGTTGCGCTCGGCCGTCGTCGGCCGCACGCGCGAGATCCCCGAGGGCGTCACCGACCTCGAATCGCTCTATCTCCTGTGGGACTTGCCGCTGCCCAACCGCACCCCGGCCGAGAAGTGGACCAGCATCCGCCTGTCGCCGCAGCAGGTGCTGGAGCTGGGGCGCGTCCACGGCACGCTCAACGCCGCCTTTGGGGCCAACCGCAGCGAAGTGTTCGGTCTGGCGCTGGCCTTGCTGGCCCAATTTCTGGAACGCCACACGCTGGCTGAGGTGGAGATGACCCTCGGCGACGTGCGCGAGATGATATTTCGGGAGTGACGGACGACGAGCGGCCGCCGGGTTCGGCCGTGCCGTCAGACCTCAATCACCCAACACCTTATGAACACACAATTCCAGGTCCCCACCACTTTTGAATATGTCGCCATTTTGCTGTGGGCCACGTCGGGGGCCATCGTCGGCTGGCGCAAGGGGTTCGACGTCGTGGGCGTGTTCGTCATCGCCTTCGTGTCGGCTTTCGGCGGCGGCCTGCTGCGCGACGGCCTGTTCCTGCAGCGGCTGCCGGTGGTGCTGACCAACCCGACCTATATGCTGCTGCTGGTCGTGGCCGTGCTGGGGGTGATGGTCATCGGCAACCGCATGCAGCGCGACCGCACCTTGCCCAAGATCGTCTCGGTCATCGACGCGCTGGGCGTGCCGATGTTCATCGTCATCGGGGCGGAGCTGGCGCGGAGCAGGGGGCTGGAGCTGCCGGCCATCGTGCTGGTGGCCACGGTGTCGGGCGTCGGCGGCGGTCTGATGCGCGACATGTTGGCCGGGGACATCCCCGACCTGCTGCGGCCGGGGCAGTACAACACCTTGCTGGTCGTGGTGGCGGCCTTCATCTATATGCAGCTGGCCTATACCTTCGGCGTCGGCCGCCTGGAGTCGGCCTGGCTGACCATCGCCAGCTTCTTCGTCGCCCGCCTGCTGACCATTCACTTCAACTGGCGGTCGCGGCCGCTGCACGATTTCCACGCCGGGGAGATGGTGCGCGGGCTGGCGAGCTGGCTGCCGGGGATCAGGAAGTGACGGACGGGGCGGGCCGCCCGGG
>CAZZJN010000279.1:0-1834 GCA_964654505.1 uncultured Ardenticatenaceae bacterium | reverse complement strand
CAGAGCGCGCGAGTATGGCAGGGGGACTTCCAGTTGGGCCACGCGCTTGATGGGGGCGTCCATGTAGTCGAACACCTCTTCCTGCAGGCGGGCGGCGATCTCCGCCCCGATGCCGTAGGAGCGGTAGCCCTCTTCGACGATGACCGCCTTGAAGGTCTTGCGGAACGAGGCCAGCACCGGCCCCATGTCCAGCGGTCGCAGCGAGCGCAGATCGACGACCTCGGCCTCGATCCCTTCCTGGGCCAGTTGGGCGGCCGCTTCCAGCGCGACCTGCAACCCCTGGGCATAGGCCACGAGGGTCACGTCCCGTCCCTCGCGCTTCACGTCCGAGACGCCGATAGGGACGATATAATCACCCTCGGGCACTTCGCCCCGAATCTGGTATAGGGTGTGGTGCTCGATGAACAGCACCGGGTCGTCGGTGCGGATCGACGCCTTCAGCAGCCCCTTGGCATCGTAGGGCGTGCTGGGCGAGACGACCTTCAGCCCCGGGAAGTGGGCGAAGATGACATCGGGGGTGTGGCTGTGGGTGGCCCCCAGCTGGCGGCCGCCGCCGCCCGGGGCGCGAAAGACGGCCGGGCATTTGATCTGGCCGCCGAACATGTAGTGTACCTTGGCCGCGTGATTGATGATCTGGTCGATGGCCAGAAAGGCGAAGTTGATCGTCATGAACTCGGCGACCGGCCGCAGCCCGTTCATGGCCGCGCCGACGGCCACGCCGCCGATGGCCATCTCCGAGATGGGGGTGTCGCGCACGCGCTTGGCGCCGAATTCGTCATAAAAGCCGCGAGTCACGGCATAGGTTCCGCCCCAGACGCCGACTTCCTCGCCCATGATGAAGACTGATTCGTCGCGTTGCATTTCTTCGCGCAGGGCGTCGGTAATCGCCTGCCGCATGGTGATGAGTGCCATTCTTGCTCCTGTAATATGCCCTAAACACGCCGAGCCGCTCAGGCCTCGACGTAGATATTATCGAACAGTGAATCGAGCGAGGGAAAGGGGGATTTGTCGGCAAAGTCGACGGCCTCGTCGATGACCTTCTCGACTGCCTCGTCGATCTGCTCCAGGTCTTCCTTTTTGGCCGCTTTGGCCTTGAAGATTTGGCGCTCCAGGACGCCGATGGGATCGTCTTCGCGCCACTTGGCGACCTCTTCCTTGGTGCGGTAGCGCAGCGGGTCGCCCATGCTATGCCCTTCATAGCGGTAGGTGATGGCGTCGATGAACTGCGGCCCCTTGCCGTTGTGGATGGCGTCGATGGCGGCTTTGGTGGCTTCGTAGACCGCGACGACGTTCATGCCGTCAACCTTCTTCGGATCCATGCCGTAGGCCAGGGCCTTGGCCGACATCTCCGGCACGGCCGAGGCGCGGTCGACGGCCGTGCCCATGCCGTAATTGTTGTTCTCGACGATGTAGATGATCGGCAGCTCCCACACGCCGGCCATGTTGAGGGCCTCGTGGAAATAGCCGATGTTGGTCGAGCCGTCGCCCATGTAGCACAGGACGACCGCGTCGGTGCCCTTGTACTGCTCGGCCAGGGCGATCCCCGTCCCCAGCGGCACGTGGCCGCCGACGATGCCGTAGCCGCCCCAGAAATGACGGGACACGTCGGCCAGGTGCATCGAGCCACCGCGTCCCTTGCTGACGCCGGTCTCCTTGCCCAGCATCTCGGCCATCAGGGCATTGGGGTCCGCGCCGACGGCCAGGGCGTGGGCGTGGTCGCGATAGGCGGTGATCACGTGGTCCTGGGGGCGACGCGCGCCGATTGACCCGATGGTCACCGCTTCCTGGCCGATGTAAAGGTGTAGAAACCCGCCGATCTTGCCCAGTTGGTATA
>CAZZJN010000278.1:0-1850 GCA_964654505.1 uncultured Ardenticatenaceae bacterium | reverse complement strand
AAACCGACCAATTCAATCAACTACGCATCAACACTCGTGAAATAATCGGGGGGGCTGGGGTTGTAATGGACTTGCTCGATGTAGCTGTTGTCGCGGAACCATTTTTGGAACGACTCGACCAGGACGCCGCTGGCGACTTCGCCGGCATTTGTCCCACCCACCCCGTCGGCGACCAACAGCAGGCCGTCGACGGGTGGGGAGACGGCCGGCGGCGCGAGGACGAGGTAGCTGTCCTCGTTGATCTCGCGCACAAGGCCGGTGTGACTGGTGTGGCCGACGGCCAGATAGCACGGTCCATTCATGACTTTAGGACTTCGCTCCGGGCACGTCCGGGGACAGGTGCATGAAGGAGAGAATGGTGCGGCCGAGCTTGATCTGCTGACCGTCGACCAGCGGATGGCGATAGACTCGCTCCCAGTCGCCCTTGCCGGCGTCATAGGCGAATACGCCGTTGGTGCTGGCCAGATCGTAGAGCATGAATTGACCGCCCTCTTCGAGCTTGACTTTGGCGTGCTGGCCGGACATGGACGTGTCGTCGATGATGATGTCGTTGTCGGCGTCGCGGCCGATGCTGGTGCTCTCCGCCACGTTGAAGGTGTGGCCGGCGCGCGCGCCTTCGCGCACGACCAGCCAGGCCAGGGCTTTCGGTTGCTTGTTGATCACCTCGGTCTTGCGGCTGGGTGTGGCCGGGGCTCCTATCGGCGGCAGGTCGGCGAAGTCGGTTGCTCGCGTGACGCCCCCGATGGCCGGCGACGACTCCGTCGTGGGTGTGGGGATTGGCGGGCTGTAGATCGGGATCACGGGTTGCGCGTCGAGCTGCGGGTAGGCGTCATAATACCCGGCTCCGCCCGCCTTGCGCGCCTCCAGATATAATAAGTAGCCACTGACCAACATCACCAGCAAGCCGATAATCGTTAACCATAAGCCTATACCCGGCTTAACCAAGGCGCTGGCCGCAGCAAATGCCTCCGGTTCGGACACCCAGAAATAGATCAGGGGTGCAAACAGCACCGACAATCCGACCAGACCGCCGGCGAAATGACCAAGCGCGGCGATGCGTTCATGCGCGGGATTCTGCAAGGCCATGAAGCCTAATATCAGGGAGATAACCGGAATGGCGAGGAAGAGCCATAGAAGAAGGATAATACGCGACTCGGGTGCGAATTCGCCCAGTATCTCGCTTCTTCCCAGGGTGGCTAGCGAAAACGCTGACAAGCTGGGTGCAACACCGCCCAGGACGTCGCCGAGGGGGACGGTAATCCACGACAGGAAAAACCCCACCAAGGCCAACAATGCACCTATCAGCGGGACTTGGTACTTCTTTAACGTCGGTACTAAATTGGACATGATATGCCTCCTTAAAGAGCGCCGGGTTAACCGGCCTGGGTTGCGTCGACCAGCTTGAAGACAAGCGTGGCCCGCCCGAGGGTGACGCGGTCGTCCTCGGTCAGATAATGTTTAATGATCTTTTCGCCGTTGACCACGGTGCCGTTCTCCGTGGCCAGGTCCTGGATGAAGAAGCGATATTGGCCGCGCTCGACCTCATCCAGCTTCACCCGGGCGTGCAGGCGCGAGACGGCCGGCTCATCGATGACGATGTCGCACGTGTAGTCGCGGCCGATGGTCGTCCCTTCGAAGACGTCCAGGCGGAAGATCTGGCCGGCGATCCCCGGCGCGCCTTCCACCCCGACGAGCATGGCGATTAGCTTGGGACCTTTCGGGCGCAGCACTTCGGTTTTTTGGCGGCGGCTCGCAGGGTTGTCGCCAAACTGGCCGTGCCGGATGGGATCGTAAAGCTCTGTCGGATTGTTTCTGTCACTGCTCATGGCGGATTACTCCTGCTCGGGTTG
>CAZZJN010000277.1:0-1880 GCA_964654505.1 uncultured Ardenticatenaceae bacterium | reverse complement strand
GATCAGCAACGCAGCGACAGCCAGGAGCCGGAATATTCGCATAGTGCTACCTCCGTGCGAGAATGGAGGTCATTATAGCGCAAAATGCAGGCTGGAAACCCGGGTTCAGAAAGTTTTTACAATTCCCCCGTGGCGCAACCTTTCCAGGTTGCGATGCTGCCTCTCCCCCGTGGCGCAACCTTTCCGTCGCTGTGGCGCAACCTTTCCAGGTTGCGACGCTGCCTCTCCCCCGTGGCGCAACCTTTCCGCCGCTGTGGCGCAACCTTTCCAGGTTGCGACGCGGCTTCGACCTTACGATCGGCAATGGGGTAGAGGCGCACCTGCGTGTCCGCCAAAAACATCTCAACGAGCCACAAAACGGCCGCGCCCCGCCGCGCCCGTCGGCCGGCCGTCCTCGGCGACGACCTCACCCCGGCTGAGAGTGACCACCGGCGAGCCGCGCAGGGTCAGCCCCTCGTAAGGCGTCCAGCCGGCAGTCTCGCACAGCGTTTGGGCGGAGATGGTTTGCGGCCGTTGGGGGTCGAAGATGACGATGTCGGCGTCGTAGCCGGGCAGCAGCCGCCCCTTGTTGGTGAACCCCAGCAGCCGGGCGGGGGTCGTGGCGCAGACGTCCACCCAGCGGCACAGGGCGTCTTCCACGTCGTTGCCGTCGTCGCCGGCGCGGTTCACCAGCCCGTCATAGACCAGCGACAGGCGGCTCTGGATGGAGGGCACGCCGCCGGGGATGGCGCTGTAGTCGTTCAGTCCGGTGGCTTTTTCGGCCGCGGTAAAGGGGCAATGGTCGGTTGTGACCAGGTCGAGCGCGCCCGACCGGAGCGCGGCCCACAGGGCGTCGCGGTCGGCCGCGGGGCGCAGCGGCGGCGAGCAAACCGGCAGCGCGCCCCCTACGCCCGGCCGGTCGTACACGTCCTGGGTCAGGTAGAGATACTGCGGGCAGGTCTCGCCGGTGACGGGCAGCCCCCGGTCCTTGGCGTCGGCGATGCGGACGGCCGTGGCCTCGCAGGAGACATGGAAGATGTGCAGCGGCACGCCGACCCAGGCGGCGATGTCGATAATGCGCCCGGCGGCCTCGGCCTCCAGCGCGGCCGGGCGACTGCGCGGGTGCCAGTGGGGGGTCGTGCGGCCCGCGGCCAGGTTGCGCCGGATGAGCGTGGTGATGACGTCCCAGTTCTCGGCATGAACCACGGGCAGCCCGCCCGCGTCGCGGATGGCCTCCAGCGCCAGGAGCAACTCGCCGTCGGTCAGCCGCAGCCCGTAGGCCATGTAGAGCTTGAAGCTGCCGCAGCCGGCCTGCCGCGCCGCGGCCACTTGGTCGAGTTTGGCGATGTCGCCGGGGCCGATGGTCATGTGCAGGCCGTAGTCGATGACCGCCTTGTCGCGGGCCAGCGCCTGGCGGGCCGCCAGCGCCTGGAGCATCGTCTCGTCGGGGGCGGTCTCGACGAAGTCGACGATGGCCGTGGTGCCGCCCGCGGCCGCGGCCCGCGTGCCGTGCCGGAAGTCGTCGGTCGAGGTGAAGCGGCCGATGGGCATCTGCAGGTGGACGTGGATGTCGATCCCGCCGGGGATGACCAGCTTGCCCGCGGCGTCGATCTCCCGCCGCCCGCGCAGGTCACGGCCGATGGCGGCGATGGTCTCGCCGGAGACGGCGACGTCGGCCGGGAAGACTTCGTCGGCGGTGACGACGGTGCCGTTTTTGATGACGAGATCATAGGGGTTCGGGGCGGGTTCGGGCTGGTGGGTCATGGGATTCGGGCCTTGCGGGTTGGCGGGCAAGGCAAGGCTATTGTCGCTCATGCGAGGTGAATCGCCAATGATATAACCGGTATAATACCTGTAGCACAAGCTGTCAGCCTCACTACCTATCACTTTCAAAAAGAGAA
>CAZZJN010000276.1:0-1884 GCA_964654505.1 uncultured Ardenticatenaceae bacterium | reverse complement strand
CCGGGCAACCATCTCCATGGAAACGCGCGGCGTCCCTTCCCGGTTGCCTGACCCTGTTGGTATGTAGGGGGCGGGTTTGAAACCCGCCCCTACCCCTAATTCATTTACCTGCAAAAACCGGCATCGCCTGACATCTTGCACGTAAAGCGGGCTATAGCGGAACCAGGGCCGTCCGCCGGGGAGGGTGGCGCATCATATGATCGTCCGCTAAGTATCAGGCTGTATTCCTGTCGCCTTTATCCTATAATCAGGCGTTGGGCGGAGAAACCCGACCCGCAATTTGATAACAAACATCGGCCTATCCCCCGTGTCAACGCCGGGAGCTTGAATCGATCTTTGTCCGGAACAACCTATGTCTCGTAATCTCAGGAACACCCTTCTCGCCGTCCTGGTGGTGGCTCTTGTCGCCACCGGCATCTACTTCGTCATGCAGCGACGGCAGGCGGCCGCCAACCAGCAGTTTGAAATCCTGCGCGAAGCCACCGTCACCCGCGACCGCATCACCTCGACCGTCAACGCCACCGGCTCCATCGAGCCTGAAACGCTGGTCACCCTCACCTTCGGCCTCAGCGGGACGATCATCGACGTCAACGCCGTACGCGGCCAGACGGTCGCCGCCGGCGACGTGCTGGCCCAACTGGACACGGCCGAACTGGCGCTGTCCGTCCGGCAAGCCGAAGACGCCCTGCGCATCCAGGAGCTGACCATGGCCCAGCGCGTGGAAGGCCAGCCCAGCCCCGCCCAACTGGCCTCGTCGCGAGCCGACATCCAGGCCGCTGAGGCCAACGTCCAGGTGGCTCAGGCCAACCTGGCCTCGGCCCAGGCCGGGCTGCAACAGGCCCAGGCCCAACGCGCCCAGCTGCTGGCCGGGGCCGGCGCGGGGCAGATCGCCCAAGGCGAAGCCCAGGTAGCGGCCGCCGAGCAACAACAAAAACAGGCCCAGGAGGCCTATAACCGCACCACCGAGTGCCACACCTTCACCGCGCCCGGCAGCAATCAGGAAGAGACGATTTGCCCCGGTCTGGGCGCGCCCGAGGAGCAAGCCCGCGCCGCGCTGGAGGCCGCCACCCTGAACCTGCGCGCGGCCGAGGCCGCGCTGACCGACCTGCGCAACCCCGCCGGCCCGGCCGACATTCAGACCGCCGACGCCGGCATCGCCTCGGCCACAGCCGGCGTGCAGGCTGCCGAGGGCAATGTCGCCGC
The DNA here is from genome assembly GCA_964654505.1 of uncultured Ardenticatenaceae bacterium. Lineage (GTDB taxonomy): Bacteria > Chloroflexota > Anaerolineae > Promineifilales > Promineifilaceae > Promineifilum. The sequence goes on along the minus strand of CAZZJN010000276.1, from coordinate 681 downwards.
CGCCGAAGCCCAACTGGCTCGCGCCCACGCCGCCGCCGATCTGCTCGTGGAGCGGCCGACAGAAGAGGAGGCCGCCATCCTGCAAGCCCAGGTCGATAGCGCCAACACCAGCCTGGAGTTGGCCCAATTACGCCTGCGTCAGGGGCAGATCATCGCCCCCATCAGCGGCACCGTCGCCAACGTCCTCATCCGCAAGGGCGAGCAAGCCGCGCCCGGCTCCCCGGCCGTCACGGTCCTCAACGAGGACGCCTTCCACATCACCGTCAGCGTCGACGAGATCGATATCGACCGCGTCGAAGTCGGCCAGCCCGTGGCCATCACCCTTGACGCGCTGCCCGAAACTCCGGTGCAGGGCGTCGTCAGCGACATCGCCCCCACCTCCAGCTCCACATCGGGCGTCGTCACCTATCTGGTGACGATCAACATCGACGAAGCGACCACGGCCGACCTGCGCCCCGGCATGAGCGCCAGCGCGGCCGTCACCGTTGACGAACTCGATAACGTCCTCGTGATTCCCAACTGGGCCATCCGCCTCAATCGCGAGACGGGCGAGGCGTTCGTGCTCGTTCGGCAAGCCGACGGAACCATCGAGGAAGTCGTGGTCGAGACGGGGCTGCGCAACGAATCATCCAGCGAGATCCTCAGCGGCCTCAGCGAGGGGGACGTCGTCGTGCTGACCAA
>CAZZJN010000275.1:0-1969 GCA_964654505.1 uncultured Ardenticatenaceae bacterium | reverse complement strand
ACAAAAATTAAGACCTCTGAGGTTTGCCGAAAACCCCAGAGGCCTTTTTTCTTTCAAACGGCAAGCTGGAAAACTTGCCCCAAATAATTACATATTCCCCACAATCGCCTTCGCAAACCCCGAGCAGCTCACCTTCGTCGCTCCCTCAATCTGCCGGTGCAGGTCATAGGTCACGACCTTCTGCTGGATGGTCTTGGCCATCGCCTCGGCCACCAGGTCGGCCGCTTCCTGCCAGCCCATGTACTCCAGCATCATCGCCCCGCTCAGGATGAGGCTGCCGGGGTTGACCATGTCCTTGCCGGCGTACTTGGGGGCCGTGCCGTGGGTGGCCTCGAACAGGGCCACGCCGTCGCCGATGTTGCCGCCGGGAGCCATGCCCAGCCCGCCCACCTGCGCCGCGGCCGCGTCGCTGATGTAGTCGCCGTTCAGGTTCAGCGTGGCCAGCACGCTGTACTCGTCGGTGCGGGTCAACATCTGTTGCAGCATGTTGTCGGCGATGCGGTCGTTGATGACGATCTTGCCCTCGGGTGCCTTGCCGTCATACTTGTTCCAGAGATCGTCCTCGGTCACGGTGTAGTCGCCAAACTCCTGCGCCGCCACCTCATAGCCCCAGTTCTTGAACGCGCCCTCGGTGAACTTCATGATGTTGCCCTTGTGGACAAACGTCACCGACGGCCGATGGTGGTCGACGGCGTACTGAATCGCCTGGCGCACCAGCCGCTTGCTGCCGAACTCAGAGACCGGCTTGATGCCGATGGCCGAGCCTTCGCGAATGTTCTTGCCCAGTTTGCCGTTGATGAACTCGATGACCGCCTTGGCTCCGTCGGACTCGGCTTCCCACTCGATGCCGGAATAGACGTCCTCGGTGTTCTCGCGATAGATGACGATATCCATCTTCTCCGGATGCTTCACCGGGCTGGGCGTGCCGGGGATGTAGCGCACCGGCCGCACGCAGGCGTAGAGATCAAGCACCTGGCGCAGGGTCACATTGAGGCTGCGGAAGCCACCGCCGATGGGCGTGGTCAGAGGCCCCTTGATGCCGACGATGTACTCCCGCATGGCGTCGAAAGTCTCTTCGGGCATGTAGTTGCCGTCATACTTGTCGGCCGCCTTCTCTCCGGCATAGATCTCCATCCAGGCGATCTTGCGCTTGCCGCCGTAAGCTTTCTCGACAGCGGCGTCCCATACCATGATGGAAGCGGGCGTGATGTCAACGCCGATGCCGTCACCTTCGATAAAGGCGACGACTGGATGATCCGGCACATGGAGCCGGCCATTCTCATAAGTAATTTTTTCGCCGGCAGGCACTTGAATATTCTTAAACGGCATGGTTCAAAGGTCTCCTGACTATTTTGTTGTTGAGCGTGCTTTTTGGGCGCAACAAGTGTTATATATACAAACGCGATGATTATACGCCAGTTTGGCCGGTTTGGGTAAAGACAAGCAACCTCCTGTTGCTTAATAAACAGTGAACATCCCATTCCCCTGCAACGGCGGCCGATCGTTGGCGTATAGAATACTGAGGGTTGAGTAAGGAACTGATTGCCGTTGAGTAGTACCGACAACAACCAGTTACCATCGAGCGCGATGCACCGGATCACGCTCGTCGTCCTGGCCATGATCATCCTGGGGCTGGTTGCTTGCAACGGCTCGACCGCCGCGACTTCGTCCACCGTCGTCGCGACGGCCGTCCCCGTTCCCATCGTTCCGGCGACCGGAGCCGTTCCCCCCACCGACCCGGCCACCGTGCCCGCCCTGCCCACCGACACCCTGCCCCCGCCGCCCAGCCCGGAATCCTTGCCGACGATAATGCCCGACCCGACGGACGCCGCCGACCTGTCGCTGAATCATACCGACGTCGTCCTCTACCCCGTGCCCGTCATCTACGCCGGGGACAAAGTGACCTTCCAGCTTCTGCCGTTCGTGCCCGCGGGCGTCCAGGTCAGCGACGTGACCGCCACCATCCTGG
>CAZZJN010000274.1:0-1985 GCA_964654505.1 uncultured Ardenticatenaceae bacterium | reverse complement strand
CTGACACGACTACACCGACCACCTCCAACTTCATCCGCACCATCATTGACGAAGACAACGCCATCGGCAAGCACGCCGGCCGCGTTCACACCCGCTTCCCGCCGGAGCCGAACGGCTATCTCCACATCGGCCACGCCAAGTCGATCAACCTCAACTATGGTCTGGCTCGCGACTACAACGGCCTGTTCAACCTGCGCTTCGACGACACCAACCCCGAGAAAGAGGAGCAGGAGTACATCGACGCCATCATGGAAGACGTGCGCTGGCTGGGGGCCGATTGGGACGGCCGCCTGTTCCACGCTTCCGACTACTTCGAGCAGCTCTATCAGTGGGCCGAGCAACTCATCCGCGACGGCAAGGCCTACGTCGACGACCTGAGCGCCGAGGAGATCCGCGAACATCGCGGCACCCTGACCGAGCCGGGCCGCAACAGCCCCTACCGCGACCGTCCGGTGGAGGAGAACCTCGACCTGTTCCGCCGCATGCGTGCCGGGGAATATCCCGAAGGCTCCCGCGTGCTGCGGGCCAAAATCGACATGACCTCGCCGTTCATCGTGTTGCGCGATCCGGTGATGTACCGCATCCTCCACGCCCCGCACCCGCGCACCGGCAACGCCTGGCACATTTACCCCACCTACGACTGGGCCCACGGCCAGAGCGACTCCATCGAAGGCATCACCCATTCCATCTGCACCCTGGAGTTCGAGAACAACCGCCGCCTCTACGACTGGTTCCAGGAAGCGCTGGGCATCCCCCGCTCGCAGCAGATCGAATTCGCCCGGCTCAATTTGACCTACACCGTCATGAGCAAGCGCAAGATGATCCGCCTGGTGAAGGAAGGCCACGTCAACGGCTGGGACGACCCGCGCATGTGGACGATCCGTGGTCTGCGCCGGCGCGGCTACACGGCCGAAGGCATCCGCAATTTCACCGACATGATCGGCGTCAGCAAGGCCAACAGCCTCGTCGATATGTCCGTGCTGGAGCACGCCGTCCGCGAAGACCTGAACCTCCGCACGCCGCGAGTCATGGCCGTGCTGGAGCCGCTGAAGGTGGTCATCGAGAACTACCCGGCCAGGCAGGAAGAGACGTTCGACGTGGCTTACTACAAGCAGGACAAGACGCGCACCGAGTCACGGCCCATCCCCTTCTCGCGCGAGATCTACATCGAGCGCGACGACTTCATGGAAGAGCCGGTGAAGGGTTACAACCGGCTGGCTCCGGGGGTCGAGGTGCGTCTGATGAACGCCTACTACATCGCCTGCACCGGCGTGGTCAAGGACAAGGCCGGGCGCATCGTTGAACTGCGCGCCACCTATGACCCGGCGTCGCGCGGCGGCCAGTCGGCCGACGGCCGCAAGGTGAAGGGGACGATCCATTGGGTGTCGGCCGAGCACGCACTCCCGGCCGAGGTGCGCCTCTTTGAGCCGCTATTCACCCAGGCCAATCCCGAAGAAGGGGTCGATGACTTCGTGGAGAATCTGAACCCAGACTCCTTGCGCGTGGCCGACGCGCTGGTGGAGCCGAGCCTGGCCACGGCCGCGCCCGGCGACAAGTTCCAGTTCGTTCGCAACGGCTACTTCTGCGTCGACCCGGACACGACGGGAGACATGCTGGTGATTAATCGGACGGTATCCTTGAAGGATACCTGGAAAGCCTGATAGAGCCATTTAAAAAACCGGGTTTCTCGGAAGAAACCCGGTTAGTGATTTCGTTTCGTACCCTCGTGTGACAGGCCCCTTGTAGACATTATGCCGTCATATAGTCCTGAACACGCAATTCGTCGTTGATGCCGCCCTTTTCCGGGTCCCAGATGATGATCGTTCGGCTGCGGCTAATTTCAAACTTGAGCCGATCTTCAGGCGTGGCGTTATATACCGTTGGAACCCACCAGAGCGGGATTGAGAGAATACGGCCATCGGTCAGTTCGATGTGAAGATAATCATCATCGATTCTCACGTCGTGAATCACCGCTTCATGTGGAT
>CAZZJN010000273.1:0-2001 GCA_964654505.1 uncultured Ardenticatenaceae bacterium | reverse complement strand
GCATTGTTAAACAAAAATTGCGGCATGATCCCTTCCGTCCCCGGGTACGGTTCGCCGGGCAACTGGATGAAGGGCAGCACGGGCTTGGTGTAGGCGATGACTGATCCGAAGACGATCATCAGCACCACGAGGAGAAGGATTATATAGCGCTTCTTCATATGGCGTTCTTGTCCTTATCTTCCTGACTTTGTTCCTTTTGAATACTCTCGACAGTCTTGTTAGCCTTTCCAATCATCCACAGGCTGATGCGAACCATGGCCCACAGGGTGACCGGAAAACTGCCGAGCATAAAAATGACGGTGAAGATCTTGCGCTCATTACCAAGAAAGCCGTCCAGAAGCCATCCGGCGCCAAAGGCGGCACCGATGATGACAAGGGCGACTAATCCTGTGACGCAGCCAATCTGGCCGACCGTATTGGTCAGCGCGGCCGCTTGTCTGAGATTCGGATCTTGAGACACGTCAGATTGTTCAGGTCAACTTGCGCATTGTATCACAATCAATTTCCCGGTCAATTTAACCGGAGAAAAAGGCTGCGGCTGCTTGTCGGGTCAGCTCAAAGGCCGAATTGGCGCTGACGCCGAGATAGATAATAATGATCGACGAGATAGCCAGGCCGAGCTTGGCGGCGCGTGACACGGGAATGGCTACGTCATCCTCTTCCGAATTGTACAGATACATGTACTTGATGACCGACAGGTAGTAATAGAGGCCCACGAAAGCGTTGAGAATGGCGATGAGAGCCAGCCACCACAGCCCCACGTCGATAGCCGCCTTGAAGATGAAGAACTTGCCGAAAAAGCCGGCCGTGGGCGGGATGCCGCTGAGGGACAGGAGAGCCACCAGCATGATCAGCGCCAGGAACGGCGAGCGGCGATTGAGGCCGTAGAAGTCCTTCATATCGTCGGATTTGGTTGTGTTGCTGACGATGACGATGACGCCAAAGGCGGCGATGTTGGTGAAGATGTACATCAGCAAGTAGAACATCGTCGCGCCGGAGCCGTCCTGCGACAGGGAGACGAGACCGACCAGAGCATAACCGGCCTGGGCGATGCTGGAATAGGCCAGCATGCGCTTGAGGTTGTTCTGGAAGATGGCGACGAAGTTGCCAAAGGTCATGGTGATGATGCTCATCGCCACCAGCATGGCCCACCACTCGGCCGTCGACTGGGCCGGGCCAAGCACGCCGGCCATGAAGACGCGCAGGAAAACGGCGAATCCCGCCGCCTTGGAGGCGGTGGACAGGAAACCGGTGAAAGGCGTTGGCGAGCCTTCGTACACGTCAGGCGTCCAGAAGTGATAGGGGACGAGCGACGTCTTGAACGCGAAGCCCACGGTGACCATCACCGCCGCCAGCAGCAACAGGGGCTGAACGGCGGTGATTTGCTGCCCGCTGAACAGGTTGCCGATGACATAGATATTGGTCTGGCCGGTGATGCCGTAGATCAGGCTCATGCCGTAGAGCATGACGGCCGTGGTGAACGCGCCATAGATGAAATACTTCATGCCCGCTTCGGACGAGCGCGTCTCGCCGCTGTAGAACCCGGCCAGCAGGTAGGACGAGATGCTGGCCGTCTCCAGGGCGACGTAGATCATGATCAGGTCGGCCGAGGCAGCCATGAGGCTGAAACCGATCGTGGCCGTGATGAGCAGCGCGTAGTATTCGAGTTTTTGCAGGCGCGGCACGTCCATCGACAACAGCGCCGTCAGAGCCAGGGCGGAGAAGAACATGAGGCGGAAGACAAGCGTCACCAGGTCGTGACGCATCATGCCGCCCCAGATGACGCTCTCGCCCAGCCCCAGGGTAGCGTTGGGCTGGTCGAACAGCCAATAGAGGACGACGGTCAGCAGCAGCACCGCCACCGCGCCCCAGGCCGTGAACATGCCGAGTTGGCGCCGGTTCGCCGGCTTGAACAGGCGCTCGTAGATCAGCACCGTGAACAGGATGACCAACAGGCCGATCTCCGGCGCGAGGGCCAATACCCACGAAAGGGTAATATTG
>CAZZJN010000272.1:1540-2035 GCA_964654505.1 uncultured Ardenticatenaceae bacterium | reverse complement strand
GGATGGGTGATATAGTCGCCCGCGCCCAGCTCGACGCAGCGCGCCAGCCGCTCCAGCGTCACCCGCAGCGAGGCGATGACGACCACCGGAACGGCCGCCGTGCGCTCGTCGGCCTGCCGCCGGCGCAAGAAGGCATGGTCGTCCCGTTCGGCCGCCTCCAGGTCGAGCAATACCACGTCGAACGGCCCCTCGACCAGTCGCGCCAGCGCCGCCGTCGCCTCCCCGGCGACCACCACCGCGTCCCAGCCCCAATCGCCGAACGGCCGAATCAGCCGCTCGCCCCGCGCCGGGTCGTCAGTGACGACCAGAAAATGGCTGGAGGCTCGCGTCATCGTTCGCAGTCCCTCATTCGGCCTTCTTCCTTACTATAAAGACGCTGCGATTGACCGTCCCCGCCCGCTCATAGACGAAATCATCCACCCCCCACGCGGGGGGGGCGGGGCCCCCCCCCCCGGCCGCGGGGGGGGCCGGGGGCGGGTGGGGGTTGGTCGGGCG
>CAZZJN010000272.1:0-1530 GCA_964654505.1 uncultured Ardenticatenaceae bacterium | reverse complement strand
GAAATCATCCACCCCCCACAAGGCCAGGTAGATGCCCAACCCCCCTTCCCCGCGCTCCTCCAATGGCTGGTCGAGGTTCGACGGCCGCGGGAACTCGCGCGGGTCAAACGGCGCGCCGGTGTCTTCAAGGAAGATGCGCAACTCGTCCTCCCCGGTCTCGGCCCGGATGGTCAGGTCGCCCGCGATGCCCGCCCGCCGGTAGCCGTAGAGGACGATATTGGTGGCGATCTCGTCCACGGCCAGCGACAGCCGCCAGGCGTCCGATTCGTCGAGGCCAAACCCGGCCGCGGCAAAGGTGACATAATCCAGCAATTGGCTCAAATTGTCCGTGTCGCCGGACACGGTTAAGGGTTCCAGATTCATCGTCCCACCAGAATGACCACCGAGCGCGCCTTGACCGGGATGGACTGCTGCGACGGCAGGAGCCGCTCGTCGCCGGGGGCGCAGATGCCCAACGGGGCGTCATAGCCGGTGTCGGCGAACAGATACCAGCGGCGGCCGTCGCGCGTCTCGGGCAGCTCGAACTCATGATCTTCCCAATGCATGTTCATGGCCACATAGATATGGTCGTCGGGCATGCGGCCGGGCAGCAGGATGGCGTGCATGCCGCACAGCATGAAGGCCAGCGTCCGGCTGCCGTCCGACCAGTCGGGCTGGTTGGCCCGCAGCCCATGCCACGAGATGTCGGGGCGGCCGCTGCTGATCATGTCCCGCTCGTGCAAATGATAGCGGCGACGCAGCGCGGGGTGGGCCTTGCGGAAGGCGATGCAGTGGCGGAAGAAGTCGAACTGCCCGGCGTTGGCCTCCAGCAGCCGCCAGTCGATCCAGCTCAGCTCGTTGTCCTGGGCGTAGGTGTTGTTGTTGCCCTGCTTGCTGCGGGCCATCTCGTCGCCCATGAAGATCATCGGCACTCCCTGGCAGACCATGAGGATGGCGATGGCGTTGCGCATCAGGCGGCGACGCAGGGCCAGGATGCCTGCGTCGTCCGTCGGCCCCTCCTGCCCCCAGTTCCAGCTGTAGTTGTCGTTGGCCCCGTCGCGGTTGTCCTCGCCGTTGGCCAGATTGTGCTTCCCGGCATACGACACCAGATCGTTGAGCGTGAAGCCGTCGTGGCAGGTGACGAAGTTGATCGACGCCGTCGGCCCGCGCTCCAGATACATGTGCGGCGAGCCTTTGATCATCAGGGACATCTCGCTCACCATGCCGCCGTCCCCCTTCAGAAAACGGCGCAGCGCGTCCCGATAGCGGCCGTTCCATTCCGACCAGCGGCCGTAGGCCGGAAACGAGCCGACCTGATAGAGGCCGCCCGCGTCCCAGGCCTCGGCGATGAGCTTGGTGCGCCCCAGCACCGGGTCATAGGCCAGCGACTCGAGCAGCGGCGGGTTGGCCAGCGGGTTGCCCTCGGCGGACTGGAGCTTCGCCGTGTCCGCTTACCACTTGCCGATCATCTTCGCTCCGGGACTGCACCCCACGAGGAGCGTCTGCGGCACGAGCGAACCCAGTTTCAGGGAGCCCAAATGCAGGGAACCT
>CAZZJN010000271.1:0-2060 GCA_964654505.1 uncultured Ardenticatenaceae bacterium | reverse complement strand
TTGCGCGCTCTCTATCGCGAGATGGCGCGGGTTTTGGGCGAATCTTGATTTTCGGCCGCTTTTCATGTAGAATCCCCTCCGGTTTCTGACCGCGATCGATAACAATTGAGACGTGCCCGGCCAATGCCGGGCTTTTTTGGGCCTATGCGGCAGGGCCGCCGGATTATCACTTATGCAACAACGACAAGACATTCGCAACATCGCCATCATCGCCCATGTCGACCACGGCAAGACGACGCTGGTCGACGGCATGTTGCGCCAGACCAACGCCTTCCGCCGCAACCAGTCGGTCACCGAGCGCGTGCTCGACTCCAACGATCTGGAGCGCGAGCGCGGCATCACGATTTTGGCCAAGAACACCAGCATCGAATACAACGGGGTGACGATCAACATCGTCGATACGCCCGGTCATGCCGACTTCGGCGGCGAGGTGGAGCGGGTCATCAACATGGTTGACGGGGCGCTGCTGCTGGTCGATGCCGTCGAAGGCCCCATGGCCCAGACGCGCTTCGTGCTGCGGCAGGCGCTGGCCAAGGGGCTGAAGATCATCCTGGTGGTCAACAAGATCGACCGCCCGGCCGCCCGGCCCGATTACGCCGTCAACGCCGCCTTCGACCTGTTCATCGACCTGGGGGCCAGCGAGGAGCAGGTCGATTTCCCGGTCATCTACGCCAAGGCCACTGAGGGGCGCGCCGGGTTCTCTGTGGCCACGCTCGGCCCCGACCTCGTGCCGCTGTTCGATACCATCCTCGACACCATCCCGCCGCCCACCGTTGACCCCGACGGACCGACGCAACTCCTGGTGACGGCGCTGGAGTATTCCAGCTATGTGGGCAAGATCGCCCTCGGCCGTCTGTCGGCGGGGACGCTGCGCGCGGGGCAGACGGTGACGCGCATCGACCACCACGGCGCGCAAACCAACGCCAAAATCACCAAGCTCTACACCTTCCGCGACCTGCAGAAGCAGGAGCAGACCGAGGTGCAGGCCGGAACCATCGTGGCCGTGGCCGGCATCTCCGAGGTGGGCATCGGCGACACGCTGGCCGACCCCAACAACCCCGTCGCCTTGCCGCCGATCAAGGTCGAGGAGCCGACGGTACGCATGGTGTTTCGCATCAACGACAGCCCGTTCGCCGGGCGCGAGGGCAAGTATGTCACCAGTCGCCAGCTGCGGGAGCGGCTGATGCGCGAGCTGGAGAGCAACGTCGCCCTGCGGGTGGAGGAGCTGGAGAAGGCGGGCGATTTTCTGGTGTCGGGGCGCGGCGAGCTGCATCTGGCCATCCTCATCGAGACGATGCGCCGCGAGGGGTACGAACTGGCCGTCGGCCGCCCGGAAGTCATCTTCCGCGCCGGTGAGCACGGCGAGCGGCTGGAGCCGTTCGAGCAGGTCTATGTGGAGGCGCTCAACGACTATTGGGGCAGTGTGGCCGAGATGCTGGGCAAGCGCCGCGGCCGCCTGCTCAACATCCGCTATGGCGACGACGGCACGGTCTATGGCGAGTTCAGCGTGCCTACGCGCGGCATCCTCGGCTTTCGCCAGCCGTTCCTGACGGCCACGCGCGGCACGGGGGTCTTTCATGCCATCTTCGACGCCTATATGCCCTATGCCGGGGACATCGCCCAGACCGATTTCGGCTCGCTGGTGTCGCTGGAGTCGGGGCCGGTCAGCGGCTACGCGCTGGAGCATCTGACGGCACGGGGCACGTTCTTCGTGCGGCCGTCGGTCGATGAGGTCTATGCCGGGCAGGTCGTGGGCGAGCACATCCGCGATGAGGACCTGGTCATCAATGTCTGCCGCACCAAGAATCTGACCGGCCACCGCGCCAAGCCGACGGCCATCGTGGAGGCGCTCTCGCCGCCGCATATCATGTCGCTGGATGAGTCGATCGAGTATCTGCACGAGGATGAGCTGCTGGAAGTGACGCCGGAGTCGCTGCGCATCCGCAAGATGGTGCTGGATCACAACCTGCGCAATCGGGAGACGAAACGGGTGAAGTACGCGGAGGCGGGGTAGGAATTGGGAATGACGAATGACGAGTGACGAATGACGAATTACGAAT
>CAZZJN010000270.1:0-2092 GCA_964654505.1 uncultured Ardenticatenaceae bacterium | reverse complement strand
GTAGCCGCGCCTTCGCCGGTCTTCAGCCCGCTGACGGCTTGCGTCGACATGCGATTGATTAGTTCCAGGCGTGTCTTGCCGGTCAGCAGCAACATCCCCCGGCCGTCGTGGGCCGCCAGCACGGCCGAATCATGAGCCGCGGCATGGGCTTGCGCCAGAGATGCGGTCATCTCAGATAGGGCCATCTCAGTCGTCGTGTCCATTTCCGGCATCGTTCTCGTCCGGCTCTTCCGGGCCGGCCCCATTTCCGGCCGACAATCCGCCGGCGGAGTCCGTGGATATGATCTCGATGTCGGCGGCAGAGATGGTCTGCGGGGCGTCTTCCGGCTCCGGCTCCCATCGCTCGGCGAAGGTTGTCAGAAACGGCAGGTAGCGCGCCTCCTGCTCATACGTGGCCTTGGCGACAATATCGTTGAGGGCTACCCCGCCCAGCGCCTTGTAATGATGCGGGTCGGAAAGGGCGCGTTCGGACAGCTCGCCCAGCCACTCTTCCAGATGGAGCCGCGCGCCCTGTAAATCGTTGAAGATGACGTCCAGATCGCGACCCTGGGCCTCCTGATAGCGAGCGGCATTGTAGCGACCGGGGGTGGCCACGGCCTCCAGCAGCTTCTCGGGCGGCTTGCCTTGCTTCAGCCGCAACAGGCCGGTGACAACCTCAGCATCCCAGGCCGTGAGGATGCTGAGCAGATCGGCGACCGACCAGCGGCCGATGATACCCGGCATCATGAACGCTTCGTCGGGCAATGATTCCAGCGCGATAAGCGTCTCCTCGCGCGAGGCATCCAGATCGTCAAGCAGATCTTCGAGTGTGGACATCGCCCTTGATTATAGCCGATCTTCCCGATCAGACCGCAGCTGCACAGGCCGAACATTCTCGACCGTTTTCCGCCTTTGAAATCAAAAGCGCCGCAGCGGTTGCCCGTTGCGGCGCTTTCTATAGCCCACCCTTTTCCTGAGTTGCTCAACGGGAGGAGGGTACCATGGCGGCGGGCACAGGGGCTTCAGCGGGCGCTTCCACCACTTCTCCATGGTCAATCACATTGAGGAATCTGACGCCGAAGGTAATCGCCAGCAGGCCGTAGGCAATTACCCCGATACCCGACAGAATCTCAACAAGTGATGGCATATAGGTAGTAAACAAGGGGATATCACTCCCGGCCACCGTGCCGAAGACGATCAGTTGGCCGACCAGGTTGGTATTCCAGCGAAAGGCGATGACGCCGACAGCGATCAACACCAGGGCGACCATCCGCGCGTTTTCATTGCGGCGGAATCTTGGGATGAGCAGCAATATCGCCGGCAAAATCATCCCCAGGACGATCTCCAGTCCCCAGAAGCTGAACGCCAGCCGGCCGCGCGTCAGAACGTAAAGCGCCTCCGTCTTGCCGGGGACATAGCCCGCGGGCATGGCGATCATCAAATCCAGCCAGCGCAGCGCGAACAGGAACAGAACGGCCCAACCGACGCCATAGGCCATCTTGTCGAGGACGTCCTTGTTGATCCTCGCCCGCGGCGTCAATTTGGCCGAGAACAGCGAGATAAACGTAACCAGGGCGACGCCGCCGACGATGGCCGAGATGTAGAAGTTGATGGCCATCGGCCAGGGGCGGTACCAGATCGGCCGGGCCACCAGCTTGCCGTAAGTCAGCCCCAGCGACGATTGATGCAATGTGGACAACAGGAGGCCGACGACCGCCAGATAGGGCGTCAGCTTGTGCAGGGAACCCAGCCGGTGCGAAATTTTGGGGAACTGCTTCTCCACCGGCTCCCAATGGCCGATGATCGGCAGCACTTCCATCATCAGCACCGTGAAATAGAGGCCGACGCACATCGTCACTTCCCACAGCGGAGAGTGGATGTTCCAGAAGACAAAGCCGTGCCAGAAGCGATCCGGGCGACCGATATCAAGCAACAGCATCATCATGGCGATGCTATAGCCAACGAATCCAACGAAGACGGCCGTCTTGGCCACCGGCTTGACTGATTCGCGCCGCAGCAAATAGGCGATGGCCGAAACGCTGAACGCCCCCGCCGCCAAAGCGATGGCCGACAGGTCGATGGAGATCCACAATCCCCAGGGAACCAGGTCGGT
>CAZZJN010000269.1:0-2160 GCA_964654505.1 uncultured Ardenticatenaceae bacterium | reverse complement strand
GCGGCGAAGGGCGAGATCGCACACACCACGAAACCGGACGCCGACAATGTACTCAAGGCCGCGAAAGATGCCATGACGGGAATAATTTGGCTCGACGATTGCCAGGTCTGCGACACCTACGTCCGCAAGCGTTACGGCGAGATCCCGATGGTGAGCGTCCTGGTGACGCCGACCGACCAGCATTCCGCCCAGATCACCCGCAAACCCGAACCCGCCGCAGCCGCGGCTTAACCGCAGAAGGAGATATCGCTGTGAACACAGAGCCCACCCCCGCAGGAACCAACGGCCGCCGCCGCGCCGCCGGGAAGGAAGCGCCCGACACCGGAAACGACGAAGGCACGGCCACCGGCGCGACCGCGCTGGCCGACAAGATCAACGACTCGAAGCTCGCCGACGCCATCCGCAAGGGCAGCAAGAAGATGTCCGACCTCAAGGGCGAGCGCACGGCGATCAACGAGGACATCACGGCAACGCTGTCAGAGCTCCAGGCGAAAGGCCTCTCCCGCCTCGCCATCAAGCACGCGCAGAAAATCGCCGAACTCTCGCCCGAGGACCGCAACGTCTACGACCTCAGCATGCTCGTGCTGCGCCGGGTCGAGGCCTGCCAGCCGCAGATCGACATGTTCCTCAAGGACCGGGGACAGGAAACGCACTGATGCAGGCGCTCTACCGGCCGCTATCGGCCCTGACCCGAGTTGAGGCCGAGGTTGAGCAGTGGCGGTCGGTGGAGCGGAAGGCGCGACGGACAGGAAGGACGGGGAGCATCCAGCGCACGCGCAGGCGGCGGCCGGTGCTCACCCTGAAAGGGATTCGACGGGAGGCGGCATGATCGAGCACATCACCCAGCTGCTGCTGATCTGGGGCGCATGGGTGCGGGAGCACCGGGGCGGGTATGCCCGTCTCGGCTATCCCGGCGACTCGGCCGGCCGGATCCGGCGCACGGCGGCGGCGGATGACACGCTCTCCCGAACCCGAGACTGGGTCTGCGCCGACTGCCAGGCGCGCCATATCCGGGTGTCGAAGCCGAAAGAGTGCTCGGTCTGCGGCCACCACCAGCTCTACCAGAACGAGAACTTCTGCCACGGCCGGGAGAAGCGCAAGACGCAGTCCCGCGTTGAGCGAATCGACGACAATCCCGTGGCCGAGGCCATCGACCGGGCGCTGGCGACGATCCCGGATTACCTGAGGTCGCTCCGGCGGGTGGCGCTGCAGAAGTACGTCCTCGAATATACCGACGCGCGCGCGGCCAAGAATTTGAACATGAGCGAGGCGCGGTACAAGGCCTGCGCGGTGCAGCTTCATGCGTGGCTGGACGGGTATCTGCAAACGCACGCTGAAATCGAGCGGTTGACGGCGGTGAATGGCTGAGGAAGAAAAAATGATAGAAACCCCAAAAAGCAAGCTTGCTTGGATGAGTTTTATGCTGGACAGAAATGAATGGCCGCCGGCTCTGGTTGAGCTTATAGCTTCTGAGTTTATTGAATTTATAGAGAATAATATCGAGGTTTGGGATGAAGATACTGGAGGGGGCATAGCATTCTTTGCGGCCGCTGGTGATCAATGGAGAGATACGTCGCTCAATGTCAGATCCAAAGCAGTAACGCTTAGAGAGATCATTTATCAGAACTTCATTTTTGATGATGATAGCGGATGGGAAAAGGCTGAAAAGCTGGGGATGGAACTCAAGGCTCTATCAGACGAACTACTGTCATCAGCCGAGCGGGGGAGGGCGGCAGTTGACAGGGGCTAGCCCCCGTGATAGAAATTCTCGCGACGCTGGATAATTGCCCCCAGCAGCAAAACATTCCCTGAGAGTCGAAGGCCGCCGCGTGCGGCCTTTCTCATGTCTGGACCCGCCGCGCGCGGGTTTTTTGCGTTTCTGGAGGCTGTGATTTGAGTATGGGTGAAGGCTGATGGCACAAATTCGCGTATTCGCCCCGCTCAGCCATTTAATGGGGGACAAGTTTGACTTCGCCGCCGGGTTTGCCGCTGCCTCCGCCTCCAGAAAGACCACGGTAACGACGAACGCAGAACTGCGTGATGCGATTGCGAACGGTATTAACTCTGACGATCTTGATTGGGTCGCTATCAGTGATCTCGGCAACATTAACGAATTTAGCGCGTTTCAGCTTTATGATGTTGGCGGTATCAATGCCTCAC
>CAZZJN010000268.1:0-2198 GCA_964654505.1 uncultured Ardenticatenaceae bacterium | reverse complement strand
AGGCGTGGCCCACCCCAAGACGATCGCCATGCCCAACAAGGATTACGTCCCCGGCATCGTTCATGATGAGAGCTTGCGCAATTTGAAGTATCCTCTCGACTGGGACGAGCTGCTGGATTATGTCGGCCTGCCTTGCGTGCTCAAGGACGCCCACGGCGGTGGCTGGAAGGGCGTCTACATCTGCCACACCAAGGAAGACCTCTGGCACGCCTATAACCAGTCCGGCCTGTACACGATGGTCTTGCAGGAGTTCATTCATTGGGACCATTACGTGCGCTGCATGTGCCTGGGCCAGGAAGAGGTATTGCCGATGAAGTACGACCCGCACGGCCGTCGCTACGTCGTCGATCACGCTCATCTGTCGCCGGAGCTTGGGGAGCGCATCGTCAGTGACGCGCTGAAGCTGGTGCGCGCCCTCGGCTATGATATGAACACGGCCGAATTCGCCATCCGCGATGGCGTGCCCTATGCCATCGACTTCATGAACCCGGCTCCGGACATGGATATCAACTCGCTCACGCCGATCTACTTCGAGTGGTGCGTCAAGCATATGGCCGACATGGTCATCGACCTGGCCAAAAATCCGCGGCCGCAGCTGACCGAACTCAAGTGGAGCGGTCTCTTCAACGGATAAAGTTATTTGTTTGCGGATTGAGTCGATTACCGAAGTTTAATCGGCCCAATCCGCGGATTGCTATTCCGGCAGGTGTACCATGTCCCTAAGCGAAGCCATCATCACCTATCATGATTTGCTGGTCGACGAAGTGGCGATTGAGTCGGGCGAGAAGCTCAATGAACAGTTGCGTTCGCGCGGGCTGTTTTTTGGCGAGCGGCCGCTCTGTTCCGTGTTGCGGCCGCGCTTCCTGACGCCCGAGCAGTATACATACCTGCGGCGAGCGATCCGCCCGCTGTCGCGAGCCTTCGAGAAAATCTCCCACTACGCCGTGGCCGACGCCGACTTTCGTGCCCAGTTCGGTTTGTTCGATTGGGAGGAGCCGCTCATCCAGATCAACCCCGGCTTCAAGGTCCACTCCCCGCTCAGCCGGCTCGACTCCTTCTTCATCACCAGCAGTGAGAAGATGGAGTTGAAATTTACCGAAAACAACGCCGAGGTGCCGGCCGCGTCGGCCTATAACGACGTGCTCAACAGCGCCTTCTACGGCCTGCCGGTGATGGGCGAGTTTTTGAAGCAATATTCCGTGCGGCCCATTCCCACGCGCCACAGTGTCATGCACGTGTTGCTCGATTGCTGGCGGCAGTGGTCGGGGGTGACCCGAGGCAGCCGCAAGCCGCAGATCGCCATCCTCGACTGGGCGGAGGTGCCCACCCGCAGCGAGTTCGAACTGTTTGTGTCCTACTTTAAGTCACAAGGACTGACCGCTCAGATCGTCGATCCGCGCACGGTGGAATATCGCGACGGCGCGCTCTACGATGGCGATTTCAAGTTCGACCTGATCTATAAGCGGGTGCTCATCACTGAACTGATCGATCGCATGGGGCTGGATAACCCCATTGTCCATGCCGTCCGCAATGGGGATGTGTGCATGGTCAACCCGTTCCTGTGCAAGATGCTCTACAAGAAGGCCAGCCTGGCTGTGTTGAGCGACGAGCGTAATGCTCATCTCCTCACCACCGATGAGCTGGCGGCCGTTCGCGAGCATATCCCCTGGACACGGATCGTGGAGGAGCGCGTCACCACCTACAACGGGCTGGCGGTTGATTTGATCCCGTTCATCACCAAATATCGCGAGCAATTCGTGTTGAAGCCCAACGACGACTACGGTGGTCACGGCATCGTCCTGGGCTGGCAGACTAATGCCAGTGGCTGGGAGGCGGCGCTCCGGGTGGCGCTGGAGACCCCCCATGTCATTCAGGAACGAGTCAGCATTCCCACCGAGCCGTACCCCAGCATGCTCGACGGCAAGCTGCAGATCTACAACCGGATGCTGGACACCGCGCCGTTCACCTTCTATGGCGAATACGCCGACGGCTGCCTGACGCGCCTGTCGACCGATCCGCTGCTCAACGTTTCGGCCGGCGGCGGCTCGACAGTGCCGACGTTTATTGTTGAAAAGAGAGACTAAAGCAAGAGGGAAGAATCTTCACGGATGGGCTGAATGGCGGCCGCGACCGGCTATTCCCATCCGTGAAGATTCGTTGGAATTCTTCGTTTAGAATCCGAGGGGACTGCCGGGGAC
>CAZZJN010000267.1:0-2199 GCA_964654505.1 uncultured Ardenticatenaceae bacterium | reverse complement strand
ACCCGGCATAGAGCGGCGCGGTGCGGGCGATGTTGCCGCCCTGCTCCTTCACCGGCGTGACGCAGCCCAGCAACACGTCGTCGACCTGCGCGGTGTCGAGGTCGTGGCGCTCCTTCATCCCATCGAAGAGCGTCTTGAGCAGGCCAAGCGGCCGCACGGGGTGCAGCGAGCCGTTGGCCTTGCCGCGGCCGCGCGGGGTGCGGATGGCGTCGTAGAGGTAGGCGTGGGGGTTGGACATGGTAATATAGCTCCCGGAAGATCTCTAACTTGCAATCCGGGCCTTCAGCATGATAAGCACATGCTCAAGTTGAGCCAGCTCATCCAGTTCGCGGCCCTCTTCCTCGGAAAGCAGCCCCTCGCTGTTCAGCGCCAGGAGACGACGCAGCCGATCCTGCGCTTCCTCGGACACCTGGAAGTCCATCATCTCGTCCGGCGCGGGGTTTGTTGACAGGAACGCCACAACCTCGCTGGCCGCCGCCGCCGCCCGGGTTCGAAATCCGAGGATCCCCAACTCGATCACGATGGGCAACCAGGGGCCGATCGGCTGGAGTCGCTCCGCCAAGTCATCGGGGACGGTCAAGGTCATATCGATCATGTTCACACTAAATTATACATGCAATTGCCGATTTCGTGAGAATGATGAAACGGCGATACAATCTGCTTCCCTACTAATACCCTGCCGGAGAAAACCATGCAATTCAAAACCATAATCGAACCCTTCCGCATCAAAACCGTCGAACCCATTCGCCAGACCACGCGCGAGGAGCGCGAGCGGCTGCTGCAGGAGGCGGGCTACAACCCGTTCCTCCTGCGGGCCGAGGACGTGATCATCGACCTGCTGACCGACTCCGGCACGGGGGCCATGTCGTCGGCCCAATGGGCGGGCATGATGCTGGGCGACGAAAGCTACGCCGGGGCCAAGTCGTTCTACAAGTTCGAGGCCGCCGTGCGGCGCATCACCGGCTTCAAACATATCATCCCCACCCACCAGGGGCGCGCCGCCGAGCGCATCCTGTTCGGATCGGCGCTCCAGCCGGGCGACATCGTGCCCAACAACACCCACTTCGACACCACCCGCGCCAACGTGGAGTACCGCCAGGCCATCCCCCTCGACATCCCCAACGCCGCCGCCCACGACCCGGCCCGCCTGCTGCCCTTCAAGGGCAACATCGACCTCGAGGCGCTGGAGGCGACGCTGGTCAATCACGCCGGGCAAGTGCCGTTGGCCATGATCACCGTCACCAACAACTCCGGCGGCGGCCAGCCGGTCAGCATGGCCAACATCCGCGCCGCGAGCGAGATCTGCCGCCGCCACGGGGTGATGTTCTTCCTCGACGCCTGCCGCTTCGCCGAGAACGCCTGGTTCATCAAGACCCGCGAGGAGGGCTACGCCGACGTAACGCCGCTGGCCATCGCCCAGGAGATGTTCAGCTACACCGACGGCTGCACCATGAGCGCCAAGAAGGACGGCATGGCCAACATCGGCGGCTTCCTGGCTCTCAATGACGACGCCCTGGCCGAGAAATGCAAGACCCTGCTCATCCTGACCGAAGGGTTCCCGACCTACGGCGGGTTGGCCGGCTATGACCTGGAAGCCATCGCCGTGGGGCTGGAGGAAGTGTTGCACGAGGACTATCTGCAATACCGCACGCGCTCGGTGGCCTATCTGGGCGACATCCTGACCGCCAACGGCGTGCCCATCGTGCGGCCGACGGGCGGCCACGCCATCTACATCGACGCCCTGAGCATGTTGCCCCACATCCCGCAGAGCGAGTACCCGGCCTGGGCGCTGTCGCTGGCGCTCTATCTGGAGGGCGGCGTTCGCTCGGTGGAGATCGGCTCGGTGATGTTCGGCCACCACCCCGACGGCAGCGAGCAACCGGCGGCGATGGAGCTGGTGCGCATGGCCTTCCCGCGCCGGGTCTATACCCAGAGCCACGTCGACTATCTGGCCGAGGTGATCCTGTACGTCAACAGCATCAAGGACACTATTCGCGGCGTGAAGATCGTGGAAGCGCCGGAGGTGTTGCGGCATTTTTCGGCGCGGATGGCCCCGCTCGGCATTTAGCCGGACCGGGTTCGCGCGCGAGGCAACAAAAAAGCAGGCCCGTCAGGCCTGCTTTATTTCTTTTGAATTATTCGCGGTTTAGGCCGCCTACGTTCCTGCATATTTACAAATGAATCATGGGTATCGTAGGG
>CAZZJN010000266.1:0-2235 GCA_964654505.1 uncultured Ardenticatenaceae bacterium | reverse complement strand
CCGAACTATGACAATCTGGTGGCCTATGTAGCACTGACGGGCGAGACGGTGAATCTGACCGACATCGACGCCGCCCGCTTCCACCCCAGTGGCTTGCGCGAGCTGGGGGGCGACGGCTCCTATCGGCCGCAGACGGGGCTGGCCGTGCCCTTGCGCAGCGGGCAGGTGATGGGCACGCTGCTGCTGGTCAACAGCCGCCACTCGCCGGACGGCGAGATCATCCCGTTCGACGCCTATCATCAGCAGGTGGCCGAGTCGCTGGCCTCGCAGGCGGCCGTGGTGCTGAACAACCGGCTGCTGAACGAGCGGCAGGCGCAGCTGTTGCGCTTCAAGCGCGAGCTGGAGATCGGCCGCGAGATTCAGCTGAGCTTTCTGCCGGCGAAGCTGCCCGCGCCACCCGGCTGGGAGGTGGTGGCCCGCTTCCGGCCCGCGCTGGAGGTGGCCGGGGACTTCTACGACGTCTTCATGCTGCCGCACGGCAATCTGGCGCTGGTCATCGCCGACGTGGTGGGCAAGGGCATCACCGCCGCGCTGTTCATGGCCATCATCCGCAGCCTGTTCCGGGCCCATTTCCAGCAGAGCTACTACCAGGCCGAGGCGCTGCCGGAGGGGAACCCGGGCCGCCCGGCGACCCCGCTGCCCCTGATCGACGGCGAGGCGCTGGTGAAGGCGGTGCGGCTGACCAACGCCTATCTGCTGACCAACCACAGCGAGGCCTATGTCTTCGCCACGATGTTCGCCGCGGTGCTCGACCCCGACAGCGGCCGGCTTATCTATGTCAATGCCGGGCACAACCCGCCGCTGGTCGTCGGCGCGGACGGGCGGGGCGGCCATGTGATTCGCGAGGAGCTGGAGCCGACCGGCCCGGCCATCGGGCTGCTGCCCGAGCTGAAGTTCGCGCTGGGTGAGACGCGCTTGCGGCCGGGGGAGATGCTGTTCACCTACACCGACGGCGTGACCGAGGCCCGCGACCCGCAGGAGGAGGAGTTCGGTCTGGAGCGGCTGGAGGCGCTGCTGCCGGCCCACGGCGATTCGGCCGAGGGGGCGCTGGCGGCCATCGAGGCGGCCATGGACGACTTCACCCAGGGGGCGGAGGCGTTCGACGATGTGACCATGCTGGCCTTGCGCTGGGCAGCCGGGGGGATGAGACGATGACGCCGGAGGATTCCCGTGAGCTACGAAGAACAACAGACCATCGAGAAAATCTTGCGGACGGCGCGCACCATCGCCACCGTCGGCCTGTCGGATGACCCGACGCGACCGGCCCACACCGTGCCGGCCTATTTGCAGGTGCAGGGCTATCGCGTCATCCCCGTCAATCCCCGGCTGGAGACGGCGCTGGGCGAGACGGCCTATGCCTCGCTGTCGGCCGTGCCGGAGCCGGTGGACGTGGTGCAGATTTTCCGCCGCAGCGATCAGGTGGGGCCGATTGTGGACGAGGCCATCGCCATCGGGGCCAAAGCGGTGTGGATGCAGATCGGCATCGTCAACGAGGCCGCCGCCGCCCGCGCTCGCGCCGCCGGGCTGGATGTGGTGATGAACCAGTGCATGCGCGTGCAGCATATGCGGTGGGTGGGGCCGATGATTTGATGGGTTCCCAATTTGCTGACAATCCATGACGCATTGTGTTATAATGTTTTGCATCTTGTGGTGGGCGTCGGTGCGAACTTCGTCCCGGCGACAAGGGAACCGTAACATGAGCGTCTTTCGCGATAAACAATGGCCCAATGGCCGGGAGCATGCGACGCCGGGGGAGCCGGCGGCCATCGACACGGTCTATGATTATGTGATCATCGGTTCAGGCTTCGGCGGGTCGGTCTCCGCCTGGCGACTGATCGAGAAAGGGTACTCCGTCCTCGTCATCGAGCGCGGCAAGCGCTGGAACGCCGAGGATTTCCCCAAGACCAACTGGAATGTGTTCAAATCACTGTGGATGCCCGCGCTGCGCTGCTTCGGGCCGCAGGGGTTGAACTTCTTCAAGGACATCTGGATCCTCAACGGCACGGGCGTGGGCGGCGGCTCGCTCATCTATGCCAGCACCCACCGCATCCCGCCGCGCGAGTTCTTCCAGGCCGACGAATGGGCTCACCTGGCCGACTGGGAGGCGGAGCTGATGCCCCATTACCAGACGGCCAACCGGATGCTGGGCACGACGCCCAACCCGCTGTTCTGGCCGGCCGACCACACCCTCCACGACATCGCCGGCGATCTGGGCCGGGCCGACACCTTCGAGAC
>CAZZJN010000265.1:0-2265 GCA_964654505.1 uncultured Ardenticatenaceae bacterium | reverse complement strand
CGGCATCATCACCGAGACGGATCTCTTCAAGTCCTTGCTGGAGTTGCTGGGCGGCCGCCGGACGGGCATACGCATCTCCGTCACCGTCCCGGCCGTCAAGGGCGTGTTGGCGAAGGTCACCACGGCCATCTTTGAAGCCGGCGGCAATATCGTCGGCATCGGCATGAAGGGTATCCTCGGCTCCTATGGCGACACAGCCGAAATTGTGCTCAAGGTACAGGACGTGGAGCGCGATGCTCTCATGGCCGCACTCAAGCCGGTGGTCAGCGAGATCGTGGACGTCCGCGAGGTGTAATAAGCAGGACGTCGAAAATGAACTTCCGAACCGTGGTTGAACTGGGCGGCAAGACCGCCACCGGCATCAGGGTCCCGCCTGAGGTCGTCGAAGCGCTGGGTTCCGGCAAGAAGCCGGCAGTTCGGGTGACGATCAATGGCTATACCTATCGCAGTACCGTCGCGGTCTATGGCGGGGAGTTCATGCTGCCGGTCAGCGCCGAAGTTCGCGAGCGCGCCGGCATCGCCGCGGGCGACGGGATAGAGGTCGCTGTCGAACTTGACACCGAACCACGCGTGGTCGAGGTTCCGGACGATCTTGCCGCGACGCTGGCGACTGACGCGGAGGCGCAGCAATTCTTCGAGGGATTGTCCTATAGCAACAAGCGGCGGATCGTCCTCTCAATCAATGATGCCAAGACGCCCGAAACCCGGCATCGGCGTATCACCAAGACAATTGAGAATCTGCGCCAGGGCAAGGTCTGAACCTCGCGCCGAAGACTCTCGTTAATCGCTCGACGAGGAGGTTCCCCATGGTGCGACGCTTGCTGAAAGGCTTTCTGGCCGGTGGCTTGGCCGGCGCGATCCTTATCGCCGGAGCATTTCTCATATTTGCAACACTCGACGGCACACGGGCGGACGAGACCTTCGCCTATAGCCTGGTTGTGGCCGTCATTGGCGGGCTTCTGGGCGGGGCAGTCGGTGCGCTCGTCGGCCTGGGCAACATGCGGCCGATCGGTGGGGCGCTGGTGGGGCTGGTGCTGTCGTTCCTCGTGGTCGTCTCTTATATGACGAGCTTCGCCGGCGAGGGCACGTTCATGCAACTGCTGAATCGGTCGCGGATCATCATCGTCTTCACCGCCGCGCCGCTGGTTCTGACCGGGATCGTCGCCGCTTGGGTTGTTCGCAGATCAGGCAATTAACAGAGTAAACCGGACTTCTTCGTGGAAGTCCGGTTTTTTGGGTATTGACATATTCCCATATAGGAATATAATATTATTTATGGCGCGAACGCCAACCACATCGGATGCTTTCAACGCCGTCGCCGAACCTCAGCGGCGACGAATCATCGACCTGCTGGCCGGCGGCGAGCGCTCGGTCAACGACATCGCGGCCGCGCTCGACATGCGTCAGCCGCAGGTCTCCAAGCATCTGGGGGTGTTACGCGAGGTAGGGCTTGTCAGCGTGCGCGATGAGGGTCGACACCGGCTCTACTCGCTGAACAGCGAGGCGTTGCGCCCTATATACGAATGGGTGACCCCCTATGAGCGCCTGTGGCGCGAGAGGTATGATCGCCTGGAGCAGTTACTCGACCGATTGCAGAGGCAAGCATCCGGTGATGAACCGGAGCAATGAACCAGCAGCCGCCACATGGCGGCGCCAATATCAAACAAAGGAGAACACATCATGTCCAAGCCGGAAATCATCGTTGCACCTGATAGCCTGGAGATTGTCACGAAGATGACCTTCAACGCACCGCGCGAACTCATCTTCAAGGCCTATACCGATCCCGATCTCATCCCGCAATGGTTAGGACCTCGCAATCTGACGACCATGGTGGACGAGCTGGACGCGCGTGCGGGCGGCAGTTGGCGCTTCCTCCATTACGATCCCGAAGGCAATGTCTACGCCTTCCATGGCGTTTTCCACGATGTGGTTGCCCCGGAGCGTATCGTGCAGACGTTCGAGTACGAGGGGATGCCGGGCCATGTGACAATGAATACGGCCGTTTTTGAGGATCTTGGCGGCGGGAAGACGCGCGTCGTCAGCCAATCGGTTTTCCAGTCCATCGAAGACCGCGACGGCATGATCGCATCAGGCATGGAAGTCGGCGTCAATGACGGCTATGAGCGTCTGAATGAACTGCTGGCGATGTTGTAGGCCACCGATCCGACTACCCCAATAGCCGAATAGCCTGTTTTCAAGAGCCATGAGCCACAATCCTCATGGCTCTTGCCGTTTTGGCGATATAATCCCCGATATGAACACCAC
>CAZZJN010000264.1:0-2274 GCA_964654505.1 uncultured Ardenticatenaceae bacterium | reverse complement strand
CTCCTTTGGATGCACGCAGCCCACGGCCGTTAGGTTGAGATGCACCATGACAATGGAAACAGAATCTGAAGCTGCCAGTATTATAATCAACTTTGATTAATCGTGTCAATCCTTTTGATCAGGAGATGTGGGAGGTTTCCGGCGCTTAGGCCCCGGTCGGGGTCCTTGAGCCAGATATTCGTCGACATCCTTCGCAGTTGTGAACCACTCATGCCCTAACCGAATCGCGCGAATCTTGCCATTGCGAGCCAGCAGTCGCAGATGGCTGTAGGAGAGGTCGCTGATCTCGGCCGCCTGCTTGAGGGTGATGAGGTCGCGCAGGTTGGGTGTAGATTTGGGTTGGTCGTCTGACATCGGGGTGATTATAAACGATCCAGCATGGCTCGGATACTTCGATAGATTATCTATCGCTGCGCCAGGACCTGCGGGCCATAGCGATTCAGCCGGTCCTGCGGGTATTCCCCGGCCGGAAGTAAATGCGTTGCTGGTGGTTGAGGCATCTGGCAAATGGGCGACAAAATGCGATCCCCACAGTAAAATTAGTCCATTATGGACAAGGCCCTTTCCGTTATCGAGCAAAAGGTGGTTGAATTTTATGGGGATGAGATTGTCGCTGTCCGGGTTGAGAACGGCACAATCTACGTTCCCATTCGCCCTATCTGTGATCTTCTTGGCACAGATTGGTCTGGACAACGGCAGCGATTGATGCGAGATCCTGTTTTATCGCAGGTAGCTATGTCTGTGGGTGTAACACCCATGGACATCGGCCCGAAAAGCCGGAGGCCAAAAACAAGTAACTGTTCACGTTAACAGAAAAGAATCTCATGGAGAGGCAGCCATAGGTTGAACAAGCAGCGCCAGGAATTCATAAAAGGGATTCAGGTTCCGCGCTTGCCAGGTACCGAACAGGCTGGCCAGACCCAATCGCGTCTCGCTCCCCGCCCGGCTGCGACTTCCACCGCTGACCTTGCGTTGCACCACCAGGGGACGCAAGGCGCGTTCGGCCAGATTGTTGTCCGCCGGCACTTGGGGATACAGGACGAATTGATACAACTCATCCAAATGACGCAACAGGCGCTTGGCCAATGCCTGACAAGGATGTTGCTTGACTTGGGCATACTGCAACCCCAACAACTCCGTGCGCCGCCGCAGCGTATCATGCAGCCGTTGCCGTTGCGCCAGGTCATGGATGTCGTCTGCTGACCGGGCATCTTGATACTGGTAGTGTACGGCCAACGCCCAGGCCACAACCTCGCCGTCGGCCGGATGCTCCTCCTGCAGGTGCTTCAAGTCTCGCAAGAGATGTACCCAGCAGCGTTGATGCGGGCCGCTGTAGATGTTGTAGGAACCGTAGAAATCGGTCACAAGGTGACCCCGGAATGCCGTTCCCAGCAATCGGGTCACTACGTCCCGGTTCCGTCGGGGGTCAAACTCGTAGTAGCGAATCGCTTCGGGGCCATCGGTCGCCAGGCACCAGATGTAACCATTCCGGCCGTTCTCCCGCCAGCCTGTCTCATCGGCGTGCACCACCGCCTGCTGTTGGACAGCTTGCTTCAAGGCCTCAATCGCTCCCTTTGACTGTCGCTTCATCCGCTGTAGCAGTTCGCTGATCTCACCGATGCTCAGTCGCGCCTGATGCATGGTCAGCAGATAGCTCTGGATGGCCCGCACCGGCGCACGCAGACTCTGGTGTAGACAGGCGATGAGTGCCCCCAGCCGGACGCCGACTCGCCCTTGGCCGATGACCTGTCCCTCCCACTTCATGTCCGGCTGCTGCCAGGTAGCGCATGCCGGACACCAGCGCTTCACAATGTGGTGTTCGATGACCTCAACCGGCTGCGGTTCCGGCAGCTCGATCACTTGCCGCCGGTAGGCTTCGCTTTCGCCGCTCAGCTGGTAGCCACATGTCGCGCATTCCTCGACTGCGTGTCGTTCTACCCTTGTCGGCTCTTCCCGCCGCCGGGCCTGGTTGTGCTCGGCGGCGCGCTTCTTTCGTGTCTTGGCCGACTCTTCTTTCTTCGGTCGATTCGCCTTCACAAACGCGGGTGTCTTCGACCGTTTCTCCAACTCGGCCAGTCGGCGGGTCAGTTCTTCGACCTGCTCTTGCAGTTCGCCTACCAGTTGCCGCAGTGCTGCGTTTTCCGCCAGTAGTGCTTGCCCTTCCTCGTGCGTCATCCCTCAGAGTTTAGCCTGTGTTTTCCGTAAGTGTGAACAGTTACTTTTTCGGTTGCGTTGTCTATTTGTTTTTGTTAGACGGGGACAAGCGAGCTTCGG
>CAZZJN010000263.1:0-2276 GCA_964654505.1 uncultured Ardenticatenaceae bacterium | reverse complement strand
GGCCGAACTCCGACGGCTGAATCTGGAACGAGGGGGTGATCTGAATCCAGCGGCGAGCGTCGTTGTTTACCTGCCCGGTGATGATCACCAGCACCAGCAGGCCGACCAGCCCGGCATAGATCCACCAGTGGGCCGAGGTCAGCACGCGGTAGTCGATGGCCGCCGTGACCAGCAAAATGACCAGTCCCAGGACGGCCCAGATGAGCTGTTGTTGCGGGTAGCCGGCGAAGGCGGGCGCGCCGGTGATGGCGCTGCGGATCATCAGGATGCCGTAGCCGGTCAGCAGCAACACGGCCGCCAACAGCCACACATCAAAATAGCGCCATACCGAGGTTCTGGACATCATTGCCGGTTGATTCTAGCCCCGAGGGTGCATGGGAACCAACGATATTAGGCGTTTTCACACCTTTACCGGGTCCGGCATTTCTGCGACGTGTGCCGGCCTCTATTTGCCGGATCTCGCCCCATTCCGCCCGGCCCGCGCCGCCATCAAGGGGATCTCCGCCACCAGCCGGTTCTCTTGCGTGTTTTGCTCCAGATGCACGATCACCTTGTCCGTGTCGATCGCCATGTGTTTGGCAATCACCTGGATAATGTCGTCCTTGATCAGTTCCAGCATACCGGGAGGCAAGTCGGCGCGATCGTGGATCAGCACCATCTGCAAGCGCTGCTTGGCCACCTGGCCACTGGATTCATTTTTTCCAAGCAATCGATCGATCCAGTTCATGCCGTGTCCCTCTTCGTTCCAAATGACGAGCGACGAATGACGAGTGGTGAATGAAGAACAGCGGTCATCGTCATTCGCCGTTAATTCGAGTTGCTGCCCATGAGCGCTCTTAGACGGCCCATCAGCGTCTGCTTCGGAGTCAGGTCCAAAAACGGCACATCCTCGCCATCCAGCCGGCGGGCCACATTGCGGAACGCCTCGCCCGCGCCGGCGCCGTTCACGCCGTGCATTACCAGCGGCAAGCCCTGATTGCTGGCCACGAGGATGCGTTCGTCCTCCGGAATGACGCCCAGCAGGTCCACGGCCAGGATGTCGAGGACATCATCGACCGAGAGCATGTCGCCCCGGCTGACCATGGCGGGCTTGACCCGATTGAGGATTAGTTGACCCGGCCCTTTCTCCTCGGCTTCAATCAGGCCGATGATGCGGTCGGCGTCGCGCACGGCCGACACCTCGGGGTTGGTGACGATGATCACCTTGTCGGCCGGGGCCACGGCGTTGCGGAAACCGCGCTCGATGCCTGCCGGGGAGTCGATGACGATATAGTCCATCTCCTTGCGCAGTTGATCGCAAATCAGCACCATGTCCGAGGGGCTGACGGCGTTCTTGTCGCGGGTCTGCGCCGCCGGGATGAGGTATAGCTCCGGCTGGCGCTTGTCCTTGATCATCGCCTGGCGCAGGCGGCAGCGGCCCTCGACCACATCGACCAGGTCGTAGACAATGCGGTTTTCCAGTCCCATGACCACGTCCAGATTGCGCAGGCCGATGTCGGCGTCGATCGCCGTCACGCGGTGGCCCATGATCGCCAACGCGGCCGCCAGATTGGCCGTCACCGTCGTCTTGCCCACACCCCCTTTACCGGAGGTTACCGTCAGGATTTGTGCACTCATTATATTCGTCCTCTCGGATCAGACTCGTCCCGCCATCATCACAAATTGCATCCTTGATTACTGCTCACCGTCTGCTCAATGTTTCCAGTTCTCGGCCACGATCTGGCCGTCGCGAATCGCCGCTTGCTCCGGAACCGGGTCCGCGCGGTTGTCGTCGGGGGCCACGGCGATCCGGTCGGCGATGCGCAATTGGGTTGGATTCAGTTCTAATGCGCAAATCACCGCCGACGCCTCGCCCGCCGCCCCGGCGTGAACCATGCCGCGCAACCGCCCCCAGACGATCACGTTGCCCGTGGCGATCACTTCCGCGCCGGGGTTGACGTCGCCCAGGATCACGACATGCCCTTCGTGGACCACGGATCGGCCGGAGCGCAACGTCTCGCGCAGGAGCAGCGCATTGGCCGGCGGGGCTTCTTTTGTTCCGTTTGTTCCGTTGTCCTTGCCGTTGGGTGAGATCTTCAGCGCGTTGCCTTCCAGGTCCGTGGCGCTGCCCGACAGGCGAGTCGCCAGCCCCATCTCGCGGGCCTTCTCGCGCGTCTCGCGGTCGTCGGCGATGATCGCCCACAGCACCAGCTTTTGGGTGTCGAACAGGTCGCGCAAGCCCGCCAATTGTTCGTTGTTCATCGTGCGGCGGCCGATCTCCAGCGCGATGCGGCTGC
>CAZZJN010000262.1:0-2304 GCA_964654505.1 uncultured Ardenticatenaceae bacterium | reverse complement strand
CTCTGCCTGCAGGCGGCCGACGGGGCGCATACCGCCCTGCCCGGTGAGGGGATGTCGCATACGATTTAAGTTACAGTGCCGTAGAGGAGTGAGCAGTAATAGGGCTTCCCGGAAGATGACAGGTTTCCGGTTTGTTGGGCCACGGGAAAAAATTCATCATGAAAATACTTGCCTTCATCCTGTTACTCTTCGGGCTGTTCCTCGCGGCTTGCGGATCACCGTCACTGCCCGACACTCCTCCGCCTCCGACTGTCAGCCCGGACGCGCACCGCATCTTCCACAACGGCGTCGTGCTGACGATGAACCCCGACCAGCCGACGGCCGAGGCCATCAGCATCGCCGGGGACAAGATCGAGGCTGTGGGCAGCGATGCCGACGTGCTGGCTCTGCGTCGCCCCAATTCGGTCGTCGTTGATCTGCAAGGCCGGACGCTCATGCCCGGTTTCGTGGACCCCCATACCCATCTCTTCAACGACGCCGAGCAGTATCTGGACATGACCGTGAACGAGGTCCAGCAGGTGGCGCTGGAAAACGGAATAACCACGATCGGCGATATGTATGTCACCGAAGGCTTTCTGCGAGAGATGCAGGAGATGGAGCGTGCCGGGCGGTTGCTAATTCGCACCAGCCTCTATCTGGTCATGACCGATCCGTGCGGCGAGCTGCAAGGCGACTGGTGGCAGGAATATCCCCCGACAAGAACACCGGGCGAACAACTGCGCATCGGTGGCGTGAAGATATTCACCGACGGCGGGGTATGCAAGAATCCGGGGTTGAGCTACGAGTTGGAGCCGGGCGGAGGATTGGGCGATCTGTTCCAGGCTCAGGAAGAACTCAACGGGCTGGTGGCCGATGCGCAGGCTCGCGGGTTCCAGGTGGTCATGCACGCCTGCGGCGACCGGGCCATTGAGCAGGCCCAAAATGCAATTGCCGCCGCGCTGGACGGCCGGCCCAATTCATATCGCCATCGCATCGACCACAATTGCGTCATCCGCCCCGAACTGCTGGCCCGCTACGGCGAAATCGGCATCGTGCCGCTGGTCTTCGGCCCCTACGCCCTCTGCGAGCCGTTCGGGCCGCCCCCGCCGCCGGAGTACCAGGCGTGGGAGTGGCCGTGGCGGGCGCTGCTGGACGCCAATCCCGGTTTGCCGGTGGCCTGGCATGGCGACGACCCGTGGTTCGGCCGCATCCGCCCGCTGGACGACCTGTACAGTCTGGTGACACGCAACGAAGTCGGCAAGGACGGCCGCGTTTGCGAGGCACCCGACTGGCAAAAAGCCCACACCGTCACCGTCGCCGAGGCTCTGCCGATGATGACGATCAATGCCGCCTACGCCCTTTTTCGCGATGAAGAAGTGGGCAGTCTGGAACCGGGGAAATACGCCGACCTGATCGTGGTGACCGGCAACCCGATGGCCGTTGAGCCGGAAGGGATCAGGGAGTTGAACGTGGCGCTGACGATGATTGGCGGCCGGGCTGTCTACTGTGCGGATGATAGCCAAAATCTCTGTCCCACCTCTGAAACACCGACTGAGTAATCGACGGCGGTAAGCAGATAACGCATACGGAAAGGATCAGATGACACGCTTACGCATCCTTGGCCTGATAAGTATACTGAGCGGCCTCATCGGTATATTACTGGTGGTTTTCTTCGCCGCGAATGACTTCGGATACCCCGGCACAGCCGCTTATCGTGTTTACGAGACGCTCAACCGTCTGATCGCCCTGCCGCTGCTGCTGATAGCCTGCGGCTGGCTCGGCCTCGCGCTTGCGCTGCCGTCCGGCCATGGGCGGATTAGTGCGTGGCTCGCATTTGTGGCGGCTGTCGTCATGGCCGCCGGAACTGCGGCCGAATTCTGGCTCTTCTCCGACCAGCCCTATGGCGTCTGGACCAACGGCCGGATGGCATCATTCATGTCCTTCTTCATCGCCTCACTCATCCTATACATCTGCGCGACCCTTGTCGGCGTTCACTTATGGCGCGCCAAATCAGGGCCGCGACCGGCCGCAGCGATCTTGATGGCAGCCATTCCGTTGTATATCGCCGTTGTATTCACCATAAACTCGAATTTCTTGATTCCGGCTTTGCTGGCGCTGGTTGTAGGGATGGTATTGCTGAGTTCGCACATGAGAAGCCATGTTTCCGGCAGAAACCCGGTTTCTACATGATATAATCGACATCGACTACGGGAACAACAGTATGGCCCATGCGCAAGAACAGCCGGCGATCACCTCACCCACCCACTCAAGCCGGTGGCGCATATGGCTGGCCCGCGCCGGCTGGCTGCTCATCTTCGCCCTCAT
>CAZZJN010000261.1:0-2308 GCA_964654505.1 uncultured Ardenticatenaceae bacterium | reverse complement strand
ACACGGAATAAGTTCCGTGGCAGTAACGGCCACAGAAGAAGCAAGCTGAGAGATAATTGGGTTATGGGTGATGCAATGAGCGACGAGAGCGCGTTGGTGCCGGTGGAGCAAAAGGTGGTTCTCTTCTATGAGGACGAAATCACGGCCGTGCAGATGGAAGATGGAACCGTCTATGTGCCCGTGCGGCCGCTTGTGGAACGCCTCGGATTGAGTTGGGGCGGTCAGTATGAACGTATCAACCGGGATGTGGTGCTGTCGGAAGTAGCATCTTCCGTTCGTGTAACACGAACGGAAGAGGAGCGACAGTTTACCCGCGACCTGCTCTGCCTGCCGCTGGACTACCTCAATGGCTGGCTGTTCGGCGTCAATGCGGCCCGCGTCAAACCGGAGATCCGCGAGCGGCTCATCCGCTACCAGAAGGAATGTTACCGCGTGCTGGCGCAGGCATTCGCCGGCCCGGCGGAGAACCAGGCGACGCCGGCCATGACTGCTTTGGTGCAGGTGCGCGAGATGGGCCGGGCGATCATGCAGATGGCCGAGGAGCAGATCGAGTTCGAGCGGCGACTGACGACGACGGAGGGGCGGCTGGATCAGGCGGCGGTGGTCGTCGGCGATCTGAACCGGCGCGTGGCCTCACTGGAGCAGAAGATGGCCCCGGCGGCGATCGTCAGCGAGGAGCAAGCCGGGCAGATCAGCCAGGCGGTGAAGGCGGTGGCCCTGGCGCTGGGCAAGCAGAGCGGCCGCAACGAGTTCGGCGCCATCTACGGCGAGCTGTACCGCAAGTATGGCATCACCGGCTACAAGCAGTTGCCCCGCGGCCGCTTCGACGACGCCATGCGCTTTCTGGCCGAGTGGTATGGGACGATCACGGGGGAAGGGCTGCCGTTCTGAATTACGAATTACGAATTACGAATTGGGAATTACGGATGAAGAGAAGGGGAGGGCGCGGCGTGGCGCGGGCTTAATGGGGCTTTGATATGACGGACGATAACCTGGATTTTCTGGACAAGATCGAACAGCAGGGGGCCAAGCGGCCGCCGAAGGGGCGGGGCAAGGGCTTCAGCACCGGGCTGGAGACGGTCAGCCACAAGGCGGCGGCCCGGGCCACGGGCGGCAAGTCGATGGCCGGCCACTACAAGCGCTACACGGCCTATCTGGCGCCGGAGAGTGTCGGCCGCCTGAAGGAGATCGCCGCGGAGACGGGCCTCAGCCAGGCGGAGACGGCGCGCTGGTTTGTGGAGCATATGATCGCCCTCTATGACGCCGGGCTGCGGCCGGAGACGGAGGTGGCGGTGGTTAGGCGGCGGGTGAAGAGGGGGTAGGGGAGCGCCGCAGGCCGCCGCACGAATCCATTATCGAAAAATCCGCCCCTATGTGATAGCATACCCGCTGGCGGTCGCTATCTCATCGTTATGTCTCGTGGCCGGAGGCGTTCGAACAGCCCTTCTGTCTGTTTTCCATGGCCTTTGACGATCGCATTATCATAACCCTGAAGTGCGCAACCCGAACAAATGTTATCTCTTGAAGATTTGAAACCCGGCTTGCGGGTGCAAGGTATTTTGCCGGATCAGCCGGTGACTGTCGTTGATGTCAACTGGCACGGCTCCCAGGCGGTGACACTGATCTACAAGCGCGCCGACGGCCAGCCGCAGACCAGGATCCTCTATCGCCACGATGAAGGACTGTTGGATTTCGCCGGCAAGCAGCAAGCCCGGCCTTTTGACGCCGACGGCGCGCTGTTTCGGCTGGCGGCCGAAGCCTACCGGATTCACCTGGCCCATCTCTTTGATCCTGTCCTGGCCGTGCATACCTCGCTCATCGAGCCGCTGCCGCATCAGATCACGGCCGTCTACGAGGAGATGCTCAGCCGGCAACCGCTCCGCTTCCTGCTGGCCGACGACCCCGGCTCCGGCAAGACCATCATGGCCGGCTTGCTCATCAAGGAGCTTATGATTCGCGGCGATGTCAAGCGCTGCCTCATCGTCGCCCCCGGCAATCTGACCGCTCAATGGCAGGATGAACTCTGGTTCAAGTTTCAACTGACCTTTGAACTGCTCGGCCGCGAAGCCTTTGAGACGGCCGTCTCCGGCAATCCTTTCCAGGACAAGGACCTGCTCATCCTTCGCCTTGACCAGGCCGCCCGCAATGACGACTGGAAGTCGCGGCTCAGGAACAGCGAGTGGGACCTGATCGTTGTCGACGAGGCGCACAAGATGTCCGCCTCGGTGTGGGGCGGCGAGGTGAGGGCTACCCATCGTTATCGCCTCGGCCAGATGCTCGGCCAGACCACGCGCCACCTGCTGCTCAT
>CAZZJN010000260.1:0-2320 GCA_964654505.1 uncultured Ardenticatenaceae bacterium | reverse complement strand
TGTCCATTTTTCCTTCTCTTTTTGAAAGTGATAGGTAGTGAGGCTAACAGCTTGCTCTACAGCAAATAGCGCAGATCTGTGAATTGTCCTCAAGGCAGATACAACCGGTAAATTGGCTCTGACTGCGCGAAGGAACCGATATAAAGCGCGCCGTCCGCGCCCTCTCCAATCGCGGTAAACAAATAATAGGGATGTTTACCCAGGTAGGTTGGAACCCACTCGCCATTGACATCGGTCAGGGTGAACAGGTCGCGGGTGCACAGGTCGCCAAAGATGTAGCGGCCGTCAGCCGGGTTATGCTCCGGGCGGTAGACGCGACCGCCTATCACGGCGCACGAGCCGATATTGTCGTCGTTTTTGTAATAGTGGATCGCCGTGGTGAAATTGCCCTGGCAAAGCTCGTCATTCTGAAATTGCGGAAGTTGGATGGGGCCTTCCCGGCAGGGCCAGCCAAAGTTATCCACGCCGGACAGCGCCAGCAAATTGACTTCTTCCCAGGCGTTGCTGCCCACATCGCCGATAAATAGCCGATCAGTGGTTTCATCCACATCGATGCGCCACGGGTTGCGCAGGCCATAGGCGACGATTTCCTTCGCGACGGAGCCGGTTGCATCGTCCCCGGCGTCGGGCGGCACCTGATCGATATCGAGCCGGATGATTTTGCCTTTGATTTTGTTGCCCTGCTGGGCAATCAGGTATTGCATATCGTCACCGACGCCGAGATAGAGCCGGTTGTTGCGCGTGTCGAAGTCGATCGAGCCGCCTTTGTGGTTGATATTTCGCTGCGGTTCGATCAGGAGCAGGGTCTCTGACTCAGGATCGGCCACATCCGGATCGGCTGAGACGCGGAAGCGGGAGAGGATCAGGTCTACGTCGCGGGTTTCGCCGTCATCGATGCCTTTCGTGTAGGTGACATAGAAAAAACCGTAGCCGGCCGAGGCGGGGTCGCCATAGCCGGGATGGAAGGCGAGATCGAACAGGCCATATTCGCCTGTGGAGGCGTTCACTTGCTGCCCGATATCCAGGAAGACCGAGATATGGCCATCGGGATGGAGAATCCTGATCACGCCGGATCGCTCCACGACGAACAGCCTGTCATCCCCGGCGTGGGTGATCTCGGTGACATACTCAAACCCTTCGCCCACGGGCACGACCACAAGCCTTTCGGCCCGGGCCGCGACCGGCAAATAGATTTGACCAAGGGGCACCAGCGCGGTTTCCTCGCGGGCGGTGGCCGCGCCGGCCACCAGGAGCAGAATGAGGGCGCTGAATACTAACCGGAGACCGAAGGTGGCGCGTACCTTTGCCATTATCGTTCCTGATTGTCCGTTAGAGGGTTGCATCGCCATATTACTCCTTCGCTCAGGACTTTACAGGTTCTTGAGGAAATCGTAAAGACAGTTCCTGTGGGAACGAACCCGTCATTATTACAATTAATGCAACCCCAACCGATCCATCTGCGTAATAATTACCAGTATGATGCCGGGTGCAGCGCGTATTCGCGCCTTGTTTGAACGCGAACAAATTGAGGGGTTGGCCACCGACCACGCCACGGCCCAGGGCGCCGACGACCTGCTGCGCGGCGAGGGCTGGCTGCGGGCCGGGCGGGTCGTGCTTGAACCATCCGGCGACGAGCTGCTGTGGGCCGAATACCCCGTCTCGCGCCGCACGCCCATCCTCACCACCGTCAGCCTGCCCGACCTGTGGGCCACCTGCTCCTGCGTGGCCATTCGCTTCCCTTGCCGCCACATCATCGCCCTCCTCCTGAGCGATCTGACCGAACCCCTGCCCGCAGTTGACGCCCCCGACTGGCCGGACCTGACAGGTTGGCGGACAGGAGTCCGCTCGAAACCTGTCGGGTCTGAGATAGCCCAATCGCCGGAGCGCGAGGCGGCCGTCATCGCCGGGATGGCCGATTTGCGCCTGTGGCTGAGCGACCTGGCGCGCGAGGGGCTGGCCGACCTGCCCCGACGTGGCCGCGCCGCGTTGACCGGGGCGGCCAACCGGCTGGAAGACGCCTACGCCCTTGAGGCTGCCCGCGCCCTGCGGGAGCTGGCCGCCATCCCCGGCAGCGGGTCAGACTGGCCCGAGCGGCTGCTGCCCGGTCTGGGGCGGCTGGCCCTCCTGTGCGAGGCCTTCCGCCACCTGGACACGCTGTCCCCCGGAGAGCGCGGTGACACCCTGGCCGCCGCCGGTATCTTTTCGCCGGCTACCGGGGAGCGCGTCAGCGACGTGTGGCATGTTCTGGGGCAGGCCGTCGAGGTGGAGAACCGCGTCGGCCGCTCGCGGACATGGCTGCGCGGCCGGGCCACGGGCCGCT
>CAZZJN010000259.1:0-2453 GCA_964654505.1 uncultured Ardenticatenaceae bacterium | reverse complement strand
CATCAACGAGGCAACGACATGATCAGCGTCTATCAGGAAAATCACGGCTGGCTGGAGCAGACTTCCGGCTATCAGAAGGGCACCTGGATCCACGTGGAGAACCCCGACGAGGAGGAGATCAGCCAACTGCGCGAGGTGCTGGGCGTGCCGCCGGCTTTCCTGCGGGCCGCGCTCGACCCGCGCGAGGTGGCTCGCACCGACTCCCGCAAGGAGATCCACCTCATCATCGTTCGCGTGCCCTATGAGTTCGGCGCCGACGCCCGCGTGCCCTACCGCACCGTGCCGATGGCCATGATCGCCACCCCCGACCATTTCATCACCCTGTGCAGCCGCTCCGTCGATTTTGTGCGCGACCTGAACTACAACTACGACGAGCGCGAACTGATGACTCGCCGCGCGGGGAGGCTGGTGCTGGCCATACTGGGCGTGGTCGGCGACTGGTTCCTGCGCTATCTGGAGATCCTCAACCAGCGGCTGGAGGACGTCGAGGTGCGACTGATGGACTCCATCGAAAACAGGGAGATGATGGAGTTCCTGAGCTACGAGAAGAGCCTGGTCTTTATCAAGACCGGCCTGCAATGGAACGACCAGATGCTGGAGCATCTGCAAGGCAAGAGCTATTTCAACTGGGACGATCAGGATATGGAGCTGTTCGAGGACGTGCAGATTGAGTATCGCCAGGGCTACCACATGGCCGAGACGATGCTGGAGGTGCTGGAAGGCACGACCGACGCCTTCGCCTCGGTCATCTCCAACAACCTCAATGTGGTCATGAAGTTCCTGGCGGCGATCACCATCGTCATGACCATCCCCACGCTGATCGCCTCGATCTACGGCATGAATGTGACCATCCCGGGGCAGGATGCGACCAATATGTTCGCCATCCTTCTGGTTGGCTCGGTGTTCATGGTCCTGCTCGTGGCCTGGTGGTTCCATCGCCACGGCTGGCTGTCGTTCCGGCTGAAGCGCTATAACTGAGATGGAACGCTGGAGAATGGCGCGCGGCCGTCGCCTGTTGCTGCCGCTGATGACGCTATTGGCGCTGCTGATCGTTAGCGCGGGCGTGGTGGCGGCCTGGGCTTCCGGCAATCCCGCCGGCATGGAGGCGGCCGCCAACCGGCTGCTCCCCCGGATGGCCAACTACGACGACCCCGACGGGCCGCTCTATTCCGGCGCCTGTGCCGCCGACAATCAGGAGGACCCGGCCGAGCTGGTCGTCGTCACCTACAATCTGCGCTATGCCGAAGACCTCGCCGGGGCGATCGCCGCCTGGCGCGCCGCCAATCCGCTGCCTCTGGCCGACATC
Source organism: uncultured Ardenticatenaceae bacterium (assembly GCA_964654505.1). Taxonomy (GTDB): domain Bacteria; phylum Chloroflexota; class Anaerolineae; order Promineifilales; family Promineifilaceae; genus Promineifilum. The sequence goes on along the minus strand of CAZZJN010000259.1, from coordinate 1,147 downwards.
GTCCTGCTGCAGGAGATGGACCCGCCCGGCGTGGAACTGCTGGCGCGCGAGTTGGGCTACAACTACGTCTACTACCCGGCGTCGATAGCCGAGGACGGCGACGACTTCGGCAACGCCATCCTGGCCCGCTGGCCCATCAGCGACCCCCACAAGCTCATCCTGCCGGGACGGCATCCCATCACCGGCCAGATGCGCGCGGCCACGCGGGCCGTCGTTCATGTGGGCGAGCGGGACGTGCTGGTCTATTCCACCCACATCGAGGTCGCCACCGCGACGCCCGCCCTGCGTGCCGGCCAGGTGGCGGCCATCGTCAAGGACATTCCCGACGACGCGGCCTATGTCGTCGTCGGCGGCGACTTCAACACCGTCACCCGACGCGGCGTCGACTCCATGGCCGAACTGTTTGCCGCGGTGGGGCTGGAGCACGCCACGGCCGACCTCGGCCCGACTTTCACCCGCTTCGGGCTGCGGCCGTCGGCCACCGACCACCTGTTCAGCCGCGGCTTCGAGCGGGTCGATGCGGGTGTGCTGGGCGATATCACCGCCAGTGATCACTTCCCGGTGTGGGCGAGGTTAGGGTTGCCCGCGCGCCTTACTGGATATCAGCCGTCGCTTGCACTGGAATCTGGAAGACCCGGCCGCTTTCGTCGGCGATGAATCGGCGACGTCGGCCAAGTTCCACGAGGTGCGGGACGAGATCGAGGAATGGGTGATGGATTGGTTAGCCGATTAGTGAGATATCACCCGGTTCAATCAAGGAACAATGATTCTGTCAGCAAATTCCGGCAGAATACGTAGAAAATCTTTCGAGTTCAACGTCACAATCCGAGCTGCTCCCGCCTTTTCGGCGCTCCACAAAATGAGCGCGTCATAGATGCTTCCCCCGATGAGCGAACGATCCGCCATGTGATGGACAATTTCCACATAATCGCGCTCATCCAATGAGACGATCTCCATGTGGTTTATGATATTGCGGTCAATTAACTCACGGACAACTGGCGGTTTCAGGACAGGGCGAAATGGAAGCGTCGACAACACCGCGTAGAGTTCTGCGATCGTGTGCGCGGAGACTGCTCCCTCATCCGTATTTTTTACGATTCTTTGAAACCACGAAAAAGCACGCTCATGAGCATCATGCTGCGGTATC
>CAZZJN010000258.1:0-2456 GCA_964654505.1 uncultured Ardenticatenaceae bacterium | reverse complement strand
CTGGAGCCGCTGCCCATGGGCGTGAACAGGCGGAACGGCTGGTTGACCATCACCCGGTAGGCGCCCAACCGGCCGTAGATGGCGTCGGCGCTCTCGAAGCGATGGGTGATGAAGCCCGGGCCTGTGGCGCTGACCGTCACCGTCTGCGGCACGTTCCAGTTCGCGGGCGTGAACAGCAGGCAGCTCGTCCCTTCGTCGTCGCCGGAGCAGCCCGGGCCAGAGGCGTCGACGATGCCGCCGGCCACCAGGTCGACCACCACATCGGCGCGCGGCTTGCTGGCCAGAGCGACGGTGTAGGTGGCCGTGCCGCCGCCCGGCAACGGGGAGACCATGGCCTGGGACAGCTTCAGCCCGGCGGAGTCGTTGTCCAGCACCAGCGCCTGCTGCCAGGCCGGCTCGTACCCTTCGTAGAACGGGTCGGCGCTGGCGGCCCGATGGGTCAGGGTCACGGCGGAGATCACCCCGTCGTCGATCCGGTCATCGATGGCGGTCAGCTTCACCGCCTGCGGCACGTTCCAGTTGGCGGGGGTGAAGGTCACCGTGGCCGGCTGGGCGACCAGTCGCCCGCCGCCGTCGACGGTCACGACCACGTTGGCCGTCGGCCGGGTCTGCAGGGCCAGATGGTAGGCGGCCGATGGCGCGCCGCCCTCGCTGACGGTCAGACCCGCGGCGTCGGTCACCAGCACGGCGGCGGTGTCGTTGTCGGCGATGTTGATGACGATGTCGGAGACGACCACGTCCACATAGCCGCCGCCGCCGCTCACCTGGTGGGTGACGCGACCGGTGTGGGCGCCTTCGGCCACGACGTCATCGGCGGCCATCACCGTCACCGTCTGGGGCTTGTCCCAGTTCTGGGTGGTGAAGGTCAGCGACTGCGGGGCGAAGGCCAGCTGGCCGTCGGAGGCCATGCTGACGGTCACGTTGCCGGTGGGCTTGTTGGTCAGGGACAGCTGATAGGTGGCTTTCTGCCCGGCCTCGCTGACGCTGAGGGTGGTGCTGGAGAGCATCACGCCGGCGGTCTCGTCGTCGATGACCGTGACTTCCACCGACGGCGCGGCGGCGTTGTGGAAGTTGGCGTCGTCGCTGGTGACGGTGGGCGGGTACAGGGAAGTCAGCGGGCCGTCGGCGGTGTTGTTCTGCGCGGCAGAGACGGCCACCGGCTGCAGGTCCTTCCAGTTCGACGGGGTGAAGGTCAGGGTGGCCAGGTCGCTGCTGACGGTGACGTTGGCCGCCGGCTGGCTGCTGAGGCGAACGCCGAAGGTCGTCTGCTGCCCTTCCAGCAGGTTGACCGTGGCCGGCTCGTAGACCACACGGTCGAGCAAGACGTCGTCGTCGCGGAGGATGACGTCGATGGTCTTGGTGTTGCTGTCGAAGTTGGCGCCGTTGGCGACGATGTTGCCGGTGGCGTTGTACTTCGGGTCTCCGCTGGTCGCGCCGTGGCCGATGATATCGAGATGCGTGCCGCAGCGCTGGGCGCCGGAGCCGGCCGTGCCCAGCATGGTGGCCGAGCCGGTGAAGCAGGGCTGCGGGAGGACGGGCGGGTTGATGACGTTATCGTCCTTGGGCGTGACGCAGACGAAGTTGCCGGTGTTGCCGAAGGTGGGGTCGATGAGGTTCCAGTTGGAACTGTTGAGCGTCACCGAGGCCTTGTCGGTCGACACCAGCGGGCCGGGAGTGATGTTGACGGTCACCGGGCCGGTGGGGATGGTGGTCAGGTTGACCCAGTAGCAGGACTTGCCCACCGGCGTGCCGCTCTCGTCGAGGTCGGTGACGGCGAACGATTCGGTCAGGGTGACGCCGGCCACGTCGTTGTCGACCACCAGCACGTCGAGGTAGTTGGCGCCGGCCGGGCGGCCGGGGAGAGGCGTCAGCGTGTTGTTGGTCCAGGGCGTGGCCGAGCCGTAGCCGGGGGCCGTGGTCAGGCCGGTGTTGAGCGTGTGCTGGATGAAGTCAAGATGGTCGCCGCACTCCGAGCCGTGGGGCAGGACGTCGCTGGTCATGGCGGCGCTTTTGTCGCCGCACTGGGCGTTTTCCGGCTCGTCGACCTTGTCGTCGACGGCGCGGATGCAGACGAGGTTGGTCTGGTTGGCCGTGGTCAGGTTGTTCCAGTTGGCGGCGTTGAGGGTGACCTGGGACTTGTTGACGGTGACTTCCGGGCCGGGGGCGATGTCGACGACGACGTTGCCCGTGGGAGCGACCGGCAGGGTGATCCAGTAGCAGGCCATGCTGCCGTCGCCGGAGGTCGCGCCCTCTTCCACCCGCGAGACCAGGTGGGAGGGGGTCAGGGCCAGGCCGGCGGGGATCTGGACGTTGGTGAAGGTGCAGACCCACTTGTCGCCGTCGGCCATGGGGATGGCCGAGGGATCGACCGTCTCCACCGGCGTCGTGGCGGTGTTGTCGCAGGTGGCGCTCTGCTGCATCCAGCCGAACGGCATGTTGACCTCGCTGACGGAGTA
>CAZZJN010000257.1:0-2513 GCA_964654505.1 uncultured Ardenticatenaceae bacterium | reverse complement strand
CGCTACAGCCGTCCGGGTCTATCCCGACATCGCCCTGGGCATGCTGCGGCGGAAGAAAGCGGCCGCCGGACGAGTGTGGCTGCTGCTGCGCCACCACGACGCCGCCGGGCGCGGCCGCGTGGCCGTCGACGACGCGTTGCGCCTGCTGGCCGGGGACGATTCCGACCGGCGCATCTGCGGCCGCCGCCAGCTGGGTAACCTGCTGACCGCGGGCGAGGGGCTTTTCTGGACACAGGACACGGATGGCGACGGCCGCCACTGGCTGCGGCTGGCCTCGGCGGCGCGGGTGGCCGCGGGGCTGGGCGTCCCCCGCCTGTCGATATCGCCGGTGGCCGTCCCGCTGGAGGCCCTGACCGGCACCATCGGGCAGGCCCGCGCCCATCTCTACGCCGCCTTCCACAGCGGCCGCACCCGCGTGGATCTGCCGGGTCGCAAGCTGGCCCGCGGCCCCATCGCGCGCCAGACATTATGTCAATTATCCGGCGCGAGCGCCAACAGCCAGCGCAACTACGAGCGTCGCGCCGACGTCGGCCGCCACAGCGCCATCGCCATCGGCCCGCCGGTCAAGGCCGCCGACGAGCACGAGATGGCCTGGCGCCGCGGCCGCGCCCTGTTCCATCTCCACGACCGCCCGGGCAAATTCGGCCGCCCCGGCACGACCTATCTGGCCTGGCAACTGCCCAACGAATACACCGGCCCGCACGCGGTACTGCCGCGCGGCCGCATGAAGCGCCTCAATCGGGCGCTCGCCGACCTGTTCCATAACGGGATGACGGGCAACGGCGAGCCTCCGACTGCGGCGCCTCCGGCTGTAGCGCAACCTGCTGTGGCGCAACCTTTCCAGGTTGCGGGAGCGGGCCACCCAACCAAACCGCAACCCGTCCAGCCTGTGGCCCAACCTGCTGTGGCCCAACCTTTTGTGGCGCAACCTTTCCAGGTTGCGGGACCGGGCCACCCAACCAAACCGCAACCTTTCCAGGTTGCGAGATCGGGGGAGCAGAGAAGCAGAGGAGCAGACGCGAGACCCGTCGCCGCCCCAAACCCCCAACGCCACTACTACAACACAGCCAAAGCCGCCCACCACGCCCGCCACGGCCGCGAACGCTACTGGCGCTATAAGGGCGCCTGGCTGCACCGGGACGAGTGACGGAACGTAATTAATAATAATTAATTAATAATTCGTAATTGGAAATTGTTTGCACCCATGATCGGGATAAAGCTATGATAGGTGACTATGAACCTCCAAATCCTCGACACCCGATTCCAGGGCATGGAGCAAGTCACGGCCGTCTACCTGCTCATCGGCCCCGAAGGACCGGCGCTGATCGAGACCGGCCCCGGCTCCACCCTGCCGGCGGTCCTCGACGCCCTGGCCGGGCATGGCCTTCGGCCGAGTGACATCCGCCATGTGCTGCTGACCCATATCCACCTCGACCATGCCGGAGCCGCCGGCTGGTGGGCGCGGCAGGGGGCGCAGATCTACGTCCACCACGTCGGCGCGCCCCATCTCATCGACCCGAGCAAGCTGCTGGCCAGCGCCGGACGCATCTACGGCGACCGCATGGAAACCCTGTGGGGCGAGATCCTGCCCGCCCCGGCCGAGCGCGTGACGCCCCTGTACGATGGCGACATCGTGCGCGCCGGCGGGCTGTCCTTCACCGCGCTGGACACCCCCGGCCACGCCGGCCACCATCACACCTACCTGATCGACGGCGACGACGGCCGCATCGCCTTCACCGGCGACGTCGCCGGGGTGCGCCTGCCGCGCTTCAATTCGATCGACCTGCCCGCCCCGCCGCCGGAATTTAATATGGAGATATGGATGGCGTCGCTCGACAAGCTGGAGGCGGCCGGCATCGACGTCATCTACCCCACCCATTTCGGCCCCAACCCCGACGTCCACGGCCAGCTGAGCGCGCTGCGAGTGTCGCTGATCGACACGGTGGCCTTCGTGGCCCAGCGGCTCGACGATCTGGGCGGCCTGCCCCTGGCCACCGACCCGGCCACGCGCGCGGCCCTGCTGGACGACTACATCGGCTGGAACCGGCAGCGCATGGCGGCCCAGGGGCTGTCACAGACGGCTATCGACGGCTACGAGCTGGCCAACCCGCTGTTTATGTCGGTCGACGGGATTTTGCGGTATTTGAGGAAGCGAGGGGGATGAGCGGCCGGGGCGGGTGCCGGCTCTCTTGGCTTGGCTCCATTGACTTAGCTAACCAGGTTAGCTAATATAGGGTCATGCAATTCACCGTCCACGAAGCCAAAACCAACCTGTCCAAGCTCATCCGTCTGGCGTTGGCCGGGGAAGAGGTCATCATCGCCCGCGGGGATGTGCCGGTGGTGAAGCTGACGCCCGTTGTTGAGGAAAAGCCGCAGCGACAACTGGGCATCGCAGAAGGGTTCGTCATTTACATGGCCGATGATTTTGACAACGAGCTGGAAGAGTTCGCCGATTACATGGAGTGAACCTCTTACTCGACACCCACGCCTTTCTGTGGAGCATCACCAGTCGC
>CAZZJN010000256.1:294-2551 GCA_964654505.1 uncultured Ardenticatenaceae bacterium | reverse complement strand
GCCATGAACACTCCCCGTCCGCTTTGGTTACTGTTGGTGATGGCCCTCGGCGTGACGGCCGTCCGGCTGTGGGGTGGCGCTCTGTCGGCCGCGTCTCCGGCCGTCGTGCTCATCGATAGTGTCCTCTTCGACGGCTACGCGCTCAACGACGCTGACGAAGCGGTGCGCCTGGTGAATGTCGGGGATTCGGCCGTCGAGTTGGGCGGCTGGCGGCTGTCCGACGGGACGTCATCGGCCGCCCTGCCTCCAGTGATGCTGGCCCCCGGGGCGATGGTATGGCTAACCGGCAACGCCGAGGCCTTCCGCGAGCAGTTCGGCCATGATGCCGATGTGGCGTTGAAACCATGGCCCGGCTTCTCCAACGCGGGCGACGAGGTCCTGCTCCTGGATGCCGATGGTAGGCCGGTTGATGCACTCGTCTACCTGGGCGGCAACACCGGCCTGGCCGGCTGGCAGGGCGGCGCCGTGGAACCCTATCGCGTGTCCGGCCTCTTTGCCGCCGAGGGGCAGGTGCTCTATCGCCAGCGGGATCAGGCGACCGGCCGGATCGTGTCCGACACGGATTCCGCGGCCGACTGGGCACAAGAGACGGGCAGCGCCATCGACGGCCGCAAGGTGCGCTATCCCGGCTGGGAGACCGAGCGGTTCTTCTTCCCGGCGGTCATCACGGCCACGGCCACGCTGACGATCGCCGTCGCCCCCGACAACGCCTTTGCAACCCTGCGGCGCGAGGTGGACAGCGCCGACACATCGATCCGGCTGTCGTCGCTGATGCTGGAGAACGTCGCCTTTGGCGAGGCCTTGGCCGCCGCCGCCCGCCGTGGCGTCGACGTGACGATCCTGCTGGAAGGCAGCCCGCCCGGCGGAATCACCGATCAGGAGCGGTTCGTCTGCGACCACATCGAGAAGGCCGGTGGGGCGTGCTGGTTCATGATCGCCGACTCAGACCATCGCATTCACGATCGCTATCGCTTCATGCACGCCAAATATATGGTCATCGATGACCGGGTCGCGGCGATCGGCAGCGAAAACTTCAGCCCCGACAGCCTGCCGGATGACGACAAGAGCGACGGGACGTGGGGGCGGCGCGGCGTGTTCCTGCTGACCGACGCGCCGGGGGTGGCCGCGCACCTGGCGGCCGTCTTTGCCGACGATCTGGACACGGCCCATAGCGACATTCGCCGCTGGTCGGCGGCCGACCCGGTCTATGGCGCGCCCCCGCCCGGCTTCGTCCCCGTCACGACGACCGGCGGCGACGGCTATGCCGTGCGCTTTCCCGCCCCCCTGATGATTCCCGGCGTCCATGCGTTCGAGATCGTGCAATCCCCCGAGAACGCCCTGCGCGATGTCGACGGCTTGCTGGGGCTGATCGGCCGCGCCGGGCAGGGGGATCGATTGCTCATCCAGCAGCTCTCCGAGCGGCCGTATTGGGGGACGACGAGCAGCAACCCGACGGCCGATCCCAACCCGCGCCTGGAGGCCGCCATCGCCGCCGCCCGCCGTGGCGCGACGGTGCGCCTGATGCTCGACAGCTTCTTCGACGACCCCTCAAGCCCGGTCGGCAACGCGGCCACTTGCGCCTACGTCAACGGCATCGGCCGCGCGGAAAGGTTGTCGTTGCGCTGCGAATTGGGCAATCCGACCGGCCTGGGTATCCACAACAAGATGGTGCTGGCCCGGATCGACGGACGGGGATACGTCCACGTCGGCAGTATCAACGGCACGGAACTGTCCAACAAGGGCAACCGCGAGATGGCCCTGCAGGTGCAGTCGGATGAGGCCTATGCCTATCTGGCGGGGATGTTCCTGGGCGATGTGGAGCGCGTGGCCTACCTGCCGCTGGCGATGGCGAACTTTCGCGGGGCGGCGAATCACGTGCTCATCAGCGAGATCGTCTATGATACGACCGGCCCCGACGAGGCGGAGTTTGTGGAGCTGTATAATCCCACGGGCTTGCCGGTCGATATGAACGGCTACGGGCTGAGCGACGCGGTGTATCAGACCGATTTTGAGGACATGCGCCTCTTCCCGCCGGGGGCGGTCATTCGGCCCTACGGGACGCTGGTGGTGACCATCTCGGCCGCGGCCTTTCGCGCGGAGTTCGGCGCGTCCCCCGACCTGGAGATCGTCGACAGCGACCCGGCCGTGCCGGACATGATCGACGATCCGGCCTGGGGCGACCCGGAGGCGCTGTTCCAGCTGGGCAACAGCGGCGACGAGGTCCACCCGAAGCTGACCGCACTGCCCGAACCGGCAA
>CAZZJN010000256.1:0-284 GCA_964654505.1 uncultured Ardenticatenaceae bacterium | reverse complement strand
CTGCCCGCTGCTCGCTCCCCCGGCCCGCAGCCTGCAGCGCGACCCGTATTGGGACGACACCGACAACTGCCCAAGGGACTTTCGCGGGTGGCCGTTTCCGAGTCCGGGGCGGGTGCCGTAGGGTGAGCCGTTGCGATCAATGACGAACCGCGATAAACGGGTTATAGGCCACCCCCCTCCCGCCGGAATAAATTGAAATAATTGATTTAATTGAATAAATCGTCGAGCCTGAGAGATTAAATCAATTAGATCAATATAATCAATATATTATTATGAGGGGGGGG
>CAZZJN010000255.1:0-2565 GCA_964654505.1 uncultured Ardenticatenaceae bacterium | reverse complement strand
CGAAACGAGCCCGGAATTGTGGCGTCGCGCGATGCATTTAGAATGGTAGAAGGCGATTATCTTCTTTGGCTGCAAAAGCCTCTTCGACAAGAAATGCCAGCTTCCCCGCAGCTTCGTCAGCCTCAAGTTGAGCGTCCCAATTTTTCCACTCTCGTTCCATGAACCAGAGTCTCAAACGCTCATACTCCTTCTCAGGCAACGATTCGATCTCGATTACCAACTCTTCGATCTTCATCATAGGAAAAGTATAACTCAAAACCTGTCTCTAATAAACCTCATGGTTGCCGGAGCCGGGATCATGCCGGAGCGCCACCGGCGCGCCCCTCCGCCCATGCTTCCCGGATTCGCTCCTCATCCAGATCCCGGCGCAAGCGATCCAGGGTTTCCCGATAGAGCGGTTCTTCGGCCGCGGTGCGCGCCATCCTGATAGGCTCGCGGAGTGCTTCGGCTGCGCCGAGAAGGCGGGCGGCTTGTTCAGGTTGGTCGAGGCTTGCCAAGGCCGCGGCTAACCCTTCGAGTATCGATGGCGCACTCTCGTTATCATCGATCGTCATTTGCACAGCCCGGCCGTCACTGAATTGCTGTTGCGCGTCGGGCCACCAATCCGGCCGGGTCTGGGCCAGCCGGGTGCTGCCTTCGATGTCGGTGAAGAGAAACGTGACGGTATCGGCGGTATCCATCATGTTGCCGCAATTGTGAAAGTTGCGACCTCCGGCGCGGCAATTGGCTGAACGGCCGCCTAAGTGGACCCGAACCCAGCCAGCCGTCGGCCCATCTCAGCGCCGAGCGCTTGCAAGCCGTTAAACGGGCGAATGAAGACCTCGAATTCGACGATTCGCCCCTCTTCATCCAGGCGGATCAGGTCGATCCCCTTGAGCGACAGGTCGCCGACCCGCGCGCTAAACTCCAGCGCCCAATTGTCCCCGTCGATCAGCTCGCGGTGATAGGCGAAATCCTGGAAGACGTCGATGACGGTGCTCAGGATAAACCACGCCGCCTGACGGCCGTGATAAGGCCGCCAAACATAGGGCGAGCGAAAGACGACATCCTCAGCCAGCATGGCCTGAAGATCCGACATATCGTGATTGAAAACGATATGGTGCCAGCGGTCGAGAGAAGGGTTGATTTGCGATTTCATAGTGTGTCTATCATAGACCATTTGGAAGGCCGATTCACCCTCCGGCGATCGCTCCCAGAACAATAAACGGCTGTCGTCCAGCGACCACCTCCTCCGGCAGGAGCGCATCCGGCGACTCATGCGACAGATCTTCCTTGCAGGCGAAGAAGCGCAGAAACGGCCGCCGCTGCTGGGTGGCGTGATCGCGGATCGTCCCTCGCAACATCGGGTACTGGGCTTCCAGCGCGTCGAGCACGGCGCGTTGCGTCACCGCCCCGACCACCTCGACCGTCACCTCCGCGCCCGTACCCGCCAGATTGCGCAGATGATGGGGAATGACGATGCGGATCATGGCAGCGTCTGCACTTCGACCGACAGCACAGCCGGCAGGTCGTGGACGATGGCCTTCCAGGTGTCGCCGCTATCGGCCGAGACGTAGACCTGGCCGCCGGTTGTGCCGAAGTAGATGCCGCAGGAATCAAGACTGTCCACCGCCATCGCGTCACGCAGCACATTGACATAACAATTGTTCTGCGGCAGGCCGTTGGTCAGCGCCTCCCACTCGTTGCCGCCGCTCCGGCTGCGATAGACGCGCAGCTTGCCCTCCGGCGGGTAGTGCTCGGAATCGCTCTTGATGGGCACGACATAGATCGTCTCCGGCTCGTGGGCGTGGATATCGACCACAAAACCGAAATCGCTGGGTAGATTACCGCTGACCTCGTGCCAGTTGTCGCCGGCGTCGTTGCTGCGCAGCACGTCCCAATGCTTCTGCATGAACAGCACGTTGGGCTGCGACGGGTGCATGGCGATTCGGTGGACACAGTGGCCTACCTCGGCGTTGGCATCGGGGATATAGTCGGAGTGCAGACCGCGATTGATGGGCTTCCATGTTTGGCCGCCGTCGTCGGTGCGGAACGCACCCGCGGCCGAGATGGCGATGTAGATGCGGTCGGGGTCTGTCGGGTCGAGGATGATCGTGTGCAGGCAAAAGCCACCCCCACCCGTCTGCCAGATACCGCTTGTGTCGTGGCGGCGCAAGCCGGGCAACTCCTGCCAGGTCTGCCCGCCGTTGTCGCTGCGGAAGATGGCCGCATCCTCCACCCCGGCGTAAACCACATCGGGGTCGTGGAGCGACGGCTCCAGGTGCCAGACGCGCCTAAAATCCCAGGGGTGCGCCGTGCCGTCGTACCATTGATGCGTGCCTGTCGGGCCGTCGTAGGCGAACTCATTGCCTACGGTCGTCCACGTTTTGCCGCCGTCGTCGGAACGGTGGATGACCTGGCCGAACCAGTCGCTGGCTTGCGAAGCGTAGATGCGATTTGAGTCAACCGGGGAGCCTTTGAGATGATAGATCTCCAGTCCGCCGAAGAGGGGGCCTTCAACGTGCCACTTGTCCGATGCGATAGCCGGGGATCGTCGGCAAACCCTGCTTCTGCACCTCACCGAAG
>CAZZJN010000254.1:0-2630 GCA_964654505.1 uncultured Ardenticatenaceae bacterium | reverse complement strand
AGGATACGAATCCCGGGCACATCGCTCAACGACTCAAGCGCATAGTCGGTGACGACGCGCTCATGTTCATGGACAGCATCCATGCCAATCGAGGAGAGATAATCAACGGCCGCGCCCAGCCCGATGGCTTCGGCAATGCGCGGGGTGCCGGCCTCGAACTTCCAGGGCAACTCATTCGGGATGAAACCATCGAACGTCACCCGGCGAATCATGTCCCCGCCACCCATGAACGGCGGCATGGCCTCGAGCAGCGTCTGCTTGCCGTAGAGGATGCCGATCCCCGTCGGCCCACACATCTTGTGGGAGGAGAAGGCCAGAAAATCGCAATCCATGGCCTGGACGTCGACGGGCATGTGAGGCACAAGTTGGGCGGCGTCGACCATCGCCAGCGCGCCGGCGGCATGAGCAGCGGCGACCAGCTCGCGCGCCGGAGTGATCGTACCCGTCACATTGGATGCGGCTGTAAAGGAGAACAGTTTCGTCCGGTCGGTCAGAAATTCACCCAGACGTTCAATGGCCAACGTGCCATCATTCAGTATGGGCAGGTAGCGCAGGACGGCACCTTTCTCCGCGGCCAGAATTTGCCAGGGGACTATGTTAGCGTGATGCTCCAGCTCGGTCAGGAGGATCTCATCGCCGGGGCCGATATTGACTCGCCCCCAGGTGTAAGCAACCAGATTGAAGGCCTCGGTGGTGTTGCCGACGTAGATGATTTGCTCAGGCGCGGGCGCGTTGATGAAACGACCGATCCTGGCTCGAGCTTCCTCATAGGCCGTCGTCGCCAGCTCGCTCAGGCGATGAACTCCGCGGTGCACATTGGCATGGTAGCGCTGATAGTAATCATCCATCGCCTCGATGACAGCCCGCGGCTTTTGCGATGAGGCGGCGCTGTCGAGATAGACCAGCGGCACGCCGGGATATACCTCGGTACTCAGGATTGGGAAATCGGCTCGAATTCGCTCAACATCGTACACAAGTCACTCACGCTTGCCCTGAAGGGTCTACTGTTAGGCTCCAGCAGGCTACCCGCTCCATCCGGCACTGCCGGCACGGATGTCAGAGTAGCCGGATTGGGGTGAGAACGTGCCGGGGATATGGTTCCACATCCCCGGCATTATGATTTAACCAACTTTCTCCAGAATCCGATCGAAGATTCGTGACCGCACCCCTTCAAACGGAATGCGCTGCATGATCGGATCGAAGAAGCCCTGAATCACCATGCGAATTGCGTCAGGTCGCGGGATACCCCGACTCATCAGGTAGAAGATCTCTTCATCATCGAGCTTGCCGACGGTCGAGGCATGGGTACAACGCACATCGTCGGCCTCGATTTCCAGACCCGGAATCGAATCGGCGCGGGCCGTTCGATCGAGCATCAGATTACGATTCGCCTGGAAGCCATCGATGCGCTGGGAATTGGGCAGCGCCTTGATCATGCCCTGCCAAACCGAACGCGAGTTATCCTTCAGCGCCCCCTTATAGAGAAGGTCGCTGGTGGTGTCGGCCGCGTTGTGGTTCTGCTGGGTGTCGAGATCGATGTGCTGCCGGCCGTTGGTGAAGAAGATGCCCGACATGCGCGCCCACGATCCGGGTGCGTCCAACTCGGCCGTCTGAAACGCCTTGGTCAGTCGCGTGCCCATGACACTTGTAATCCAGTCAAGCTTGCCGTTGCGCCCCACCCGACCACGCTCATGGTTGAATTGCCAGACGTTCGTGCCGAAATCCTGCAACGAGGCATAATGGAGGCTGGCTCCGTCGCCGACAATCAACTCGATCGCGCCGTTGTGGAGAGCCTGTCCTTCTCCCTGCGCGGGGGAAGCGTACTCATCGATAAAGGTGGCCTCGGCGTTTGTGTCCAGGACGACCAGGGTATGGGTGAAGGTGCGGCCGCTGGTGGCCCACAAGGCGCTATGCAGCGGGGCGGCGGCCGCGGTATTGCGCGGCACATAGAGGAACACGCCACCACGCCAGAACGCGCCATGCAGGGCGGCAAATTTGCCCTCATCAGCGTGGACGGCCTGGGTCATGAAGTATTTGCGGACAAGCTCACCGTGCTCGCGAACGGCCGTGTGCATATCACAGAAGACAACGCCTTGAGCGCGCAATTCATCGCTCAACTCGTATTGCTTGACAAAACCGTCGACCTCGAAGAGCACGCCGCCGGCGGCATCGTCGGTCAACTGCTCGCCCAAATAGCTTGGGGCTGGGATGTTGGTCGCGCCGTTGCCATTGAGCGATATGCCGAACGAATCGAACTTGAAACGACGGATATCGGTCCGTCGCCAAGCCTCATCCTGAGTCGTTGGAATGGGCATGGATGCATAGGCTTCCCACGCCCTGAGGCGAAGGTCCAGCATCCATTCAGGTTCATCGAGCGATGCTGAAAGTCGAACGACAGCATCGCGGGTAAAGGGAAGCAACTCAGCCAATGCTACCCTCCATTTGCAGTTGAATCAAGCGATTCATTTCGATTGCGTACTCCATCGGCAGTTCCTTGACGAGCGGCTCGATGAAGCCGTTAACGATCATGGCGTTGGCCTCATCTTCGGGAATACCTCGGCTCATCAGATAGAAGACTTGCTCTTCTCCGACCTTGCTGACGGAGGCTTCGTGGCCGATGGTCACATCCT
>CAZZJN010000253.1:0-2651 GCA_964654505.1 uncultured Ardenticatenaceae bacterium | reverse complement strand
TTCGATCTACTGTGGCCTAATCTGTCAGAATGTGGTGCAAGCTGTTAGCTTGCGATCCCCGCCGCTGTAACTTTGTCAGATCACCAGGTTGTGGTTGCCTGTTGCCTCGTCCTCTTCGGTCGGGTTGGCAAGCTAACAGCTTGCACTACGGGTTGGCAAGCTGACAGCTTGCGCTACGGGTTGGCAAGCTGACAGCTTGCGCTACAGGTGCCCTTTAGGCAGTAGCGAACCGCTCGTCGCTGTCGAAGATCGCCCGCAGCGTGGCCGACACCTTGGGCAGCGGCTCCTGCCACAGCCAGCCGACATGGAGCCAGAAGCCCGCCCCCTGGTGGGCCAACACGGCCGAATAGAGACGGCCGTGCTCGTCCGCCTCCACCGGCTGATAGATGCCTGCGTCGTCCCGCCGATAACATTCCACCGTGCGCTGGTTCGGTCGCGGATCGACCAGCCAATACTCCCGCACCCCCGCCTGCTCATATTCCGTGAACTTGCGCACCCGGTCCTCGCGCACGCTGCCCGGCGAAACCACCTCGACGATCAGGTCCGGCGCGCCGTTGTAGCGTTGCTCTTCCAGGGACGACAGGTTCGCTTCGGACACATAAAATACATCCGGTTCGCGCGACGGACCGCCATACCACATCTTGACTTCCATAGGCCCCGCGCCGACCAGACCCAGGTCGAACGCCTCCGCAAACCCGCTAAACAGCTTGAACAAAAACCAGGTGATCTGTTGGTGGTGAACGCTCGGTGGCATATATTCTATTATCTCTCCGTCCACCCACTCGACGACGCGCGACTCGGCCGCCGTATCCAGGTATTCCTGATACGAAGCCTGGCGGCGCGACAGTTCAGCGGTGGGGATGGGGACATCGATCGTGGTCATGCCCGTATTATAACAGAATATCCACACGTGATGGTGTGGCTCAAGCTTTTAGCTTGCGATCCGCCACCTGTTTTGCCTCGGCAAGCTGACAGTTTGCGCTACAGCTTATCCGGGTCTGCGCGCCCGCAGCAGCATCATCGCCAGCGCCGACACGGCCGCCAGCAACCCCATCCCCGCGGCCGTCCGCGTCGCCGTGGCCCGCACCTGCTCCTGATGGCTGAGGAACTCACCCACCGGCGCGATGCGCTGCTTCAGCGTCGTGCCGTAGGTGCCGCCCATCATCGCCTTCAGCAGCCGGTAGTTGCCCGGATAGCGAATCCAGATCACCGGGTCGATCGCGTTGGGCGGGCGGCTGACCGAATATGCCTTCTGGCGGGTGAACTGCGTCACCTCGCCGCGGCCGTGCGTGCGGGTGTTGCCGCTCAGCTTCACCCCGCCGAACGGCAGGTGGGCCACCGAGTAGTGAGCCACGACATCGTTGATGTTGACCACGCCCACGTCGAGCTTGGCCGCCACGCGCTCGGCATGGCCCAGGTCGTGGCTCCAGACATAGGCGCTCAGGCCCGTGTCGCTGTCGTTGGCCAGCCGGATAGCCTCGGCGTCGTCCCTGACCTTCATAATGGGCATCATCGGCCCGAAGGTCTCGTCGCGCATGATCTTCATCGTGTGATCGACATCCACCAGCACCGTCGGCTCGCAGAACATGCCGGTCATCTTGCCGCCGATGAGCACCCGCGCCCCTCTGGCCAGCGCGTCATCCAGATGGTCACTGACGATGTTGCACTGCCGGTCGAACGTCAGCGGCCCCATCCAGTTGGGATTGTCGATCTCCGGC
Organism: uncultured Ardenticatenaceae bacterium; assembly: GCA_964654505.1. Classification (GTDB taxonomy): domain Bacteria; phylum Chloroflexota; class Anaerolineae; order Promineifilales; family Promineifilaceae; genus Promineifilum. The sequence continues at coordinate 933 of CAZZJN010000253.1, read as the reverse complement.
GAATAGCCCACGCTGAATTTGGCCGTCTCCTCCAGCACCGCAGCCACGAAGGCGTCATAGACCTTCTCGTTCACATAGACCCGCTCCACCGAGACGCAAGCCTGCCCCGTGGAATAGAACGCGCCCCACACCCCCCAGCGGGCGGCCGCGGCTACGTCGGCGTCTTCCAGCACCAGCATGGCGTCCTTGCCCCCCAGCTCATACATGAACGGCGTCATGTCCTCGGCCGCCATCTTGGCCACGATCTGCCCCGTCTTCACCGAGCCGGTCAGAAACAGCAGGTCGGGTTTGGAGTGCACCAGCGCCTGGCCCACGGCCGCCCCGCCATGCAGAAAACGCACATAGCGCGCCAGCTCCGGCACGCGGTCGAACAGGCTCTCCAGCAGCACGCCCGTGGCCGCGGCCACCTCCGACGGCTTCACCATCACCGTGTTCCCGGCCAGTAGCGCCGACACGATGGGCGGGATCATCAGGTCGATGGGATAGTTCCACGGGCCGATGATGCCCACCACGCCATAGGGCACGCGGTCGGCATAGAAGCGCTTGAAGAAGTATAGACCGCGCGGCACCCGCTCGCGTGCCAGCCACTTGGGGGCCTGGGCGGTGTAATGGTGGATCTTCTCCACCGTCATGAAGACCTCGTGCAGCGCGTCGAGGCGGCTCTTGCCGTGATCCTGATTGACCACGGCGGTGATCTCGTCGGTCGCGTCCAGGATCACGCTCTGGAGCTTCTTCACCAGTCGGGCGCGCTCCTGCACGGACTTCTCGCCCCACTCCATCTGGGCGGCGGCCAGCTCGAGCCGGGCGCGCCGCACCTCCTCCTCCGTCGTCACGCGCACTTCACCGAACTTCTGCCCCGTCGCCGGGTTGAAAAACTCCAGACAATCGCTTCGTGGATCCATGGAACACCTACCGGTTGGCCCTTCTCAGGCC
>CAZZJN010000252.1:0-2659 GCA_964654505.1 uncultured Ardenticatenaceae bacterium | reverse complement strand
CAACGAGCCATGCAAGTTCCCGCGGCCCTCATTACGGCTCTAAACGGCCTCGTCGTCATCTTTGTCGTCAGCAGCGAAATATTCAGCCGCCGGCTTAATCGCAGCCGGCAAATAGGGAGCGATGTGGCCACGGCCACCTCATCATCCGATAGTTCGTTGTCGTCCGCCTTGAGCGTTGAAGGAGATACCTCCCAATGATAAGCGACCTGTTCACCACTGCCGTCCTCATCGGCATCCTGACCTCCGGCATCCGCCTGGCGACCCCCTACTTGTTCGCCTCCATCGGCGAGATGTTCGGCCAGCGCAGTGGGGTGCTCAATCTCGGCGTCGAAGGTATCATGCTCATGGGCGCATTCGCCGCCTTCTATGTAACATTGACCACCGGAAACCCATGGCTGGGCCTTCTGGCGGCCATGATCGTCGGCGGCATCATGGGGCTGGCGATGGCTTTCATCAGCGTCACCTTGCAGGCCGAACAAGGCATCAGCGGCATTGGCTTGTTCCTCTTTGGCCTGGGCATGAGCGATCTGCTGTTCCAGAAAATGGTCGGCAAAATCGAAACAGTCAGCGGATTTCGTGCGCTGAGCTTTCCTTTCCTGAAAGAGATCCCCGGTATTGGCCCGATTCTTTACGCGGTTACCCAACAAAGCATTCTGGTCTATCTGGCTTACCTGCTGGTGCCGATTGCCTGGTATATCATGTACCGGACGACGCTTGGGTTGAAAATTCGCGCCGCGGGCGAGAACCCGGCCGCGGCCGATGCCCTGGGCGTCAGCATCGCCCGCACACGCTATGCGACCGTGACGATAGGTGGCGTCCTCTCCGGCGTGGCCGGCGCCTCCCTCTCCATCGCCTTGCTCAACGTCTTCCAGCAAAATATGACCAGCGGGCTGGGTTTCATCGCGGTCGCTCTGGTTTATTTTGGCGGCTGGCGGCCGTATGGCGTCCTGTTTGGCGCCCTGCTGTTCAGCCTGGTCAACGCCCTGCAACTGTGGATTCAGGCGCTCAATATCCCCATTCCGGGCGACGCCTCGGAATTGCTCATCATGATGCCCTATGTGTTGACCATCGTAGTGCTTGTCTTCTCGGCCGGCCGCGTGCGTAATCCTACCGCGCTCGGCACGCCATACGAGCGCGGCACCTAGACTTGTGCCGAAGACCTTTGACAGGAGGTGATGCATCAGCAAATTCGTGATCGTAGACCTTGTAAATAGTCAGGCTAATATTGGCCGGGCTGTTCAATCAAGCAAAGATGAAGAGAATCTCAAATGAAAACCAGTAGTTTGAACTCGCATTTTATGGAGAAGAAGATGATGAAACGTTATGCTTGGCTTACACTGTTGCTGATCCTCGCCATGGCGCTTGTCGCCTGCGGGGGCGCGCAGCCGGGACCGGCCGCAGAGACGGCTCCGACCGAGGCTGCCCAGCCGGAGACTACCGAGGAGGAAGCGGCACCGGCTGGAGAGGCTACCGGCCCGTTCCGTGTCGCCGTCGTGATGCCCAGCGCCATCAATGACCTGGCCTTCAGCCAGAGCATGTATCAGACGTTGGTCGGCATTCAGGAGACAATGGGCGCCGAAAACTTCGAGTTTGCCTATTCCGAGAACATGTTCGTGGTTGATGACGCGGCGACGGCCATTCGTGATTATGCCAGTCAGGGGTATAACCTGATCCTGGCCCACGGATCGCAATACGGCAGTTCGCTGCAGGAGATCGCCCCGGACTTTCCGGAAACCAGCTTTGCCTGGGGTACGACCGTTGATACCTTCGGCATTCCCAACATCTACGCCTATGAGGCCCGCTCTGAAGAAGGTGGCTATGTCAATGGCGTTCTCGCCGCCGGTCTGTCGCAGAGCGGCATGCTCGGCGTTGTCGGCCCGATCGAGACGGGTGACGCCAAACTGTATGTCGATGGTTTCGCGGCCGGCGCAAAGGCCACCAATCCTGATATTACCGTCAACGTGAACTATATCGGTTCCTTCAGTGACACCGCCCTGGCGGCCGAAGCGGCCAACACCCAGGTCGGCGCAGGCGCGGATGCGTTGACAGGTACGGCCCAGATGGTTGTCGGCGCGATCGGCGTGGCCAAAGAGAATGGCGTGCCGTGGTTCGGCACCCAGTCCAGCCAGACATCGCTGGCGCCCGAAGTCGTTGTCGCCAATCAGGTCTATGACTGGACCAACGTGGTCAATACGATTATCGAAAACGTGAAGAGCGGTAAATTGGGCGGTGAGTCCTTCGAGCTGACCCTGGCCAACGGTGGCCTGGTGATGGATTACAACCCCGATTACGCCCTTCCCGCGGACGTGAAGGCGGCGGCCGACGCGGCCGCGGCCGGTATCGCTGCGGGCACGATCTCCGTGTTTGGTGGCGAAACCGCTGCCCCGGCCGAGGAACCGGCGGGTGAAGTGGCGCCGATCACCGTCGGCATGATCCTCGTCGGCCCGAAGAACGACCATGGCTGGAGCCAGGCCAACTACGAAGGCGGCGAGTACATCGTCGAGAATATCCCCGGCTCCGAACTGATCGTCTTCGAGTCGCTCAACCCGGCCGACAAGCCGGAGGCGACGGTGGAAGGCGTTGTCGATGACATGGTGGCCCAGGGCGCGACGCTGATCTTCACGACTTCGGATGAATTCGAGGAAGATACGCTTGGCGC
>CAZZJN010000251.1:0-2676 GCA_964654505.1 uncultured Ardenticatenaceae bacterium | reverse complement strand
GACGGTCGTCGGGCACGCGGCCGACATTGATGGCCATCACCCCATCCTCGCTCAGACGGTTTCTCACCTCGGTGAAAAACTCGCGTGTAGTCAAATGCCAGGGGATATAGGGCACCTTGTAGGCGTCGATGGTGATAACGTCATACGGCCCGGTGAGTTGGGTCAGGTTATAGCGACCATCTCCGGCAATGGCGTTGATGTTCGGCTCAGTCAGATCGAAATACCGACGACCGGCGTCGATGATCGCCGGATCAAGCTCGATGCCGTCTATCGCCAGCGGGCCAAACACGCGAGTAAACTGTTTGGGAATGGTGCCGGCGGCCAGGCCGACCACGGCCATATTCCGCGGCGGCCGCGGTTCGGCATTGAAATAGGGAGCGGCCAGCATGATGCTCCAAACGGAAATCTCCGGCACGCGACCGCCGTCACAGTAGAAGGAGTGGAACGCCTGCCCCTCGTTGAGCAACAGGTAGTTGCAATCGCCCTGGCGAACGACCTGGATGTAATTGTAAGCCGACTCGGTTTCAAAGATTTGCCCGGAGTAGCTCTTGATCCCACCGCGCAGCCAGAGGGCGATGGCCGGAAGCAGCAAGAGTGGCAACAACAGCGCGACCATCCGGTTACGACGATCGGCCTTGGACCGCCACAACCCCGCCAGTCCCACCAGCAATAATACAGAACCAAACAGGACGGCCGTCGCCCGCGACCCGGCCAGAGGAATGACGATCAGAACCGGCAAATAGGTGCCGAGCAAACTGCCCAAGGTCGAGACAGCGTAGATGCGGCCGCTAATTCGCCCGGCCTCGTTCACATCGCGCACAGCCAGCCGTATGGCGAAGGGCGAGAGACAGCCAAGCAACGTGACCGGGACGACCAGCGCCAGAATGACGAGAGCCAATGACCCGGCCAGCGCGTTGACGTTCATGATCGCCAGAGCCGCCGCCGCCTGCCGTAATACCGCGCCGGTCAGCAGCAGGAAAAAGACGGCGCAGAACCCGGCCACGCTGACCAGACCATAGAATACTGTCTCGCGCGGGTGGCGATCGGCCAAGCGGCCGCCGATGAAGTAACCGGCCGTCAGGGACAACAGCACCAGACCGATCACGTTGGCCCACACGATGTTGGACGTGCCGTAGACGGTCTGGAGCAGGCGGCTGGCGGTGAACTCGATAGCCAGCGTGCTCATGCCGGCCACGAAGACGGTCAGGAACAGGTATCGGCGGTCGACGGTCGATTGAGCGATAGAACACCTCGCATTGAACAAGCACTGTCATTCGCCGGACAGGTCGAAGGCGGCGCGCATCTGTTCGGCCGTCAGCTTTCCCGTATTGCGAAAGATCATGGTCAGCGGCTGATCATACACGATAAAGCTCTCATCGGCGCGGCCGAGGGAGAGAGACGGCCGTTGGGCCAGATAATCAGCGACGGCCGCCGGAGGATTAAGCCCGGGCCAGCCAAATGTGTCCGCCCGCAAGATCACGCCAAACAGACTCGGCGAGCGCTCTCCAATCCAGGCCAGTTCATAACCCAGCGCGCCATCGAAAAGCAACTGATGATATTGCCCCGAAATGGGAAACCGGCCGGGCAGGCGCGGAACAACGCCGTAACTCCGATTGGACAACACAGTAAGGTATTCAGCCTCGGCCATCAGTTCCAGATTGGCCGTCAATTTGGCTTCGTCGTCGGCCGCGTCCGGGCCTGTCAGCCAGCTGAGTTCTGCGTTGGGATATTCGTTGCGTGATCGCTGGCGACCGTCGACCACAATCGTCACCGGCAAATAGTCGTCCAGCCGCTCGCTGAGGATGAGAGTTCCGGGCGGGATCTCATCATATACCCAACGTGATGCGGCATTCCAGGGATGCTCCTGGGCGTAAATCGACATGAAGGCCAGGGCGTACAGACTTCCCGTCACGAGAGCTAACGCTGCCAGCGTCCGACGACCGGCAGCCGATCGCCACTGGCCGATCATCCCCGCTCCAAACAGGAGCAAAAAGGGGACGATGGGCTGCATATAGCGCAAAAATTTAACGTAGAAGCTGCCGGTCAGGATGAAATAGGGCAGCACCCACAGCAGAAGGATCACGACCGGTTGGGCTTGCAGGCAGGCCAATATATCGCGCCAATCCTTGCTGCCTCCCAGCGAATGACCGGCACGCCATACGGCCCATGCCAACCCCGCGAACCCTAACAAACCCAGCACAGGGCCTAACCCCCAGCGCAGCAACATCTCGATGAAATAGAGGTACGGCGTCGTGCCATCATATTGGCGGGTGAACCCCAAATCGACCTGCCCTCTAACCATCGCATTCTGCGTCATCGTATTTTGGATAAAGCATGAACGCGAGAGCGTGCCGGTTAATTCGGCGAACGGGCCACTCGTCGATTCAATAGGAGCGCAAGTCCAGTCAAGCACGGCAAAGGGGTTAGTGATGGCAAATACACCCAGAGCGACGAGGATGGGAATTAACAAGCGGGGCAAACGGCGGCCGCCTATCGCCCAACCGGTCCACAACAATGGCAGGAGAAGCAAGACCGCCGAGAACTTGGAGCCGACCGCCAGGCCAACCATCGCGCCGGCCAGACAGAGATAGACAAGGGCACGGCCGGATCCACCACCTTTTATTGCATTGTCATGTGCCAACACCATCGAATAGAGAGCGGCGACGACGAAAAAGG
>CAZZJN010000250.1:0-2752 GCA_964654505.1 uncultured Ardenticatenaceae bacterium | reverse complement strand
GATTTACACAAGGCCTCGATATAGCGGTCCTGGCCCCGATTGAATTGCTTTCAGACACAGTCGATCAGATTCTGGCGTATTTGCATCCCCGGTTCGAGGATGCCAGGGAATTTGCCCATCGAAACAGGGTGTTGTTGGTTCAGACGTCGACCGGCTATCCTGTTGATGTTTCTTTTGGCCTCCCTGGCTATGAAGAGATGGTGATCGAGCGGGCCATCGATCAGGAGATCGCGCCGGGCAAAAGTGTCCGGTTTTGCTCGCCGGAAGATCTGATCATCCATAAATCAGTTGCCGGTCGAATTCAGGATGTGCTGGATATTCAGAGCGTTATCTCCCGCCACATGAACGAGTTGGACCTGGCATATATCCGAAATTGGCTAAAACTTTTCGCCGAATGGCTTGAATCCGACGACGTCATCGACCGCTTCGAGAAGGCCTGGCGCGAGTACGGGCCACAATCATAAACCACCTTACCCATGTCTGACCCACTCCCTTCATCCTTCTACATCCAGTCCGCCCTCGTCGTGGCCCGCAACCTGCTGGGCGCGCGGCTGGTGCGCGTGCTGCCCAACGGAGCGCGGCTCGCCGGCCGCATCGTCGAGACCGAGGCCTACACCGGGCTGGACGACCTGGCCTCCCACGGCCACAGCCGCCGTACCCCCCGCAACCTGCCCATGTATGGTCCGCCCGGCCACGCCTACGTCTACTTCACCTATGGCAACCACTGGCTGCTCAACGCCGTGGCCGAGCCGACCGACCACCCCTCGGCCGTGCTCATTCGGGCCATCGAGCCGCTAGAGGGGCTGGACGAAATGGCCGCCCGTCGTCCCGGCCGCCCGCCGCAGGAGTGGACCGACGGCCCCGGCAAGCTGACGCAGGCCCTGGGCATCGACGGCGCGGAAAACCGGCTTGACCTGACGACGACCGACGGCCGGCTGTGGATCGAGCCGGACGCCGCCATCGCCGATGACCTCCTGCGCACCGGCCCGCGCATCGGCATCAACAGCGCGCCCGAGCCGTGGCTGTCACTGCCCTGGCGCTTCTGGGTTGGGGGCAATCCCTGGGTGTCCAGAGGGTCCGGCCGTCGCGGCTGAGCTGGTGATAAAACGATGCGCCGATTCACCCTGATCGCCCTTATTTTCCTGGCCCTCCTCGCGGCTTGCGGCGGGGACGACGACGAGCATGAGGCCGGTCGGCTGGCGGTCGACGACGTGACGGCCAACCTGGCCTTGCCGTCCGACACAGGGGCGATCTACCTGCATATCCACAACGAGACCGACCGGGACGAGACCCTCCGCGGCGCGACCGTGCCCGGCTGCGCGGCCGTCGAGATCCATGATATGATCATGGACGGGGACGTGATGAAGATGCGCCCGGTCGACGGCGGCGTGCCCATCCCCGCCGGGGAGACGGTCAAGTTTCGCCACGGCGGCCTGCACATGATGTGCATCGGCAAGACGGCCGATTTCGCCGTCGGCGCCTCCGTCCCCGTCACGCTGGAGTTCGCCAACGCGGGCGCGATGGAAGTGACGGCCGAGATCATCGACCCGACCGACAGCCACATGGAGATGGACGACGACGACTAACCGACCGGCCGGCCGGCGATCCCGGACGGCTATGAGACGAGAGAGGATTCCATGATTCGACGTTATCTGGTGATGCTGACCCTCCTGTCGGCGCTGGCGATGGGGATCGTCGCCTGCGGGGGCGCGGCCGCGACGCATGAGTTCGCCGGGGCAGAGCTGGTGGAGACGGAGCCTTTGCCCGATTTCACACTGACGGCCGCCGGGGATACGCCGGTCAGTCTGTCGGATTTTCGCGACCAATACGTCTACCTCTACTTCGGCTACACCTACTGCCCCGACTTCTGCCCCACCACCCTGGCCAAGCTGGCCAACGTGCGCGAGAAGATGGGCGACCGGGCGGACAGGATGCAGGTCATCATGATCACCGTCGACCCGGAACGCGACACCCCCGACGTGCTGGCGGGCTATGTCCAGGCCTTCGACCCGACATTCATCGGTCTGACAGGCGCGCCGGACGACATCGCCGCGGCCGCCGGGTCTTTGGGGGTGTTCTTTCAGAGGACGGACGGCAGCGCAGGCACGGGCTATGTGGTCGACCATTCAACCCGCACCTATCTGATCGGGCCGGACGGCCGCGCCCTGATCGCCTACCCCTACGACGCCGAGGCCGAGGCGATGGCCGCCGACCTGCGCTGGTTGCTGGACCGCGACTCCTAAGGCGGCAACGACGCCCGGCGACGACGACGTCCGACGACGCCCGACGACGTGCGGTTATCGCACCGTTATGTCAAGCAGCTCCATGAACCGCTCCGGCGGCACGGGCACGAAACCGGACTGCGCATACAGGCCGTGGGCGTCCCGGGTGGCCAGCAGCCAGCGCCGCAACCCCTGCAATTCGGGATGGGCCAGCACGGCCGCCACCAGCGCCTTGCCGTAGCCACGGCCGCGGTATTCGTCGAGGATGAACACATCGGCCAGCCAGGCGAAGGTCGTCCGGTCGGTGACGACGCGCGCGAAGCCCACCTGCCGATCCTCCAGATAGGCCCCAAAGCAGATGGAGTTGTCGAAGGAGCGCTGCATCAGCTCACGCGGCCGGCCCTGCGCCCAATAGGATTCCTCGGATAGCCAGCGGTGGATCATGTCCAGGTCAAGGCGGTCGGCATCAGTAGAGATTTCGATGTTCATGGGAGTGTTGTTTATTCCGATTTAGGGAATGGGGGAATGAA
>CAZZJN010000249.1:0-2771 GCA_964654505.1 uncultured Ardenticatenaceae bacterium | reverse complement strand
GGCCACATCCAGCGAGCCTTCCAGCATGGCCATCTCCAGGTCGAAGCGGATCATCACGTGCAGGTCATAGGTCAACTGGTCGGCCTCGGTGCGGATGAGCGAGGGCTGCACCTTGTTGATGGCCCCGTAGAAGGTGTCGAGGCTCACATCGCCCAGCTGCTCCGGGAACATCTCCTGCAGTTGGGGATAGAAATAGCCCCAGAAGACGCGGCTGCGGCCGACGACGTTCTCCCACAGACGGGATTGGCTCTCATGCACCCCGGCCGACACGCCACCGCCCAGCGGCGTGGCCTCATAGCTCATGTCGATGCCCTGCTCATACATGGCGTGGCCGGACTCGTGGATGGTACTGAACAGGCTGTTGGCCAGGAAATCGGGCTGGAAGCGGGTGGTGATGCGTACGTCGCCCAGCGAGAACTTGGTCATGAACGGGTGGTGGGTCTTGTCCTGCCGCCCGCGCTGGAAATCATAGCCCAGCCGCGTGATGACCTTCTCCCCGAAGGCCCGTTGCAGATCCTCGGGGTAAAGCTGGTGCAGGCAGCTGTCATCGGCCGTCGGCCGCTCCATCACCTCGCGCAGCAACGGCACCAGCGCGGCCCGCAGGTCGGCGAAGACCATGCGGATATCCTCGGCCTTCATGCCCTCGTCGGCGAAGTCGATGAGCGGGTCGGCGATGTGGTCGCGGTCGGGGAAGCACTCGGCCAGGCGGCGGCTGAGGTCGAGCGACTTCTCCAGCATCGGCCGCACGGCGGCGAAGTCGTTGGCCGGGCGGGCGACCGTCCAGGCCTGATAGGAGGCGGCCCCGTGGGCGAAGAACTCGGCCATGAGCGCCGACGGGACGAGGGTCATGCGGTCGTAGCCGCGCCGCGCCACGCGCAGGTAGGCGGCGTCGTCGCTGTCGGGGTCGAGGCCCTCGCGATACGATTCGAGGTCGTCCAGCAAGCGGCCGATCTCGGGGTCGGTGTGCATTTCGTGCGACAGGCGGCCGACGAGGGCCATTTGACGGCCGCGGGCGGGCGCGCCGCCGGGGGGCATGTAGGTGGCCTGGTCCCAGTTCAGGACCGCGCCGACGCTGCCCAAATCACCCGCCTCGCTGAGGCGTCGTTTCAATTCAGCCAGTTTCTTTTCCATGATTCTCCCGATCTGTGTCTAGGTGGAAACCATTAGCCCCGTGGTTGCGGGGTTCAGCCCCGCGTTTGGCGCAGGGTCTCGGACAGTAAAAATCGCAGGGCCAGCGGAAAACGCCGCGCCCAGGAGGACTCGTTGTGGGTGGCCCACTTCTCCTCCACGTGGAGCAGGTCGCGCAGGGGGCGATACCCCTTTTTCACCAGAATGCCTTTCATGCGGCGGACGCTGGCGTAGTAACGACGGGAGGCGGCGGCGCGATGGAGGCGGCCGCTGTTGGCGCTCTCGCCCAACTCGCGCGTGCCCGCGTCGAGGTACAACTTGCCGGGATGGTAGGCGGCCGATTCGATATACGGGTAAATAGCCCCGCCGGCGAACCACAGCGACGGACTCATGACCCCCGCGAAGCCGAAGACGGCCGGAAAGCGAAAGAAGGCGTAGAGGCTGATCAGCCCGCCCATCGACGAGCCGAGGATGCCGGTGTGGTGGCGGTCGGCCAGGGTGCGAAAGTCCTTGTCGATTTGCAGCTTCAGCGTTTGGGTGACAAAGCGGAGGTAGTCGTCGCCGCGGCCGCCGCCCAGCCGCCGGTCGCGGAACGGGGTGTACTCGTCGACGCGGTGGATGCCCGTGTTGGGGATGCCGACGATGATCGCCTCCACCCCTTCCTCGCGAGCCATCGTCTCCATCGTCTCGTCGACGTGCCACTCCCCGGCATAGCTGTTGTCGTTATCGAACAGATTCTGCCCGTCCTGCATGTAGATGACGGGATAGCGACGGTCGGACTGGTGGTAGGACGGCGGCAGATAGACGGTGATGTCGCGCTTGTTATCAAGTTGGGGGCTGTAGACCGCCGGGGCGATGCGAATCGATCCGCTGATCCGATGGCCCGGCTCCCCCGCGTAATAGGCCCTGTAATCCTGCCATTCAACGGTCGGCTGCATCACAGGGGCTTCGTTGGCTCTTATACTCATACGGTCACAGGCGGCCGGATTATTCATCGAATCCAAGCCGCGTATCCCTTATTTTCCTAATTTTCGGCCGAAATGTCCAGTGATCGGACGTATTGTTCAGGGCAATCACATGAAGGATATTGGAACGCGGACGAACGCGGATATTCGCTGATTTATTGCCGAATCGGTCAGGTCGCCCGTCAGGCGTTGGGGTCGGCCGAGCGGTTGAACGACAGGCAGACCAGTTCGTCGCGCGCCTGCCAGCCCAACTCGCGCCAGAAGTCGAGGGCGCGCTCGTTGTCGGCGAAGACGAAGACGTTGCTCTTGGCGATTCCGGCGGCCGCCAGCCCGTCAAGAGCCTGCTCCACCAATCGACGGCCGATCCCGTGCCGCCGGGCGTCGCTCCGGACGACGAGGTGATTGAGCGTGCCGCGGCGGCCGTCGTGCCCGGCAAACAGGCAGCCCACGAGGCGGCCGTCGCGTTCGGCCACCCGGCTCAGCCCGGGGTTACGCGCCAGATAGCGGGCGATCGCCTCGCCTGTAACGCAAGCTTTAGCTTGCAGGCCGCCCCCTCTCCCCGAACAAACAGATTAACCTGATTAACCTGCATAACTCCCCAACCCTAAAGGATAAAAACAATATCATCATTAATATCAATATAATAGCGAGGGAAAGGGGGGCCATTCCACCGGCACA
>CAZZJN010000248.1:0-2785 GCA_964654505.1 uncultured Ardenticatenaceae bacterium | reverse complement strand
CTTTACCAAAAAGAGGTGACTTTCCTTATTTTCACCGACTACTGAAAAACCCTGCACAGGCCCGGTTTCCAGTTGACATATGTCGCGGTACAGCTAGAATCGCGAACTTAAGGCCAATATGCAATCAGATTTATCCGGGGAGCACCCTGACGTGCCCGAACAAGACGAAGCCGATATCGTGTCGCAGCCTGACGAACAACCGCGGGAAGCGCCTGTCTCCGAAATTAAGGAAGATGCTCTGACCGGGGCGCCCTCCGAGCCGGTCGAGCCATCGCCGCCTCCGCCACCCCGCCTCTCTCGCGCCGACCGCGACCTTCATGATCGTCGGCGCCGTCGGTTCGCCGCCTGTGGCCGTTGCAGTTACTTCGTGGCCGATTGCGGGCTTTACTTGGGGGAGTCTGCGCTCCAGACGGCCATCCTGGCCGCTCGTGACGGTTGGCTACAGGTTGAAGGCGACGCCACGCTTCACAAACTGGCCATGAACGCTTATGGCGTCCACCTGGACGAGACCTTTGAGATGTTTGACGGCATTTGCCCCGAATGTCGTCGCCGCTTCGTCCTTGCCAGAGAAGGGGACGATATCACCCACCTGAAAATTCGCCTCTAGCGTAGAAGAAAAGCCTATAACTTGCTTCGGTTACCATGCAGGAGACGTTCGCGTCACCGGTAATAGTCGATCCACTGCATCGAGAACGAAGGATAGTCGTCCTCGAAGAAGTGCGCGGGGATGGCGATCTCGAAGCCGTCTCCCGTCCGGGTGATGTCGGGGTAATAAATGTCGGCCGAGGGCGACGCCTGCGACACCTGGCCGTTTTCGTCAACAACCGACAGCATCAGCGGCGGGTCGGGCGACTCGTTGCTGGAGCGACCGGTGGTCAGGATGTAGTCACCATAGCTGATTTCCAGATGCTCCAGCCCGCGCAGCCGGAGCAGGACGACGATCATCTCCGGCCATTCGCCGGCGCTCAAGCTCGCATTCAGGCCGTTGATGCCGCGAGGGTCGGTCACGTCGATGAAGGCGCGGCCGTCGGTGATAGTCAGGGCGGCCGCGCTGTCGGCGGGGCGGTCGAGGGTGATGTCGATCATGGGTTGGCGCTCTCCGGAGCCACAGGCCGCGAGCAAAAGCGTCAGAAGCACGAGGGCGATGATGCGCGACCTGTGGGCGAGATTCATGGTTAGTTGGACCGTTAAAAGTTCGCGATGATTATGGTTCCGGGCGCTTGTTCGCTTCGCCTTGCCCGGCAAGCTCCATTTTCTTCAACCGATACAACATTTCCTGGGTGATCTGGCGATGTTTGCCGCTGATGTCGGCCTGGATGCCGAAGAGGATGATCAGCGTGCCCACCAGCAGGAGGCCCAGACCCAGGGTGAGCGATTGAATGTAGCGGCCGACGCCGCTGTCCCCGCTCAGATAGTGGATGAAGAAGCGCGTCCAGAGGGCCGCCCCCGCCAGCATGAACGGCACGGCGATATAGCTGAAGGTTCGCAGCGGCTCATAGAAGGCGTAGAGTCGCAGGATGGTGCCCGCCTGGGCCTTGATGAAGTGCCACATGCTGTTCTGCAGGCGCGACGGCCGCGTGGGTGGGTTGGTCGTCACGGGCACGCTCTCGATTCCCAGTCCGCCCTTGCCGGCCTGGATGATCGTCTCCAGGGTATAGCTGTAGCGGGTCAGGATGGTGAAGCGCAGGGCCGCCTCGCGCGAATAGGCCCGAAAGCCGCTGACCGGATCGGCCACGGCCACGCCGCTGACGTTGCGCACCATCCAGCTTCCCAGGGCCAGCATCCGCTTCTTCAGCCAGGAGAAATGCTCGATGGTTTGCACCTGGCGGTCGCCGATGACGATGTCGGCCCGCCCGGCCAGGACGGGCGCGATGAGGTCGGGGATGTAGCGGCCGGGATACTGGTTGTCGGCGTCGGTGTGGACGATGATGTCGGCCCCCAGGCGCAGGCAGGCGTCGATGCCGGACTGGAACGCCTGCGCCAGCCCCAAATTGCGCGGGTGGCGCACGATGTGGTTGACGCCCAGGCGCTCGGCTACGTCGGTCGTGCCGTCGCGGCTGCCGTCGTCGATGATCAGCGTCTCGATGCAGTCGATGCCGGGGATGACGCGCGGCAACTCGTCGATGACCGCCGGCAGTGTCTCGGCTTCGTTGTAGCAGGGGATCTGGATGATCAGCTTCATGATGGTTTCAGTGAGACTGGTTTGAACCCCCTGTTCAATCTCGCCCGGCGATGATGTCGTCGATGTCGATCAGATGCAGCCCTTCCCACAGGTAGATGCTCAAGTCCACTCGTAGGTCGTCACTGACGGCGATGCCTTCGGCCCGCAATAGGGTCGCCTGCCGGTTCGCGCCGTCGTCCATATCGGGGGTGCTGATCCGCCCGGCAACGTTGATGACGCGGTGCCAGGGGATGGGCGGGTCATTCTTCATCTTGTCGCCCGAGGCCGCCAGCGCATAACCGACGGCACGGGCTGCGTTGGCTCGGCCGAGCATGGCGGCGACGCGGCCGTAGGAGGTGACGCGGCCGCGCGGAATTCGTCGCACGACGGCATAGACCTGACGATAGAAATCCGGTTTCTTGGCATCCACAGCATTGACAAGTGTAGCCGAGTCAGGGTCACCGGCCAAACGGCCGCCGCTGAAAAGCTGTGGCGCAGTTGACGAAACAACCCAAGTTGATATAATCGCACGCTATCGAATGGATAGTCAGGGCGATTAGCTCAGTTGGTTAGAGCGCTACGTTGACATCGTAGAGGTCACAAGTTCGAGTCTTGTATCGCCCA
>CAZZJN010000247.1:0-2790 GCA_964654505.1 uncultured Ardenticatenaceae bacterium | reverse complement strand
TCTGCTGGATGTGATGATGCCCGGTATGGACGGGGTGGAGGTCTGTCGCCGGATCCGCGACTTAAGCCCGTCTCCCCCGCCGCTAATCGTGATCTATACGGCCAACCCCCGACCGGAGACCCGCCAGGCCTGCCTCGATGCCGGGGCCGATCTGTTCTACAGTAAAAGTATCTCTATCTTTGATTTGGCCGCGCTCCTGACGGCTCATCTCTCGCCGCCGGAAGCGAGTTAGATCGCCCGATAATTCTACCTAACCTATAGCTTGCTGATAAAGGTCTGGGCCACGCCGCCGTGTCGGCCCAGGTATTTAATCAGGTTGTCGACCACGCCGGGGTAATTGAGCAGGATAAGCTGGTAGAAATAAGCCTTGCGCATTTCCGACCACATTTCCTTGTGGCAACGCTGCTCGTAAATTTTCAGCCCTTCGCGAGAGGTGTCACCGCTGCGCAGGGCTTCGGTGATGGTGTCGGCCGCCAGGATGCCGGAGATCAGCGCGTTGTGGATTCCGCCGCCGGTGAGGGGGTTGATGAATCCGGCGGCATCCCCGACGAGCAGGGCGCCATCGAAAGCATGTTGCAGGTTCTTTTGCGAGCCGAAACTGAGCTGCCAGCTGGCGATGTCCCGAATGTCGGTGCCGTTCTTTGCTCGCTCCCGAATGGCCGGCATCTCCAGAAATTGCTGGAGCATCTTCTTCAGGTTTTTCTTCAGGTTGCGGAATCGATCGAGACGCATGCCCAATCCGATGTTGGCCTCATCGTCACTGATCGGGAATATCCAGGCGTAGCCCGGCAGAATGTCATTATAGAGGAAGAACTCGACCCTGTTCGGGTAGAGATCCAATCCCTTGATGTAGGCGCGGAGGGCGACCGCGCGGTGCTTGTCCTCATGCTGTTTGGCTTCGGGGCGAAGGGTGCGCATAATCGTCGAGGTCACGCCGTCGGCGCCGACGACCACGCGGGATCGAAAGGCTTTGACCTCGCCATCCACCCGCGCCGTCACGCCGACAACGGCGCCGTTCTCGATGATAGGCTCTTTCATTTCGGCCTGCCGGAATTGCGCGCCGCTGTCTATGGCATGCTGCTGGATCACCGCGTCATAATAGATCCGTGGCGCGACGTAGGATTCTTCTCCGTTCGGGCCACTCTGGAAGTCAGACTCGACCAGTTGGCCGCTGGGGCCGATCAGTCGCAAGCCCTCCAGCTGATGGAACTCGCCGCGGGCCACAGCGTCGCGCACCTTGTCGGCCATTCCCAGATCATTCATGATCCTAATGCAGCCCTGAGAGATCGCATCGCCGCATATTTTATCGCGCGGGAATTCCTGCCGGTCGAGCAACAATACATCATGACCTCGTTGGGCGAGTGCCGTCGCCGTGGTTGCCCCTCCCGGCCCCGCTCCCACCACAATGACATCATGTTCGCTAGCGGTCTGCATAGTTGTCGATACTCCTCATGGATCATCCGCCCTTCGGGTCGATGCTGTTCGTGAAATTAAATACTATCTTATGCTGTTGTCGCCCAAAGTGGCAAGAAAGAGAGGGGCTTAGATAGCCTCGTTAGTTCGTATGGTCTGGAGCAAGCCCTGGCAGCCATCTTCTACGAGGCGATAAACGTAATCGAAGTTATCGCTGTAGTAGGGATCGGGCACGTCGTGAACGGCTGCGTGGTCGGCAAAATCGAGCAATCGATGAAGGGAAGGTAGCTCGCCGAATCGTCGGTTAAGCTCAGCCACATTGTCGCTGTCCATGGCGATTAGGTAGGATTTGCCGTTCTGTGTATCTTCAATGTTGACTTGTCGGGCGCGGCCGTCGTAGGGGATATCATGATGGGCCAGCACCCGGCGCGTCCCCGGATGGGCCGGTTCACCGAGGTGGTAGGCGCTCGTGCCGGCTGAATCGACCGAGATTTTATCCGTCAGCCCGGCATCATCGACAAACTTTTGAAAGACGGCCTCGGCCATGGGCGACCGGCAAATATTCCCAAGGCATATAAATAACACACGAACCATCATCGATTCTCCACGCGATAATTAGTGAGAACAGGGCATGAGCTGCGCATGTTCTCGTGATGGGCAAGTCGACCTGTAAGCCGCATTCTGTGGACACCACACGGAACCGCGTGGCGCTGGCGATCATCTATCTGGGACTTTCATTACTGAAAGCCTCGTGCAGCCTACCCGGACGTCAGACGGAGCGAGCAACTCCGTAGGCAGCCGAATGGCCGCCTTTCGCCCTGCTTGGCCTTGCTCCTGGTGGGGTTTGCCTGGCCGGCGACATCGCTGCCGCCGCCGGTGGTCTCTTGCACCACCGTTTCACCCTCGCCGAAAAGGTTGCCCCTCCCGGCAATTTACCTCTCTGTTGCACTTGCCGTCGAGTTACCCCGCCCGGCCGTTAGCCGGCACCTTGCTCTGTGGAGTGCGGACTTTCCTCAGCTTCGGCGAACCGAAACCGCGATCACCCGGTCAACTTGCCTCTCATATCCTACCTATAAATGGGCTTTGAGGCAAGATCGCTCACCTCCCCTGGTAGGTCCCGGAATTCTGCCACGCGCCGGTTTGGCCGTCTCGATTGCCGATAGAGGTTATCGAGATTATAAATGTGACCGGTGCATCCTGAACGAACACCACTGGCTGGTAAGACAGCCGGAGCATGTACCCGGCGGCCGCCCGATATGTCCGAAAACCCCCCATCCAACCGACCGGAGCGTATCCGGCGCTTGCTGCGTCCGACTGCTATTGCGCTGCTCGTGACGGCCGTCGCCCTCATCGTCCTCATTGCTTCGGAGGCGTTTG
>CAZZJN010000246.1:0-2818 GCA_964654505.1 uncultured Ardenticatenaceae bacterium | reverse complement strand
TCACGCCACCGGCCCCGGCGACGCCGTCTCCGCCTGGGTCGACGTGGGCGCCCACGAGGCGGCCGAAAACCCCGACGTCGTGACCCCGCACGACACCAACCCGTTCGGCCTGACGGCCAATGGCGGTGACTTTCTGGCCACCGACGCCGGCGGCAACACCTTGCTGAGCATCGACGGGGCCACGGGCGACATCACCACCGTGGCCGTCTTCCCCGCGCGCATGGTCGAGTTCCCGCCCCACAGCGGCTCGATGATGCCCATGCAAGCCGTGCCCACCTCGGTCGTGGTGGGGCCGGATGGCGCCTACTACGTCGGCCAACTGACCGGCTTCCCCTTCCCCGTGGGCGGGGCCAGCGTCTGGCGCGTGGAGCCGGGCAAGGACCCGGAGGTCTTCGCCGACAAGTTCACCAATATCCTTGATCTGGATTTTGATGACGCCGGGAATCTCTACGTACTGGAGATGTTCACCAACGGCCTTCTGTCCAATGACCCGACCGGGGCCATCACCCGCATCGCTCCCGACGGCTCGCGCACGCTCATGGCCCGCGAAGGGCTGATCGTGCCCAGCGATATGGCTATCGGGCCGGATGGAGCGCTCTATGTGACCAACATCTCCCTCAGCCCGGAGGCGGGCATGGTGGTGCGCATCCCGACCGATTTCTCGACCTACATGCCACTGACGGCCAAATAGCCGATCTTGGACCTGTCAGGTTTTCCCAAACCTGACAGGTCTAATACTACAACGGCGCCTTGTCCAGCGGCGGCATCACCGCCAGAAAATCCTGCCCGAATCGCTCGGCGTAGTGGGCCAACAGCCACTGCACCCGCTCCGGGTCGGGCGAGGCCACCGCCAGCCCGGCGTGATGCTTCTTGTGCACCCGGTAGACCACTTCCGGATCGTCATAGGACGACAGGTCGGGCCATTCCTGCTGGGCCAGACAGACCAGCAGGCCGCCGTAGTCGTGGCGCGTGGGGGTGACGTCATACGACTCCCCGCGGGCGTAGGCGATCTCCATCCGCGCCCACTCGCCCCACAGATTCAGTCCGCTGGCCGCCTGCACCAGCTGCTCGATGTCGGCCCCGCCCACCCGCGCGGCGACCTCCAGGAAGTAGTAGCGGCCGTCCTCGCCACGAATGAATTCGGCATGCGCGGCCCCATGCTCCAGGCCAAAAGCCGCCAGCAATCGCTCGTTCAGCCCCAGGATGGCCCGCGCCTCCTCGCCGTCGCCCGACCCCGTGACGGGCAGCGTGCGGCTGGCGAAGACCCCACCCTGGTGGGCCACGGTCATCGGCGGACGGGCGTATTTGTGAGGCTGGGCGAAGAGGATGCGGCCACCGTAGACCAGCGAATCGACGTGGTAGATCTCGCCGGGGATGAACTGCTCCAGATGGAAGAACGATTGCTCGTCGCCCAGCTCGTCCAGCCGCCGCCAGACAGCCTCGCTGTCATACAGCTTGCGGATGCCCATCGCCCCGGCCTCGGAGCGCGGCTTCAGCACCCACGGCGGCGGGACGCGTTCCATCCACTCCCGCAGCCGGTCGTAGCTGAACAGGGGCGTGAAGGGCGGCACGGGAATGTCATGGGCGGCCGCCTGCAGCCGCATGGCCAACTTGTCGCGAAAATAGCGCGCGCCCGACTCGCCCAGCCCCGGCAGCCGCAGGTGCTCGCGCAGCGCGGCGGCCGTCTCCACATCATAATCGTCCAGGGGGATGATGGCGTCGATTTGCCGGCCGCGCATCAGATAGCTGACGGCATGGATGATATCCGGCCGCTTGCGCAAATCGGGCATGAGGTGGAACGCATCGATGCTGTCGTAAGGCCACGGCTCCCCGGCGTTGTTCTCGCGCGTCAGCAGCAGCACGTGCGCCCCCAGCGCCTTGGCCGCCTTCAGAAAGTTCGTTCCTTTATAATAGCCCGCCAGACAAAGAATAGTGACGGGTTGCTCACTCATGGAATCTCTCCCAACGGCCGCCCCGGGCGACCCTGCCAATATACGAACCCAATTCTAGCCCGAAACCGTCGCGGCGGGTACTGTAGCGCAAACTGTTGGTTTGCGAGCCGGCCACCGCCGGATTCCTGTCGGCGAACATGCGCCCCTTCCTATATAATAAGAATAACAAACCCGCCCCGCTTCCAACCCCATTTCGCCAAATCCATATTGACGAACATCACAATCTTGCTATACTTATACGGCAGTGCTTGAAGAAAGCGCATAGGTTGGCTTGCCATAAAGCCGAACGAACATTTAAAGTTTGGAACGCGGCGAACACGATCATACTGCCGACGTAGCTCAATTTGGCAGAGCAATGCTCTTGTAAAGCATCGGTTATGGGTTCAAGTCCCATCGTCGGCTCTGCATGGCGGCTCCCGACGCGGCACAAGTCGAGCCGGAAACATCGATATACCCATGGGTCAGTGTCCCGAGCGGCAAAGGGGGCGGACTGTAAATCCGCTGGCAGTAGCCTTCGTAGGTTCGAGTCCTACCTGGCCCACACGTCAATAGACCTGAAAGGTCGGCAGTGGTATCTGACGCCTGCCTGACAGGTCTTGATTGATCGTCGAAAACCGCCCACGTAGCTCAGTCGGCAGAGCGCATTCTTGGTAAGAATGAGGTCATGGGTTCAAATCCCATCGTGGGCTTTCTCCTCGTGTATATCGACCCACCGGCGCGTTCCAACGAAGAATAAAGGTTAAGGTCATCCCGCGCGTCGCCTCGTGCGTCGCCGGGAAAGTTATCACAGTCAGTTGAGGGTAGAAATAGAATGGGCAAGGAAAAATTTCAGCGCGGGAAACCGCATGTCAATATCGGCACGATCG
>CAZZJN010000245.1:0-2834 GCA_964654505.1 uncultured Ardenticatenaceae bacterium | reverse complement strand
GGATTGCAACCTCGGCCCGGCCATTGCGCTACTTCAAGTGGCATGTTGCCCTCATAGCAAGGCCAGCCGTAATTCTGGCCGCCGTCCTTTCCATTGCTCAGGAAATTCAACTCGTCCCATTCGTCCTGGCCGATATCACTGAGATACAGGTCACCCGTCTGGCGATCGAAGCTGAACCGCCAGGGGTTGCGCAATCCACTGGCCCATATTTCGTCGCAGGCCTCTGTCGACCCGGCGTAAGGATTATCAGGGGGGATGGAGTAATCCCCACTGCCCAGACCTTTGCAATCGGCCGCGCCCTGCTCCGTTGACTTGTCTACATTGAGGCGCATCATCTTGCCGAACAAGGACGTCAGGACCTGTGGCCGGTTGCTGAGGTTCTTGTTGTCGCCGTCGCCCAATGGAAAATAGAGGTAGCCGTCCGGCCCAAAATGGAGGTCGCCGGCGTTATGGCCGATCTCGTTCACGCCTTTGGCAACAGTCAGCAGGATGTTTTCACTGGCCGGGTCGGCAACGTTGGCGTTGGATGACACCTTGAAGCGGGAGAGGCGATGATAGCGCGTGTCGCCCTGACGATGGATGTAATAGACATAGAAGTAGCCGTTGGTAGCGTAATTCGGATGGAACGCTAGGCCGAATAGCCCCGAGGAGAAATTGGTATCGTCGACCTTGTCGGTGAGGTTCAGAAACGGTTTTGCGAGGAGCGATCCATTTGAGCTTACCACACGAATCAGGCCCTCCTGCTGCACGATGAACAGGCGGCCGTCGCCGGGCATTCCGCTGCTGGTCAGGTTGACCGGGGTGTCGAGGCCACTCAGGAGCAGTTCCAGCGAGATGGGCGCAGACCCGGCGCTTGACGCGTCGCCCGCTCCGGCGATGGTGGCCGTTAGCAAGGCCACCGGCAACAACAAGAGAAGCCTGACAAAATATGACGATCTTGACGGACGAAACATGTCGACAATCCTCCTAAATTTCTGTGAACCAACCATTGGCGCTCTGCTCTCAATCTTCGGGCGGCGGCGGAATCGTGGAGGTGGCTGTGGGTTGCTCCGGGGGCGGCTGGCCACCGCCCCCACCACCCCCACCGGACGGCGCCGGCGTCGCCGTGGGCGGGACGGGCGTCGGCGTCGGCGGGGCCGGGATGGTGGCCGCCAGGGCGACTGATCCGAGCGTCCCGGACGGATCGGTGATGAATTCGCTCGGCACCCAGCTCTCTCCGGCCGTTGTTTTCACCAGGAACCAGGCGCTCCCGGAATCACGCCCCAGAACCACGACCTCCGCGTCGCGCGACAGCGAGCCGGCGATGGGGAAGGCCAGCCCCGGCCCCTCGCGCGTCCAGACGTCGCGGGCGATGCGCGCGACGACCCGGCCCGGGGCGGGCGGCGTGACCGCCGGCCGGCGGGTGGACGTGGCGGTGGCGCCGGCCGTCGGCGGAGGTTCCAGCGTCGCGGTCGCCGCGTCGGTGGGGGTTTGCTCGACCGCCGCCATCACGGTGGAAGTCGGCCGCGCGCTCGTCACTTCGACGATGACCTCGACGATGACCGTGCTCGGCGGGGGAGTGGCCGCGGGCGAGGCGGCGGGGGCCTGGCGTGGCGCGGGATTGCGGAAGAGCAGAAAGCCCAGAGCCAGCAGGAGCGCCGGCGCGCCCAGCCCGATCAGCAGCGGCGTCCGCGAGCGGCGCGGGGCGGTCAACGCCCCGGAGCGCAGGCGGCCGGCGCGTTCCATGAAAAACGCGCCCGACTCCCGCGGCCGCCACTGCCATTGGCCGGAAGCCGTCATGGCCCCGGCCGAGCCTTCATCGACCAGCGCCCGGTCGAGCGCGGCGGCCAGCTCGGCCGCCGACCGGTAGCGACGGGCCGGGTCTTTCTGCAGGCAGCGATCGACGACCGCCACCGAAGCCTTGGCGAGGTCCGGTCGCGCGGCGCCCAGCGACGGCGGCTGCTCGGAGATGTGCTGGTGGATGAGCGCCCAGTGGGATTCGCCATGAAACGGCCGGGCGCCGGCCAGCATCTCGAACAGGACGATACCCAGCGAATAGATGTCGCTGCGGGCGTCGGGCGGCGCGCCCTTGCCCTGTTCCGGCGACATGTAGTGCGGCGTGCCCAGGAAGGTGTCGGTGCGTGTCAGCCGCTGATTGTCCAGCATGAAGGCGATGCCCAGGTCGGTCAGCAGCGGCTTGCCGCTTTCGTCGAGCAGGATATTGCTGGGTTTCAGATCGCGATGGACGATGTCGGCGGCGTGGGCCGTCTGCAAGGCCGAGGCTACCTGGCGGGCGATGGCCAGCGCATAGGGGGCGGTCATGATCTGGCCGTCTGTCTCCAGCCGGGCCAGCAGATCTTCCAGCGTGCCGCCGCGCACATATTGCATGGCGATGTAGGGTCGTCCGTCGGGCGTGTCGCCGGTGTCGTAGACCTGGACGATGTTGGGATGTTGCAGGCGAGCCATGGCCTGTGCCTCGCGCCGGAAACGTTCCACGAAGGCCGGGTTTTCGACGTAGGACGGCAGAAGGATTTTCAGCGCCACGTCGCGTTGCAGCCCGGTGTGGCGCGCCAGATAGACGTCGGCCATGCCGCCGCGCGCCAGAAACTTCTGGATGGTGTAATTATCGATACGCTTGCCGATTAAATCCGTTGGTTGTGCCATAAAATCTGTTTGCCTTTGGCTGCGGGGCGTCCGGCTCAGTCAGGAATGACTGAGCTACGCTATCCGCTCGCATAAAGAACCAGTAACACAAACGCCATCAGCGCCAGGATGGCCAGCCAGAATTCGAGACGCTCGGTGGCGGGCCGGCGCGTGCGCGTCGAGCTGCCCCGCGCGCTCGCGTGCGCCGCGTG
>CAZZJN010000244.1:0-2841 GCA_964654505.1 uncultured Ardenticatenaceae bacterium | reverse complement strand
CACTAACTGTAAGCTATAGAGCAAGCTGTTAGGCTGCTGAAGAGAAGACGCAATCCGGGCAGGTTGCGCTATCGTAGGCTAATGCCAACCACAACCCAGCCCAGGCCGAATAGCAGATTGGCCGTGACGCCAAATACAATGTACCCATTTACTCGGTCAGAGACATCGATTGGAAGCAGCAACGCCCACAAGAAAGAGAACAACAATAATACGCTCATTCCCCAGAAGGCATAGCGGACTGTTTTGTGAAATGCGGGGTTCTCCCTGTGAGCCAGAGCAAGCAAGATCAGCCCAATCGCGACCAGAGGGGACAAAAGGGGCGGCACAATGGCGAGCATAACCAGATCTGCCACGCCCGTGACAACCAACCCAATCAGGATAAGCGCAAAACCGATCCGCGCCTTGCGGCCGGCATGTCCTGCCAACAGCGGGTAAAAGCCCAACAAACCCAACGCAATCAGCAGGTTGGCTGGGCCTTCCATGATGCTGCCCCAAAATATAGCGCCTTGTCCTAACCAGTGACCGTCCAAATTATAGGACGTTGGGCCATGGAGACTGATATATAGAGGCCACAGAACAGCCATGAGCAGACCACCGGTTATCATGACTATATTGGGCCAACGGGAGGATATCGAAGCGGGATTTGTCTTCATGTCAACCTGGCGCCTGTGTTCCTGATTTTTGTGCAGTGTTAGTCGACCGACTATATGATATACGATCGGCGCCGGCGTGCCAGAAGCCGGATGATTCCTCGTCCCCGGCTTTTGCCCGATACTATCGGCGTATTATCGTCCGGTTACGAATGACAAGGTGGGAGGGTCGGCGTGGCTGAAGCGACGGGCGGCAAGTTCGACTTTGACATGACGATGAGGCTCGCGGCCGCCCCTCGCCCCAACTCCGGTCCTGTCGACCAATCGGTCGGGCAACTGTCAACCACGGTTGACACTAACTGTAAGCTATAGAGCAAGCTGTTAGGCTGCTGAAGAGAAGACGCAATCTGGACAGGTTGCGCCACAGGAATATAATCGCCGGTAGTAGAGTGGACTGGAGGGGTTTATGGCGCTGTTGGAACTCGGCTTTATCACCGGCAAACTGGCGGATTGGGGGCTGGATGAGGGCTTCAAGGCCCTTGGCCGCACCGAGGCCGCCATTCGCGCCCGGCAGCGGCTGGGCATGCCGTCCGCGCCCGACGCCGGGGAATTCGGGGTCATCTATCGCCACGCTCTGGTCCGATGGGGCGTCTTCAAGCCCGAACCCGTCCTCGATTTCTTCCGCGACAAACGCATTGTCGATGCCTTCGAGCAGTCGTACCATCAGGGCGACCCGACCATCTTGCAGCGCGAAGCGGCCGAAGTGGTGCAGTGGGCCGAAGAGCACGGCACCTTTCGCGGGCTGGAATATGACCCCCGGCGCGAGTTTGTGGCGTTCGCGGCCACGTTCGAGGAGGTCGTCGACTACACCCGGACGGCGGTCGAGATCAGGCAGGACCACGCCCACGAGCGGCAAGAGCTGGCCCAACAGCAGCTCCAACAGGCGATGGAGCGGATGGAGCGGCGGCTGGATGAGGCCATGACGTTGTTGGCCGGGCGGCAAACCGGGCAGGTGACCATCGGCGACATCACCCTGTCCGGCGATTTCAGCGGCAGCATCCTCAACTTGCTGGCCCGGCTGGAGGGGGTGACGCAGACGGTCCATGGCGGCTACCCGACCCCGCCCCTGCCGCCGCTGGACGAGCACGGCCGCCCGCCGTTGCCCGCGGCCGTGCGCGACCTCCCGCCCCATTCCCGCCTCTCATACGACCGCAACCCCCTCTTCACCGGCCGCGAGGACGAACTGCGCCAGCTGGCGCGCCGGCTGCTCTACGCCCCGGCGGGGGTTCCGGCGGTCATCGGCACCGGCATCGGCGGCATTGGCAAGACGCAACTGGCGGTCGAGTTCGCCTTCCGCTACGGCCGTTATTTCGCCGGCGGGGTGCAATGGGTCAGCCTGGCGCCGGTGATGCGCCCCGACGACCCGACGGCCGTCGATGAGGCGGCGACCCGCGAGGCGGTGGCCGGCGAGGTGATCGCTTGCGGCGCGGCCATGGGCTGCTGGACGGTCGGGCAGGAGGCGTCGCTGTCGGCCGCGGAGAAGCTGGCGCTCACCCAACGCCACTGGGCCGGGCCGGAGCCGCGGCTGATCATCTTCGACAACTGCGAGGACCGGGCGCTGCTGGAGGCATGGCGGCCGTCGGGCGGCGGGGCGCGGGCGCTGGTGACCAGCCGCAACGATACCTGGCCGGCCGGGTATGCCCAGGTGCCGGTGCGAACGCTGCCGCGGGCCGACAGCCTGTGCCTGCTGCGGGAATACACGGATGAGACGAGGCCGAAGGAGACGGACGCGGCGCTGGACGTGGTGGCGGCCACGCTGGACGACCTGCCGCTGGCCCTGACGCTGGCCGGCAGCGTGCTGGCCGCCTACCCGTCGCTGACTGTGGCGGGCTATCTGGCCGACCTGGACCAGCCCGACCTGCTGCGGCGGCTCTTGCCCGAACCCGACGCCCAACCCGTGTCGTGGACAAAGCACGACCTGGATGTGGCCCGCACCTTCGCCGTCAGCTTCGACCGCCTGCGGCCGAGCGACGAGACGGATGACAATGCGCGGTTGCTGCTGGCCGGGACGACCTGTCTGGTCCACGGCGAGCCGTTTCCGCGGGCGCTGCTGACGGGGATGCTGCCCGGCGACGACCCGCGACCGGCCGAACGCGCCGTCAACCGGCTGCCGGCGCTGGGGCTGCTGGAACGTTCCGGGGTCGCCTTGCGGCTGCACCGGCTGATCGGCCGGTTTGTGGAGGAGGAGGTA
>CAZZJN010000243.1:1931-2886 GCA_964654505.1 uncultured Ardenticatenaceae bacterium | reverse complement strand
CTCACCGCCTCGCCCGCCGCCGGCCATCGTGTCAAAAGCTGGAGCGGCACGGACAATAACAGCAGCACGGCGACCACCAATACGGTGACGATGCCCGCCAATAACCACACCATCAGTGTGACGTATGAGATGATTCCCATCGTCAACACGGAATATTTCACTTTCATCCCGTTGTCGCTCCGCCAGCCACCGCCCTGCTTCCCCGGCCCCCATGAGCAGGAGCCGAACAACAGTCAGTCACAGGCCAACGGGCCGCTGTGCCGCGGTCGCGTCTATACCGGCCTGCCCAACGACCTGTGGGATATGTATTACTTCGATACGACGCAATCGGGTGAAGTGACGGCGGCCGTCACCGACATTTTCGGCGGCGGGAAGCAAGTGATGCAGCTGCTGCTCTACTATGGCGCGGTTGGCGGCAATTCCGTCGCCTCCGATGTCGACGACGGCGACGGACTGAGCGTAACCCTGCCGGCGGCGCAGCCGGGACGCTACTACGTCGTGGTCTATACCAAGTCGCCCAACCCGGCCGAGACCCGCCCCTATCGCCTGTCGCTCTCGTTTCCCTGACGCGGCCGCCCGACGTCAGGGCGAGACTGCCTCTGTCGGCGGCACGGCCTCGGTCGGCGGCACGGCCTCGGTCGGCGGCGGCTCAGGCGAAGAAGACGGGTCCGTCGGCTGTTGTTGGGGCGGATCGGTCGCCTGAACGGGCGGCGATGTCGGCTGAACAGGCGGCGACGTGGCCGGCGGCAGCGGGGTGGGCGTGGCCGCCGGGACAGGCGCGGCAGTCGGGAAAAACACGACCGTCGGCCGCGCGGTCGCGATTGGAACAATGGGCGTCACAACGACTGCCGTGGCCGCTGTGGTTGCCGCCGCCGCGGCCGGAATGGTCTGAGCCGGCGCGATCCGGGCCCAAAGGGGGGGAGCGGGCCGGTGGCCCGCCCCCCGCGGCCCCCCC
>CAZZJN010000243.1:0-1921 GCA_964654505.1 uncultured Ardenticatenaceae bacterium | reverse complement strand
CGCGCGCTGCACCCATCCGGCGCGGCCGTCTTCCAGCCGCACGTTATACCATGACCAGACCGCATCGCGGCCGATCACCGTGACGATCATCTCCGACGCCGTCTCGAACAGGAGGTCGTGGTTCGTGCCGGGGCCGGCGCGCAAACCGACGCCGGCCGCCAGACTCAATTGGGGCAAGCCCGGCGTCGCCGATGGGGTGGGGGGAGTCGCAGCTGTGGTTGTGTCCCCCGCTGCCGCCAAGCCCGCCGAGGTTGACACCGGTCTCGCCGGAGTTGACGTCGGCCCGCCGGTCGGTCGCTCCGTGGCCACCGGCGGAACCGTGATGACCAGCGTGGATTGCGCCGTCAGCGCGACAGCCGCCGCCCTCTCCGACGGGCCGTCGCGCAGTGACAGCGCCGCGCCGCCCAGTAACAGCAGCCCGACAATGGCCGACAAGACCCACGCCCAGGCCGGCGACCGGCGTTTCCCGACCGCCTCCCCGCCGGAAGAGACAGGCCGCGCCACTCGATTAACGTCGGCCGCCAGCGTCGCCGCCGTCGGGTAGCGTTCCTCCCGCTTTTTGGCCATCGCCCGGTTGATAAGCGGCTGCCAGGCAGCGGAGAGCGCCGGGTTAACCTCGCGGGCGCGCGGGATCGGCTCGCTCATGTGCTGGAAGGCCAGCGCGTAGGGGCTGGTGGCGCTATAGGGCAGGCGGCCGGTCAGCATCTCGAACAGAACGACGCCCAGGGCGTAGACGTCGCTGCGGCCGTCGAGTTCGTCGACGCCGCGAAACTGCTCCGGACTCATGTAGCCCGGCGTGCCCAGCGACGCGCCGGTCTGGGTATAGGAGGTGTGCAGGTCGCCCAGAACCTTGACGATGCCGAAATCGGTCAGGTAAGGATACCCCGCGCCGTCGAACAGGATGTTGGTCGGTTTCACGTCGCGATGGACGAGGCCGCGGATGTGGGCGCTGTCCAGCGCCTCGGCCAGGCGAGAGAGGACGGCGGCGATCTCGGCCGGTGGCAGCGGCCCGCGGGCCAGCCTGTCGGCCAGCGTGCCGCCGCTGTAATAGGGCATCACCAGATAGGGCTGGTTATCGTGCTCGCCGTAATCAATGACGCTGACGATGCCCGGCAGCCGCAGGCGGCGCAGGATGTCGGCTTCGCGCCGGAAACGCTTGCGGAAGCGCGTATCCCGCGTGAGTTCGCGGGCCATGAGCTTGACGGCCACATCCGCGCCCGACCGCGGGTCGGCGGCGCGATAGACCGTCGCCATGCCGCCCTGGCCAATCTCGCCCAAAACCTCATATCGGCCGATAGTATGAATCGTCATCCCCCCAATTCACATGATGCCCTTCGATTATACTATCTCTCCTTCAAAACAGCCGGATAATCAACGCCGCCCGCAGCCGGCACGCTCTCTTCCGGCTGCTGCGCGGCGGCCACCGACACAAACGACACGTCATCGATGAACAGATTGCTGTTTTCCTTGTCGTTGGTCGTGACGACGAATTCGAGGATCACGGTCTTCCCGGCATGGGACGACAGATTGATCGACCGCCGCACCCAGCCGCCGGTATTTGTCGCCCGGCAAAGATCGGCTTTGACCACGTCATTGCCACCCACACGAACGGTCATCCGGTCGTTGCCGCAGTCGTCGTACGACTGGATGGCCTGATAGTAATTGAGAACCGGCGTGGCCGCGGGAACGGTGACCAACTGGGACAGAATGGAGGTTTCGTCATAGACGCCGCCCAGCCACGCCGCCCAATTGCCGCTATAAGGGGTGAGATCGTTTCCACTAAAGTCCTTGGTGACCAGCGCAAAGTTGTTGGATGAATATTCCTGCCAGCCGACCCCTCGTCCGGCCTCGAAGTTGCCGTTGACGAACTGGGCCTGGGCGGCGCCGGTGTTCACGCTGCCGGCCTTCACGCTGCCCGCCT
>CAZZJN010000242.1:0-2905 GCA_964654505.1 uncultured Ardenticatenaceae bacterium | reverse complement strand
CCACGCGCCACCTGCTGCTCATGACCGCCACACCCCACAATGGCAAGGAGGAGGATTTCCAGCTCTTCATGAGTTTGCTGGACCGCGACCGCTTCGAGGGGCAAGCCCGGGCGGGGGAACCCGCCGAAACCGGCGACCTGATGCGTCGCATGCAGAAAGAGAGCCTCTACCGGTTTGACGGCCGGCGGCTCTTCCCCGAACGGCGGGCCTACACGGTCAACTATCCGCTCTCGCCCGGCGAGCGGGCCTTGTACGATCGGGTCACCGAGTACGTTCAAACCGAGTTCAACCGCGCCGAGAAGTTGCAGCCCGGCCGGCTCGGCACTGTCGGCTTTGCCCTGACCGTGCTGCAGCGAAGGCTGGCCTCTTCGCCGGAAGCGATCTACCAGTCGCTCAGGCGACGCCGCGAGCGGCTGCAGAAGCGGCTGGATGAGCTGGACCAGTGGCGGCAGGCCGACCCCGAGCCCGACGATTCCGCATTCCCCATCGACAACACGTTCTGGCTGGATTTCGACGAGGCCACCGCCGAGGAAGCGGAGGAACTGGAAGAGCAGGTCCTGGACAGCGCCACCGCGGCCGTCACGGCGGCCGAACTGCAGGCCGAGATAGACATTCTTGCCAATCTGGAGCGCGTGGCCTACGAGGTCCGGCATCGCGGAGAGGATCAGAAGTGGCTGGAGCTGGCGACCTTGCTCCAGGACAATGAACACATGGTGGCTCCCAACGGCGGCCGCCGCAAGCTGGTCATCTTCACCGAGCATCGCGACACGCTGCGCTATCTGCACGACAAGATCACCGTGCTGTTCGGCCGCGCCGAGAGCATCGTCGTCATCGACGGCGGCGTCAACCGCGAGATGCGACGCGCCATCGAGGATCGCTTTCGCAACGACCCCGACGTGCACTACCTGTTGGCCACCGATGCCGCCGGCGAAGGCATCAACCTGCAGCGGGCGCATCTGATGGTCAACTACGACCTGCCCTGGAACCCCAACCGCCTGGAGCAGCGCTTCGGCCGCATCCACCGCATCGGCCAGACCGAGGTATGCCACCTGTGGAACATGGTTGCCGGCGAAACCCGCGAGGGGTACGTCTACGAGCGGCTGCTGCGCAAGCTGGAGACGGAGAGCCTGGCGCTCGATGGCCGGGTCTTCGACGTGCTGGGCGAGCTATTAACTGAAAGGCCTTTGCGGCAACTGCTTGTCGAAGCCATTCGCTATGGCGAGGACCCGGAAACTCGCGAGCGGCTGGCGCAGGCCGTGGACGATGCCGTCGATCGCGAACACATCCGCGAGCTGCTGGAATCCCAATCGCTGGCGGCCGATACGCTCGATCTGGCCCAGGTCCAGAAAATTCGCGCCGATATGGAGCGTTTCCAGGCGTTGCGCCTGCAACCCCATCACGTGCAGGCCTTCTTTCTGGAGGCATTCGCGCATCTTGGCGGCACGATGAGCCGCCGCGAGCCGGGGCGCTTCCAGATCAGCCACGTGCCGGCGATCATTCGCGAGCGAGCCAGGGAGCTGGGCACGGCCGTGCCGGTCCACCGTCAGTATGAGCGCGTGACGTTCGACAAGGCGCAGATCAGTTCGGCGGGCCAGGTCGTGGCCGATTTCATCTGCCCCGGTCACCCGCTGCTGGACACGGTCGTCGATCTGATGCTGGAGCGCTATCGCGCGCTGCTGGAAACCGGCGCGATCCTGGTGGACGAGACCGACCCCGGCCGGGAGCCGCGCACGCTCTTTTTTCTGGAGCAGCACATCCGCGACGCCACCCACCATGTCATCTCGCAAGAGGTTCACTTCGTCGAGATCGACGCCGCGGGGCCGGTGCGCCTCGGCGGGCTGGCGCCCTATCTGAACTATCGTCCTTTGGGAGACGGCGAGAGCGTCGAGGGTATCGACCTGGCGACCGGCAACGGAGACGAGGCCGCCCAATTGGCCGTGAATCATGCCATCCTGGAGCTGACCCCGCACCATCTGGAGCGGGTGCGCGTCCGGCGCGAGGAGCTGATCGGCAAGACGGAGCGCGCCGTGCAGAAGCGGCTCACGGCCGAGATCAACTATTGGGATCGCCAGGCGCGCGACCTGCGCCAAAAGGCCGAGGCGGGCAAGCCGGGGGCGCGGCTGAACGCCGACCAGGCCGAGCGGCGGGCCAATGATCTGGCTCGCCGTCGCGAGACGCGCATGGCCCAGCTGAAGCTGGAGAGGCAGATCGCCGCCGACCCGCCGGTGGTCATCGGCAGCGCGCTGATCGTGCCCATCGGCCGCCTGCTGGGCGAACAAACTCCGGCCGAGCTAATCGACACGCGCATCACCGAACAGGCGGCGATGCAGGTCGTCATGCGGGCGGAGATCGCTCTGGGCAACCACCCCCAGGACGTCAGCGCCGGCAAGTTCGGCTATGATATCGAGAGCCTGGACCCGCGCTCCGGTCACATGCGCTTCATCGAGGTGAAGGGGCGACGGCCGGGAGCGGCCACGGTGACCGTGACCCGCAACGAGATCCTGTGCTGCATCAATTCGCCGCAGCAGTTCATCCTGGCGCTGGTGGCGGTGGACCATGGGCTGGCGGCCGCGCCACGCTATGTGCGCACGCCGTTCCGCGAGGAGCCGGGCCTGCATGTGACCAGCGTGAACTATGACCTGCCGGCGCTGTTGGAGAGGAGCGAGGAACCGGCGTAGAATAACTGCAGAGATGACACGGAGATGACACGGAGGTACACGGAGATGATGCGGAGATACACGGAGATGCACGGAGATGCACGGAGATACACGGAGATAAAAAAGGAAATCTCCGTGTATCTCTGTGAAAATCCCTCCGTGCATCTCTGTGAAAACCCCTCCGTGTATCTCCGTGAAAACCCCTCCGTGTATCTCTGTGAAAACCCCTCCGTGTATCTCTGTGAAAA
>CAZZJN010000241.1:0-2938 GCA_964654505.1 uncultured Ardenticatenaceae bacterium | reverse complement strand
GTCCGGTCTGATATTCCTTCATGAGTCAGTTCAACCTCTAGGGGATTTATTCATTTAGAAACCGGGACCACGCCGGAAATTCGTCTGCAAACCCGGCCGGATACCCGGTTTCCAAGGATGTTTATGACGTTAATGGCAAAGACGAATTTTAGTTGAAACTACCCGGAGGGGCAACACGTATAGATGAATGAAAAGCGCTCATAGCTATGGAGAAGCCTATGCCCGAAAACGAACCGCTGCCGGACGAAGCCCGCGGCGACGAAATGACCGAGAGCCATGACAAGGCCGTGACCCGCCCCCGACGACGCCACAGCCGCTCGACGCTGGCCCCGGTCGGCCTCATCACCGCCGGCGTGCTCTTCCTGCTGGTCAACATCGGCGCGGTCGACGCGCTCAACTGGGCGGCCGCCTGGCGCTACTGGCCGCTGGCGCTCGTCTTCCTGGGGCTGAACATCCTGGCCATGCAGCTGCGGCCGCCGCGCGGCACCTTTGTCGGGCTGCTGGTGGCGCTGGTCGCCGCGGCCGTGTTCAGCTGGCTGCTGCTGAGCGGGCCGACCGGTCTCTGATTTCGTTCAAAAATCGAATAGCCCCAACCCGCGCGGCCGTGTTATGCTGACAGGGCCGCTATGTCTGCTCAAGCCCAACCCACCCCCTGCTCCCACCGCACGCGCCGCGGCCGTCCCTGCCGCAATCCGGCCGCGCCGGGCACGCGCCCGCCCGCCTGCCGTCGCCACCGCGGCCGCCCCAACCCCGCCCAAGGCCATTTCTACTTCTACAACCCCACCGCCGACGAAGCCCAGGCCCTGCAAACCGGCATCCCCGGCCCCGACCTGCAGCCGGAGATTGACCTGGTGCGCATCGTCCTGCGCCGCCTGATGGGCTTGCTGGACGACCCGGCAGCCGACCTGTCGGTGGAGGAGATACGTCGTCTGGCCGGGGTCATGTTCAGCGGCGCGCGCACGGTGGCCCTCCTGATTGGCCGGCACACGGCCCGGGCCGGCGAGATGCGCCAGTGGCTGGCCGAGGCTCTGGTCGCCCTCGGCGACGAGCGCGGCATCCAGCTATAGACCCACCCCGCCCATGAGCCGCCCCCGTCCGTCATCCGCCCTCCGCGAGACGGCCGCCGCCATCGCCCTCCTCAACGACATCGAGCGCTTCTCGCGCCACGTCGTCGGCGTCCCCCTCTATCCCTACCAGATCGAACCCCTGCGGGCCATCATCGACTCCGTGCTGGGCGGCCACGGCCGCGAATTCCTGCTGGTGTTCCCGCGCCAGTCGGGCAAGAACGAGGCCGTGGCCCATCTGCTGGTCTACCTGCTCATCCTCCTGCAGCGACGCGGCGGGCAGATCGTCTACAGCGCGGTGGGCGACGGGCTGGGGCGCGGCATGCGGCGGCTGGAGGAGCGCCTCGACACGCCGCTGACGCGCGGGCAATGGCGCAAGACCGGCCGCCCCCACCGCTACACCCTGGGCCGGGCGGCCGTCGTCTTCATCAGCAGCCATCCCGGAGCGGCCGCGCGCGGCGAGACGGCCGATCACCTGCTAATCCTCGACGAGGCCCAGGACCACGACCCCGCCCATGTGGAGGCCGTCCTGACCCCCATGCGCGCCGCCCATAACGCCACGGCCGTCTATCTGGGCACGACCCGCACCACCGGCGACTTCCTGTGGGCCAAAAAGGGTGAGCTGGAGGCGGCCGAGGCGACCGACGGCCGGCGGCGGGTCTTCATGGTGCCGCCCGACCTCGTGACCGCCGCCAACCCCGCCTACGCCGCCTTCCTGGCCGACCAGGTGCGTCGCCACGGCCGCCGCCACCCCATCATCGCCGCCGAATATTTCCTGGAGCCGATCGACGGCGCGGGCGGCCTCTTCACGCCGGAGCGGCTGGCCCTGATGCGCGGCCGCCACGGCCGACACCACGAGCCACTGCCGGGCGAGACCTACGTAGTCGCCATCGATCCCGCCGGAGGCGACGCCGCGGCCCACGACCCCACCGCCCCGCCGGCCAACCCCGACCGGGATTACACCATCGCCACCGTCCTGCGGATCATCCACGACGCGGCCGACGGGGAGACCGCCGGGCTGCCCGCCTACGAGGTCGTGGACGTCTTCGTCGATCAGGGGTCGCGCCACTTCCAGAGCGTCCCCGGGCGGCCGTCGCTGGCCGAGCGGCTGCTGGCCTGGCTGCGCCACTGGGCCCCGGCCCACACCCTCATCGATGCCGCGGGCGTGGGGCAAGGGCTGGCCGACTGGCTGGCGGCGCGGCTGGGACGTGGCGCGGTCACCGCCTGGCCGCTGGGCAGCGCCTCGGCCAAGGCCCGCCTGGGCAGCGATTTCCTGTCGCTGGTCGACACCGGCCGCTTTCGCTATTGGATCGGCGACGAGGACGAGCCGCTGTCGGACGGCTGGTGGTTTTGGCAACAAGCCACGGCCTGCGGCTACTCGCTGCCCGTCGGCGGCCGTTTCGACCACGACCTGCGCTGGGGCGTGGCCGCCCGGGAGCGCGTCGACACCCCCCTCGGCCCGCAGCCCATCCACGACGACCGGCTGCTGTCGGCCGCGCTGGCGGCCGAGATCGAGCGGCGACGGGCCGCGGGGCAGATCCGCCTGGGGTCGTCCGTCAGCCGAATCATAGGGCCGGACGTCCAACTGTAGCCCACCCTGCCGGCTGTGGCACACCCTGCCGGCTGTGGCACACCCTGTCAGGTTGCGAGCCCCCGTCCACCCCAATTGCCTCGCCCTCTTCAGCCGCCCCGCAAGCTAAAGCTTACGCCACAGGCCCCGCAAGCTAAAGCTTACGCCACAGGCCCCGCAAGCTAAAGCCTACGCCACAGGCCCCGCAAGCTAAAGCTTACGCCACAGGTTGTCGGCAAGCTAACAGCTTGCCCTACAGCATGACGTTAAGTTAACTGCTTGCACCACTTTGAGTTACAATCCA
>CAZZJN010000240.1:0-2944 GCA_964654505.1 uncultured Ardenticatenaceae bacterium | reverse complement strand
CCATCATCGGGCCGTCGGGCTGCGGCAAGTCGACCTTCCTGAAGACCATCAATCGCCTGCTGGAACTGAACGAGATCGTGCGGATCGAGGGCGCGGTGCTGGTGGCCGGCAAAAATATCTACGCTCCCGGCGTCGATGTGACTGACGTGCGAGCACGCATCGGCATGTTGGCCCAGAAACCCTTCCCCCTGCCGATGTCGATCTATGATAACGTGGCTTACGGCATGAAGATCCACGGCCTGCACAACGGCAAGGTCGCCGACGGCGTCGA
This sequence comes from uncultured Ardenticatenaceae bacterium, assembly GCA_964654505.1. Classification (GTDB taxonomy): domain Bacteria; phylum Chloroflexota; class Anaerolineae; order Promineifilales; family Promineifilaceae; genus Promineifilum. The sequence goes on along the minus strand of CAZZJN010000240.1, from coordinate 2,673 downwards.
GAACGCCCTAAAGGCGGTGGGGCTTTGGGGCGAGGTCGCCGACCGGCTGAAAGCTCCCGCAACCGGGCTGTCCGGCGGCCAGCAACAGCGCCTCTGTCTGGCGCGGGCTATCGCCGTGAAGCCGGAAATCCTGCTGTGCGATGAGTCGACGGCGTCGCTCGACCCAATAGCGGCCCAGGGCATTGAATCGCTGCTGCTGGAATTGCGCGGCCGATACACCCTGGTCATCGTTACCCATAACATCGCCCAGGCTCGCCGTCTGGCCGACTATGTAATGTTCATGTGGCTGGGGGAGCTGATTGAGCATGGCCCGGCGGAGACGTTCTTCAACGATCCGAAGGAGACGCTGACCCAGGAATATCTGGCGCGGCGGATTGGGTAGTTTTTTTGATACCGAATTTTTACGACGATCATTATCCTCTTCCAATGCCGGACGCTTTGCGAAACGCCCGGCATTTTTGCCCCACCCCGCAAACCGGGTAGAATGGCAGCGGAAAATGAGAAGCCTTCAGAGACAACATGCCCCAACCGCGTGACGGCAACCCCGCCCAGGCCTTGCAGGTCGTCCCGTTCTTCGCCAACCTGTCCGAAGACCAGCTGAACGCCCTGGCCAAAGGGCTGATGTCGCGTCGCTTCGGCCCCGACCAGATCATCTTCCATCTGGGCGATCCCGGCGGGCTGCTCTATGTGATCGGCCGCGGCAAGGTCAAGATCAGCCACACCACTTCCGACGGGCAGGAGGTCATGCTGGCCATCCTGGGACCGGGCGACTTCTTCGGCGAGATGGCCCTCATCGACGATGCTCCGCGCTCGGCAACGGCCATGGCCCTGGAGACGACCGATACCTGGACGCTCCACCGCGAGGAATTCGTGGCCCATCTGCAGGACAACCCCGACCTGGCCCTCCACGTCCTCCGGACGCTGGCCGGGCACATCCGGCGGCTCAACGTGCAGCTGGCCGACATCTTTTTCCTCGACCTGCCCGGCCGCCTGGCGCGCACGCTGCTCAACCTGGCCGACCAGTACGGCCGCCACACCGTCGAGGGCACCATCATCGACGTCTCGCTGACGCAGACCGATCTGGCCGAGATGACCGGGGCGACGCGAGTCAGCATCAACAAAGCCCTCGGCCGCTTCAAGCGATCCGGCTGGGTGCGGGTGGCCGGGAAAGAGCTGACCGTCCTTGACCGCCAAGCGCTGGAGGAGCTGATCGCCGTGTCGGGCGGGCGTGTCTGATCGGCCGTGAAGTTCCCCACCAACTAACCGATAGCTAAAAAAATCGGCAGAAACCCGCCCAATTATTACCCCTGTTCGTCCCAAATCGGGTATAAACGCGGGATTGCATGCCGGGAGCGCCCGGCGATCATCGTATGAGCGTAACCGACACCGATAATCCGATCACCGACCGGCCGGAGCCGCCTGCCCCGGCCGTTGCCGCGTCTCGCGCCAGGGGCGCGGCCGTCGTCATCCTGTTCCTCATCCTGGCCCTGGCCGGGCTGCTGCGTTTCTCCGGCATCAACTGGGACAGCGGCAGCCATCTCCACCCCGACGAGCGATTCCTGACCGACCTGGCCGCCAATCTGCACAGCAACGAGAACCCCCTCGACTACTTGCGCACGTCGGTCTCGACGCTGAACCCGTACAACGCCGGGCGCAACTTCTACGTCTACGGCAATCTGCCCATGACGGCGACACGCCATGCGGCCGAATGGACAGCCGGGCTATGCGACCGGCTGGCCGAGCGAACCGGGGAGCCGTGGTGCGTGCGCAACTACACCGGCTATGACGGCATCCATATCGTCGGCCGTTTCCTGTCCGCCTTGCTCGATGTGCTGACGGTGGCGGTCACGTTCCTCATCGGCCGCCGGCTGTACGGCAAGTGGGCCGGGTTGATCGCCGCCTTCCTGATGGCCACCTCGGTGATGGCCATCCAGCAGTCGCACTTCTTCACGGCCGACAACTGGGCCACGTTCTTCACGACCGTGGCTATCTATGCCGCCGTGCGGGCGGCCACCATCGGCGACGACGAGCCGCGCTGGCGTTTGCGCTGGTACGCCTTCTTCGGGCTGGCCCTGGGCATGGCGGCCGCCTCGCGCATCAATATGGTTCCCCTGGCGCTGATCATCAACGTCAGCGCGCTCATCTGGCTGAAAAAGAGAATTACGAATTTGGGGACGGCCGACGCCGGGGACTCTTCATCCGTCATTCGGAACTCGTCACTTCCCCCTCGCGATTTTGAGCGGGCCGTCATCGCCGTCGCCCTGGCCGCGGCCGTGTTCATCCTGACCTTCCGCGTGGCCCAGCCCTACGCCTTCGTCGACGCCGAGATGGTGCGGCAGCAGGCGCTGGCCGAGACGGGCGTCGAGCCGAACGCCTTCGTGGTGGCCCTCAAAGCGATGACCGGCCTGAACCCGCAATTCCTGTCCAACATGAGCGAGATCCAGCGGCTGCAAGCCCCGGACGCGCTCTTCCCGCCGGCCGTGCAGTGGGTCGACCGCCCGGCCATCATCTTCCCGCTCACCAATATGGTGCTCTACGGCATGGGCCTGACGGCGGGTATTTTTGCCTGCTTCGCCGTCCTTTGGGCCGCATGGCGGATATTCACATCGAAAGGCGAAAGACGACTCCTGTCGTCCGACGAAATTACAAATGACGAATTACGAATTACGAGTG
>CAZZJN010000239.1:0-2964 GCA_964654505.1 uncultured Ardenticatenaceae bacterium | reverse complement strand
AAGCGGATGAAGCGGATGAAAGAGGATGAAAGCGGATGAAAGCGGATGAAAGCGGTTGAAAGCGGATGTGACGGGTGGCTGTGATGTGGGATCTCTGATGTGGGCGTGGATTGGGGCGAGAGAACCGGCGACCGGACGTCCGTTAGCGGGGAAGGGGGGAACGCAATCTAACAGATTGCGCCACAGCTGACAGGCTGTGCCACGGCTGACAGGCTGTGCCACGGCGTGCCGGCAATTCGTCACCCGGCCATATTCGACGTACAATCCCTTGATGACCGGCGGGTTGGATCGGCGGCGCCGGTTCCCGCCAGGCAGCCACGGGAGACGCCCCTGACCGGAGCGCGGCCGTTCCCACACCACACAAGGAGTTGTTGATGGATATCCAGGTTGTACCCGTTGAATCTTCCCGCTTGCGCACGCCACCCACGTCCGACTTCGGCTTTTGCGTCGTCTTCGCCAATCGCATGTTCACGCAACGCTACGCGCCCAATCGCGGCTGGCATGACGCCAAAATCGAGCCGTTCGCGCCCTTCTCGCTGGACCCGGCCACGGTCTCGCTCCACTACGCCCAGATGATCTTCGAGGGCATGAAGGCCTATCGCCGGGCCGACGGCGGCATCAATCTGTTTCGACCAATGGAGAACATGCGCCGCTTCAACAATTCGGCCCGCCGGATGGCCATGGCCGCGCCGGATGAGGAGGAGCATCTGGCGGCCATCTGCGAGCTGATCCGGCTGGAGTCGGAGTGGGTGCCCACGCAGCCGGACGCGTCGCTCTACATTCGGCCGACGATGATCGCCGCCGACACGACGCTGGGGGTTCGGGCCAGCGCCACCTATCTGCATTACGTCATCATCAGTCCGGTGGGGCCGTACTTCTCCGAGGGGTTCAATCCCGTCTCGGTCTACATCACCGACCAGTATGTTCGCGCCGTTCGCGGCGGGGTGGGGGAGGCCAAGACGGGCGGCAACTACGCGGCCAGCCTGTACGCGGGGGAGGACGCCCGCAAGCGCGGCTATTCACAGGTGCTATGGCTGGATGCCGTGGAGCGTCGCTTCATCGAAGAGGTCGGGGCGATGAATATCTGCTTCGTCTATGAGGGCAAGCGCATCGTGACGCCGAAGTTGACCGGCAGCATTTTGCCGGGGGTGACGCGCAAGTCGGTCATCGAACTGGGCCGCCATCTGGGGTATGAGGTGGTGGAGGCGATGATCGACGTCCACGAGATGCTGGACGACGTGCGCCGCGGCCGCATCACCGAGGTATTCGGCTGCGGCACGGCGGCGGTCATCGCGCCGGTGAGCAAGTTCGGCTTCCACGACGAGGAGATCACCATCGGCGACGGCGGGGTCGGGCCGGTGTCGCATCATCTGTTCCAGCAGCTGGTGGATATTCAATACGGCCGCATTCCTGATCCGTTCGGGTGGGTGTACTCGATCTGATCGGCCGTAACGCAAGCTGTTAGCTGTGGCACAAGCTATAGCTGTGGCACAAGCTATAGCTGTGGCACAAGCTATAGCTGTGGCGCAAGCCGTTAGCTGTGGCGCAATCTTTAGCTGTGGCGCAATCTTTAGATTGCGAACCTGCGCCCGTCATGATACGCAATCGTACGAGCGGGACAGCCGGCGGTAAATTTCGTTCGGCCGCCAGAGCGTGGTTGCCGGTTGTCTCGCCTTCTCCGGTCGGGTCGGCAGGCTAACAGAAGGAACCGCCACCCTTCAAACAATAACAAACCGGTCGTCGTGGGGGATTCACAAGCTGACAGCCTCACTACCTATCACTTTGATAGGTAAAAGAAAAGACTGGGCGCAAATCCTTGATATGATTGATTTGTCGAAAAACCCAATCAAGGAGTTAAACATGCATCCCAGTCTTCAACTTTATAATAGTCTCATGCGGCAAATCGGGCAATGGCTGCCCAAGGAACGGGTGACCAGCCGTCGTAACCTGGCCTTGCTGGTTAGCGGCTTGTTCTTGAGCGCCTCGGTTCACCTCGACCACATCACCCGTTGCTGGCCGATGTCCTCCAGGATACCGAGCCTGAGCAATCGATTGCGACGTTTTTTGAGTCGGAAAAGCCAACAACCGGACAGCTACTTTGAACCCTTGTTGGCTGAAGTGCTGTGGATGTTGTCCGGCCATCCCCTGTTGCTGGTCATGGATGCGACCCATGTCGGCAAGTCGTTTCGAGCACTGATGGTGGCGGTTGCCTACCGCGGTCGAACCCTGCCTCTGGCCTGGCGAGTTTTTGAGGGACATAGTGGAAATGTACCGGCTAATGACCAAATCCAGTTGTTGGAGCAGGTTTATGCCCATATTCCGTCTGGAGTTGAGGTCTGTCTGGTCGGCGATGCTGCCTTTCGCAGTGGCGACCTGCTCCATTGGCTCAAGAGCCACGACTGGAATTATGTCATTCGCCAACGCCGGGAGTCGTTTATCCGCACTGAGTCTGACTCCTGGCTGCCTATCTTCGACCTGCCTATCGAACCGGGGGGCACTCTGGCTGTCGCGCCGGTTTGGCTGTTCAAATACAACCCCTTCGGCCCAACCTGTTTGTTGCTGCACTGGGCTGCCGGTTTTGACCGTCCCTGGATTCTCGTCTCCAGCTACTCTGACCCAGCTCTGATCCTGCGTCTCTATCGCCGCCGCGCCTGGATTGAAACAATGTTCCGCGATATGAAAACCTGTGGCTTTGACCTGGAGGCAACCCGGTTGGCCTATCGCCGGCGCATCGAGTGGTTGCTGTTGGGCATCGTCATTGCCTATCTTTGGCTGGTTATCCTGGGAAGCTGGGTGGTGAAGAACGGCTATCGTCATGAGATTGACCGAAGAGACCGGCGCGACAAGAGCTATTTTCGTCTCGGCTGGGACTGGGTTGCTCGCTGTATTCGCCTTGGCCGGCCTATTCGTGTCCATTTTTCCTTCTCTTTTTGAAAGTGATAGGTAGTGAGGCTAACAGCTTGC
>CAZZJN010000238.1:0-3004 GCA_964654505.1 uncultured Ardenticatenaceae bacterium | reverse complement strand
AACCGGGTGGCCAGCGAGGCCTCAAAAAACTTGTCGTCGGCCGTCCACATAAAGGGATTGTTGATGACCGTCGTCCCCTGGAGCACGGCGTTCTTCAGGTGCGAACGATAGTACGGCACCTCGTGGGAGATGCGATCGACGATGACCGCATACTCGCTCGCCTCGTTCATCTTCGTCCCGCCCAGCTTGATGAATTCGGCCGTGACGCCTTCGTTGCGCCGGTTCACCTCTTCAATGAACGCCGGTGGAAACGACCATTCCCGCCCCACCATAAGCCCGACTTTCAATGTCATGTTATACCTCTCCTAAATTGACTTCGGACGACGAACCATTGATAAATAGTCCGACCAAACCGCGCCCGGCGGTTGGTCAATCATGCCCACCGATGTAAAGACGCACCATCTTGTGCCACCAGGGCCAGTCGTGGGACCAGCCATCCCAGAGGCGCAAGGCGTTGCCGATGCCCTTGTTCCACAGCGCGGTCGACAGTTGCTCGCTGCTGCTGCGCAAGCCGTCGTCGCGGCCGACGGCCAATATGATATCCTGATTGCGTAACTGGTTGATGCGGCGCCAGTCATGCTCGCCATTGATGAAGTCGATGGGACTGTTGAAATAGATATTCTCGTCGTAATAGCCGTCGGTCCAGCGGCTGATTTCATAGATGCCGCTCATACCGATGGCGCGGCCGACGAGATCGGGGTGACGCAGGGCGAAGTTGAGGGCGTGGTAGGCCCCGAAGCTGGCCCCGATGGTGATCATGAACGGGTTGCTGTTCTTTTGGCGCGACAGGGGTAGCACCTCGTTGGCCAGGTAGTTGTCGTATTCGATCTGCCGCCAGGCGCGCGCGCCGGGGTGCTTCCAGCGGGCATACCAGCTCTCCTGATCGACGCTGTCGACGCAATAGGCCTGCAGGTGCCCGGCGTTGATCATGTCGCTCAGCGTGTTGAACATGCCGCGGTCTTCCCATTCGTAGTAGCGACCCATCGAAGTCGGAAAGACCAGCAGCCGCGCTCCGGCATGACCGATTATCAATAATTCCATTTCCCGTCCGAGCGACGGGCTGTACCAGCGATGATGTTCGCGATGCATTCGTTTTTAATCCCCTCTCCTAATGGTGATAGGGAGAAATAATAACATGGAAAATTGAAATGCGAAATGACAGTAACCCAAGCCAATCCCGCATTGGATCGCCCTTCCCACGGTCACGATCCGGCCACTGGCGCAGACCCCGTTGCATGGATGATCAGCGGCCGACCTGGCCCGTCATGGGGTCGATTGATCGGCCGGATCGTCATAGGACGGGCGCTCTTCATACAGCGCGTACTCGGCCTGACCGGCAAAGGTTCGAGGGCGCTCGATCAGGCGGCCGGTGACGTACTTGTGCAGGATGCTGGACATCAGCGTCTGGTAGGGGATGCCATCTTCCTGCGCCATTTCCTGGAGGGCCAAAATATCCCGGTTGGAGATGCGGATATTGACGCGGCGATCCTTGCGGAGGGTGTTAGCGGCCACAGCTCGGTGACGAGCGATGACGGCCGCTTCATCGCGCACGGAAACCCATTCCCCGCGTTCGTAGGACTCAAGAATCTCGCGCTCTTCTTCATCCAGTTGGGCGGCCAGTTCTTTGTCTTCTAATTCATCAAAGTCATCTAACTTTGCAGTCAGTTCTTTTTCGTCCATGTTCATCTCTTCCCGATATATTGCCGCGTGGCTTTTCGGCTTGGGATAATCGTCTTCAAGAATATGTGGTCATCTTTCTCGATAAACGGCACAAGGTACACATAATCATCAATGAGGACGAAGTACAGTTGTTGGCCTGGATACCTAAGCTGATTTGGATGATCTTTGACGGCCAATAAGTCTCCCTTTTGAATGTGGATGACGATCTGTTCAAACGTCACGCCACGCGATTCCCGCAAGGCTTTGTTCTTCTCTTCATTCCACTTATGCTTCTGATCCATAACTTATCACAACGTGTGCCGAATGGCAACACCGTGCAGGTTATTCGTTAATAAGTTGCAGGCAATCCAGCGGTGCCCACCCGTCTCGCCCGCTTTCATGGGTCGCCCACAGCCAGCCGCTCTCCACCAGCTCCCCACGAACCACATCCCCCGGCTCCAGCGGCAACTCGGCCGCCGTGTAGTCGCGCAGCAGGACGCCGCTCTCGCCTTCGACGTTCAGCCAGCTTTCGGGGACCCAGCCGGCGCGGCCGTCGGCGGCCGTGGCCCACACCCAGCCGGGGTACTCGTCGTCGCGGCGGCCGAGGGCCAGCCGGTCACCGGCCGCGCCGCGGATCGGGTCGGCGTAATGGACATGCCAGGGTTTAATCGCCCGCCAGGTCGTCATCGGTCGCCCTGTGGTCGTTCGGCCCGAACCCAGGCCATCGTCGAGCGCCAGCTCACCGCCCGGTCGAGCAGTTGCTCGCGAAACAATTTCTCGGCCTTCCCCATCTCTGTCTCCGTCAATCCTCCGGCTGCCAGGCGCTCCCGGTAGCTGGGCCGTCCGTCGGCCGCGGCCGCGCCGAACCAGCGCTCCAGATGGGCGGCGGTGATGAGCCGCTCCTCCGTCTGCTCCTCGGCCGTCACGCGCGCGTCGTCGAATCCGGCCACCTCCAGCGCGGCAGTCAGATCGCGCTCGTCCCAGCTGATCATCGGGTCGGCCGTGTCGGTGTAGATCGCTTCCTCGGCGGCGGTGACCTTGTCGCGCAGCCCGGTGTCGCGCCCCCAGTCGACCAGAGCGTGGAGGCGTTGGGTGTGGCGAGGGATGGCCTGGGAAAAAATCAGGCGGCCGCCGGGCAGCAGGTTAGCAGCTAAAACCTGACAGGTTTCAGAAAACCTGTCAGGTTTGGATGCGAGGAGAACATTGCGGCCGATGATTATGTCAAATTGTACGTCGCTTTCGCCGCGCAGGGCCAGCAGGTAGCCAAGTTCGGCCGGGTCGCCGACGAGAATGGCCGGGCGCTCGATCTCCGGCAGCCGGGCCGCTTGCTGGCGCAGCGCCTCGC
>CAZZJN010000237.1:0-3033 GCA_964654505.1 uncultured Ardenticatenaceae bacterium | reverse complement strand
CTCCATCAGCCACCACCACGGCGTGGGCAAGCTGCGGCGCGACTTCATCCCGCAGACGCTGACCCCGGCCGGGGTGGCCCTGCTGCGCGAGGTCAAGGAGGCCGCCGACCCGACCAACGTCTTCGGCGTGGCCAACAACATCTTCGCCATGGAAGAAGAGGGTTCCGGGAGCGATTAGGTAACTCGCGGATACCGGTTTCCCGATGACCCTGAAACGCGCATTGATCGGACTGCTCGTCGCGGCCGTGTTGCTGGCCGGCGGCGTGTTCACCTATCTCACCTGGTTCGCGCCGCGCGAGGAGGCGGCCGACGTCGTCCCCGTCGCGACGTCCGAAGGCCCGCGCATCAACACCGAACCCGTCGCTGTAGCCATTGAGGCCGACCGGGTGTCGTCCGAAGGGCACGTCCTGCCCTTGCGGCATGCGGCCGTCGCTCCGGCCGGGTCGGGCGTCGTGGCCGAGGTGCTCGTGGCCGAGGGCGCGGCCGTCGTCGCCGGGCAGCCCATCCTGCGGCTGGAGTCGGCCGCCGAGGAGGCGTCGCTGCGTGGCGCGGAGGCCGCTCTGGCCGGGGCACGGGCCGCCCGCGATGCCGCCGTGGCCGGGGTCGAGGCCGCCCGCCTGGCCGGCGAAGCGGCCGATCTGGGGGCACGGGCCGCCGAGCTGCAACTGGCTCTCGCTTCGGCCGAACCCCGACCGGAGGATATCGCCCTGGGTGAGAGCGGTTTGGCCCTGGCCGAGGCCCAACTGGCCGCCGCCACGGCCGCCCAGGCCCAGGCGCTGGAAGGGGCGGGCGCGGCCCGCATTCGCGCCGCCGAGGCCGACTGGCATGCCGCCGAAGCCGCCGCCGTGCCGCCCCGCCTGCGGCTGGAGGGCCTGCGGCAGCAGGACAACCCCGATGCCGGCGACCTGGCCGAGGCCGAACGGGCCTACAACGCCGCGCTGGCGGCCATCGAGGCGGCGCGAGTGACCTACACCGAGTTGCAAGCCGGGGCCACCGACGCCCAGCGCGCCGCGGCCGCCAATGGCGTGACCGCCGCCGCCGCCCAACGGGACGCCGCGGCCGCCCAACGGGACATGATTCGCGCCGGCGGCTCGGCCGAGGCCATCGACGTGGCCCGCGCCGGGGTGAGCGCCGCCGCGGCCGCCCAGGCCGAAGCCCAGGCCGCGCTGGCCCTGGCCGAAACGGCCGTGAATCAGGCCGAGGCGGGCGTCGCCGGGGCGGAGGCGGCCGTCCTCGCCGCCCAGGCCGCCCTCGACAACCGGACGCTGGCCGCCCCCTTCGACGGCACAGTGGCCGACCTGCCTTTCGCCGTGGGCGAGGTCGTGCCGCCGGGCGTGCCTGCGGCCGTGGTGGCCGATTTCTCCGGCTGGCTGGTGGAGACGTCCGAACTGCTGGAGAGCGACGTGGTCGGCGTCGCCGCCGGGTTCCCGGCCGAGGTGACCGTCGACGCCCTGCCCGGCCAAACGCTGACCGGCGTCGTCACGGCCGTCGGCGCCATCGCCCAGGAGCTGCGCGGGGACACGATCTACCCCGTCACCGTCCGGCTCGACAACGTGGGCGACCTGCCCCTGCGCTGGGGCATGACCGTGTTCGTGACCATCAGGACGGAGGGCCAATGAGACCGATTTTCAAGCCCGCCACGGGGCGCATTTGGTTGGCCCTGACCGCGGCCGTCCTGATGGCCACGCTCCTGACCGGCTGCGGCGGCGCGGCCGCCCCGGAGACGCCTTCCCCCACCCCAACGGCCGCGCCCCGAGCGGCATCCGTCCGCGACGACCGCCTGACGGCCGAAGGGCGCGTCGTCCCGCTGGAATCGGCGTCCCTGGCTTTCGCCACCGGCGGCCTCGTGGCCGAAATCCCGGCGGCCGAGGGGCAAGCCGTCCGCGCCGGCGATCCCCTGGTGCGGCTGGATGACGCCGCCGTCGCCGCCGCCGTGGCCCAGGCCGAAGCGGGGCTGGCCGCGGCCGAGAGCGCCCTGGCTGCCGCGCGCGCCGGGGCCGAGATGGCCGCCGCTCAACAGCAAACGGCCGCGGCCGGCGTGCGGGCGGCCGAAGCCCAACGAGACCTGTTGGCCGCCGGAGCGCGACCGGAGGAACTGGCCGCCGCCGAACGCAATCTGGCCGCGGCCGAGGCGGGCGTGGCTACTGCGCGGGCCGAGCGGGACGCCGCCGTCGACGTCAGCTCCGCCCGTGTCAGCGCCGCCGAGGCCCAACTGGCGGCCGCCCTGGCCCAATTGACCGCCCTGCAGGACGCCTATGAGGCCATCACCACCACCTGCGTCACCCTGCCCGACGGCAGTGAGGTCTGCCCGGGGTTGGGTGCGCCGGAGGAAAGCGCCCGCGCCCAGATGGAGGCGGCTCAGGCGAGCTATGCCGCCGCACAGCTGGCCCTGGAGGACGCGCGCGCCGGTAGCACGGTCGGGCAACGACGCGCCGCCGATGCGGCCGTGGCCGTGGCCGTCGCCCGTCGCGACATGGCCGCCGCGCAATTGGCTCTGGCACAGGCCGGGGCGCGGCCGGAGACGCTCGAACTGGCCGGGGTCGGCGTGGCTCAGGCAGAAGCAGGGTCGCGCCGCGCCGCTTTGGCCGTCGACGAGGCCGCCGCGGCCGTGGCCCGGGCCGAGGCCGACGTCGCCGCCGCGCGGTCGGCCGTCGATGCCGCCCGCGCCGCCCTTGCGCAAATGACACTGGTCGCGCCGTTCGACGGCGTGGTGGCCGAGCTGTCGGTCGAGGTGGGCGAGCTTGCGGCTCCCGGCGCGCCGGTGGCGCGGCTGGGTTCGGCCGGTCGCTGGGCGGTGGAGACGAGCGATTTGGTGGAGCTGGACGTGGTGGCCCTGGCCGAAGGGCAGACGGTGGAGGTGACGCTGGACGCCTTGCCGGGCCGGACGTTGCGCGGGGAGGTGCTGTCAATCGGCCGCGTGCCGGAGATACTGCGCGGCGATGTGGTCTATCGCGTGCGCGTGGCCCTCGACGACTACCCCGATCTGCCTCTGCGCTGGGGGATGACGGCCGAAGTATCAGCGGAGCGGTGATG
>CAZZJN010000236.1:0-3064 GCA_964654505.1 uncultured Ardenticatenaceae bacterium | reverse complement strand
GTTGTCAAGGGGGTTTTGGAAATTGGTCGAAATTGGTTTTTTCGCCCTTTCAAGTTGCCGTGACCTGTTGTTGGGGTCAGGCAACCGGGCGGCCATCTGCATGGAAGCGCGGCCCGACGTTCTCCCTGACCCGTGGCGCGATCTCGGCGATGAACCGCTCCAGCTGATCGCCCGGCGGCTCCGGCAGGCCAACGATGAAGGTGTCCATGCCGAACTCCAGCGCCAGCTGCGTCAGCTCGTCGACCCATTGCCGGACGGAACCGGTGAACGGCTCGGCCGCCGCGCCGTCGCCGATGCGCCCCATGACGTTGTAGATGCGCCGGATAGCGGACGGATCGCGTCCGGCTTCGGCCGCCGCCTCGTCGATGCGCACCTGCATCGCCGGCAGGGCGCTCGGTGGCGCGTAGGATGACGACGGCACCCAGCCGTCGGCCAGCCGCCCCACGAGGTTGAGCATGCGCGGCCCATACGCCCCCAGCCAGATGCCGATGGGATGGGCGGGCACAGGGCCGGTGTGCGCCCCGCGCAGGCTGTAGAACTCGCCCTCGAAGCGCGCGCCGCGGCGGCCGCTCCAGAACAGGCGGATGATCTGCATCGCCTCCTCCAGGGCCGAGACTGCCTCGCCCGGCGTGCGGCGCGGGCTGCCCATGGCGTGGATGCCCTCCCAAAACGCGCCCGCGCCCAACCCCAACTCCACCCGGCCGCCACTCAGCAGGTCGAGGGACGCGGCCGATTTGGCCAGAACCGCCGGCGGCCGCAGCGGCAGGCTGGTCACATCGGGGAACAGGCGCACCCGTTCGGTGCGCCCCGCCAGATAGGTCAGCAAGGTCCAGGTGTCCAGAAAGCGGCTCTGGTAGGGGTGGTCCTGGATGCCGATCAGGTCATAGCCCGCGCGGTCGCAGACGAGGGCGCGGCGGACGGTCTCGTCGACGTCTGTCGCGTCGGGGGTCAGGAAATAGCCGAATTGCAGGGGGAGATGGTTGGTCATGATGATAGGAGCTTAGCAAATCCGTCAGGTCTTCCTTCACGAACTACTCCCCCTCCCCACTCGCCTCCCGCTCCTTCTGCAGCTTCGCCACCAGATCATCCAGCAAATGGGCCGGGACGCGGCCGTATTGCATGAACTTCATGCTGAACACCCCGCGGCCCTGCGTCATCGAGCGCAAGTCGGCGGCGTAGCTCTGCATCTCGGCCAGCGGCACCTCCGCGCGGACGATACTCTTGTGGCCTTCCTGGTCCATGCCCAGCACGCGCGCGCGGCGGGAGTTCATGTCGCCCAGGATATCGCCCATGTTGTCGGCCGGGACGGTGACCGTGACCTCATAGATCGGCTCCAGCAGCACCGGCCCCGCCTTGCGGACTGCTTCCTTGAACCCCTCGCGACCGGCTGTCTGGAACGCGATTTCCTTCGAGTCCACCGGGTGCATCTTGCCGTCGGTGATGACCGCGCGCACGCCCACCACCGGATACCCGGCCAGCACGCCCCCTTCCAGCGCGGCCCGGCAGCCCTTCTCCGTGGCGGACACGAACGGGGCCGACACCGCGCCGCCGAAGATCTCCGAGCCGAACTCGAAGCCGCGCGACTCCTCCACCGGCTCCACGCGCAGCATGACCCGCGCGTACTGTCCCGCGCCGCCGGTCTGCTTCTTGTGGGTATAGTCGGCGTCGGCCGCGCGGGTGATGGTCTCGCGATAGGGCACCTTGGGCGTCGTCGTGCGCAGATGCACGCCGAATTTCGACTGCGCCTTCTGCACGGCGATGTCCAGATGGGCCACGCCCATCCCGGCCAGGATCGTCTCGTGGGTCGACGGCTCGGTGTACCAGTGCAGCGTGGGGTCCTCGGCCACCAGCCGGTTGAGCGACTGGCTCAGCTTGGCCGTGTCCGATTGCGACACCGGGTGGATGGAAACCGATGCCAGCGGCTCCGGTTGGGCGGTGGCGGCGATCTTCACGATCTTGCCCCGGTCCCCCAGCGTGTCGTTGGTGGCCACATCGCCCAGCTTCACCACCGTGCCGATGTCCCCGGCATGGAGCTTGCCGACGGGCGACGACTCCTTGCCGCTGGGAATCTGCAGCGCGCCCACGCGCACCTCGCCGTCGCGGGTCCCGTCCCAAATACGCGAATCCGACGACAGCGAGCCGCCGAACACACGCAGATAGCTGGTTTTGCCGAAGTTGTCCTCGCGGCTCTTGAAGACGAACACAGCCAGCGGGGAAGTATCGCTGACGGCATAAGTGGCCGTCTCGCCGCGGCCGTCGGTGGCCTCGAAGCCGTCGCCCTCGTTGGGGGCGGGCATGATGGCCACCAGCGCGTCGAGCAGGGCATCGACGCCGATGCCGCTCTCGCCCGCGGCATAGAGCACGGGCACAACCACGCCCTTGAGGGTGGCCTCCTTCAGGCCGCGGGCCACTTCCGCGCCGGTCAGCTCCTCGCCCTCCAGGTACTTCTCGATCAGGGCGTCGTCGCCCTCGGCCGCGGCTTCCACCAGCGCGGCGCGCGCCTCATCGGCCGCGGCGGCCATGTCGGCCGGGATGGCCGCCTTCTCGCCCTTCTCGCCCAGCCGGGCCTCCATGTGCAGCAGGTCGACGACCCCCTTGAAGGCCGGGCCTTCGCCGATGGGCAATTGCAAATCGACGAAATTGCCGCTCAGATTGTTGGCCAGGCTCTCCTTCACGCGGCGAACGCGGACGTTCTCGCGATCCATTTTGTTGACCAGCAGGACCCGCGGACGGCCGTAGGCGTGGGCTGCCTCCCAGACCGCCTCGGTGCCGACCTCGACCCCGGCCACGGCCTCCACCAGCACCAGGGCGCTGTCGGCCACCTTCATGGCGCTGTTGACCTCGCCGATGAAATCCAGAAAGCCGGGCGTATCCAGCATGTTCAGCTTGACGCCCTTCCACTCCACGGGGGCGATAGCAGTGACGATGGAGCTGTTGCGCGCCATCTCCTCTTCCTCGAAATCCATGTGGGCCGTGCCGTTGGTGACGCTGCCCATACGCGTGATCGCCCCGGTCTTGAACAGCAGCCGTTCGACGAGGGTGGTTGTCCCCGCCCCATTGTGCG
>CAZZJN010000235.1:0-3102 GCA_964654505.1 uncultured Ardenticatenaceae bacterium | reverse complement strand
CAGAACCGTATCCGGCCCGCAGGTGGCGCTGTCGGCGGTGGCTGTGTATCCCTCGCCGCCGGTGTAGTTGGGGATGGAGAGCGGGTCATTGATGGTCCATACGCACGAACCGGCATTGTCGATGACGGTCCAATCCCACGGAATACCCTCCTCAAACCCCTCATAGAGAGCAAGTGGCGGGAAGGGGATGCCGCCGTCGGGATTGGGGTTCACCCATTCCGTCTCGACCATCATCACCGTGCCGGGTCCGGCCGTGCCGTCGGGCAGGTCATAGAAGTAGTGGCGCCAATCGCCCGTCTCCGGCCGCCATTCCCAGTCGGTGGAGCCGAAGACGTGGCCGTTGTCGTGGGGGGTATTCCCCAGCGGCTCGTCGGTTGACGTCGCGCCGAATTCGAAGGTAGCCGATTCGCCGGCCACATGGGCGACGACCGGAACCACCTGTCCGTCATATTCGACGGCTCCCTCATAGAGACCGGGACGGGCGTCGGCGGGCACGGCCATTGTCGCCGTGACGTCCGCCTCGCCGCCCGCGGGAACCGTGACTGAATCGGTCGACAGGCTCAGCCAGTCCCAATCGGCCTTCTTGTAGAAGATGAGGCTGACGGTTACCTGGATATCATCGGTGCCGTAGCCCCGCATGAGGCCGAAATACACGCCGTCATGCTGCCGCGACAGCGCGTCGCGGCCGATATCGACCACGTCATAGTTGCTGGTGGAATAGGCGTAGGTATAGCGATTGATCTCGTAGGCCCCCAGCGTCCCCCGCTCGACGTCCAGCTCTTCCGGCTCGACCAGGCCGTTGTCGTTGCCGTCGACCCACAAGGTCCCGTTCTCGTTCAGGTCGGTCCAGTCATAGAAGAGCGAGGTCACCGTGTTGTCAGCAGAATAATCTCCCCCTCGATCGAACACGCCATAGGGGATGAGCGTGTGCGCCCGAATCAGGTCCGGGTCATATTCGTCGATCAGTTCGGTGATGTTTTGCAGGTAGTCGGGGATCCGGTAGATCGGATCGCTGTTCTTGTTGCCCGCGCCCAGCGTGACGGTGAAGGTGATCTCGTGGGTGCGCTGCAGGTTGACGTCGCTCAGGGCGAAGGTCTGCGAGGCGTCGGTCGGGTTGTGGATCGTCAGCGGAGCCGAGACTGTGTCGCCGGCGTGGACGACGGACGGGAAGCCGGGCGTGAAATCCTCGCCGCGGTAGTCGCCCGGCAGCCACTGGGACGGCGTGACCCAGGCGGCCTCTCCGGCGGCGATAGTCGCCGAGCGCAGCGCGTTGGCATTGCCCGCGCCCTGAGCCAGCACGTTGTAGCCGAGGTCGTCGCCGCCGTTGTTCAGGATGTCTGTCGCTTCCTGCCACGTGGGCCAGCGATTGTGGGCATCATGGAAGGCCTGGTAGCTGAGAGCGGCGATGCCCGCGCAGACCGGGCTGGCCATCGACGTCCCGCCGAACAGGTCGTAGGACGCCTGCCCGTTGGAGAAGCGGTTGAGCGGCGTGGCCCCCATGCCATAGGCGCCGACGCACACCAGGTCGGGGTCGACGTCGCCCAGCGAGCCGGGGCCGCGGTTCGACCACGGCTGTACGACGCCCCAGGTAAACTGCTCCGGCCCCACCAGCTCGAAGTAATCGCTTGTGCCGTAAGAGGTGCTGGCGCCGACCTTGAATATCGAGCCGCCGTTGGGCGACGTGGTTGTGCCATAGCCGGGGCCGCCGTTGCCCGTGGCCGCCAGGAAGATCGTCGTCGGGGCGAAGTTGCGGTTCAGGAAATGGGCGTAGCGGGAGGTGACGTCCCAGCCGTCGGCCGCTTCCATGCTGTCGCCCCAGGAGTTGTTGACGATCTGCGCCTCGTCGCCGCTTTCGGCCACGCCGTCGAAGCCCAGAACGGCCAGCGTCCAGGCGTCATAGGGCAGAATGAAGCCGTTCATGAAGGCGGCGATGGTGGCGTCGGGGGCCATACCGGCCAGCACAGGGCCGCCCACACCGCCGGCGTTCTCGCCACCGGCGAAGAGCGGGTTGACCGAGCTCATCAGGTCGGGGTCGGTGATCACGCTTTGGGCGGCGATCATCGAGGCCACGTTGGTGCCGTGGGTCTCGGCGTCGCTGACGAAGGCCAGCAAGCGGCCGGCCTGCGGCGTTGGCACGTTGCTATAGAGCACGCCCACGCCCGGCGGCGGGTTCGTCCCGTCGGCGATCCAGGTCAACATGCTGGTCGACAGGTCCCAGAAGCCGTCGGGTCCGGGCATATAGGCCGCATCGTTGACGTCGGCCCCCGTCAGCTCGTCCCCTTTGCGGGCGGGCTTCTCGGCCGTCAGGTCCTGGTCGAAATCGCTGTCGATATAGACGGTGTCATATTGGCCGGCTGTGGTCTCATCGGCCACGATGATGGCCGCAGGGGCAATGTATATCGAGGCATACCCCATGCCGTTGAGGAAGCCGCGGAAGAGGTGGTCGTAGACGGGGTAGATGGTGAAATAGTAGGTACCGCTCTTCGAAGTGTCGGGCCAGCTGAACGGCAGGGTGACGGAGGGCCAGTTGTTGCCGGGCACCGTGTCGCCGAAGTCGATCATCAGCTCGCCGACGCAGGTCGTGCCGTCGCATTCGGCGTCTTCCACCGGAAACGTATGGACGTATTGTGAATCGGCGACGCCGACCCAATAATTATCCGGCCCGCGGCTGAAGCCACCCATGGCATAGTTGGCTCCGGACAGGGTGTCGTAGGCGTATGGCCAGCCGTCATAAGGCCCGCCGACGACGCGCGCCTGGCGGCCTTGCAGGTCGGGGTGGGCGAAGTCCACGCCAGTGTCGACCACGGCGGCGACGACGCCCTGGCCGGTGTAGCCCGCGTCATGGGCCGCGTTCACGCTGTGGATGTCGGCCACCTTGACCGAATCGCCGGAGCGCGGTCGCGATTCGGCGTTGCCCTGTGGCGTGTCGGCCGCCATCGGTGGATTATCGGCGGCGACCTGGGCCATGACCGCCTCTTTGCCGCCACGAGCCAGCAGTTCGGCGGCGCGCTCGGAGGTGAGCAGAGGGTTGAACGTATCGCCACGTGCCTTTTCCAGCCCGGGCGCGGGCAGCGGCTGGAAGGCCTTGCTGGAGGTGACGGC
>CAZZJN010000234.1:0-3138 GCA_964654505.1 uncultured Ardenticatenaceae bacterium | reverse complement strand
GGCTTTCATCGAATTGGTCAGGACATATTTCACCCAGGCCTGGTCGTAGGGCACGACTTCCGGGCAGGTATTTTCCAGCAGCAGCGCCCCGCTATCGCGGATGATGTCCGCCAACCCGGCTCGCTCGGCGATGGCTTTGGCCGCGGCCGAGGTGAACACCCAAAGGGGCGGCGGTTCTCCGGGAGAGGACGGATCGGCCGTGACCCGGCGGCCGCGCAGCAAACCCGCAATGGCCCGCAGCTCGCCGATAGACGCCTGGGGGCATCCCAGGACCACGAGCGACACGGGTGAACGCGGCCGCAGGTCGTCGTAGCGACCGCTCAATTCCGCCTCGCCGAAGATAAGTTCGTCCTGATAGTTGCCTTCCGGCAGGTCATCCTCGTCCCGGATGTAGAGCAGGGGGCTTCCGTAGTTGGCCGCGGCCGCGCTCAGGGCCTTGCGTTGCTCGTGGCTTATCTCGGCCGGCAGGCCGGTGATGGCCGGGATGGGGCCGAAGGGCATCCGCCATTGCGGGCGCTGTTGCTTGCCGATCCAGTCGCCGAGGAGGGAGAAATCGGTGGGATCATCCAGGCGGGCCGTCACTCGCACGAGCAGGTTCGGCCGCCGCGCCTCGTCGTTGAGCAAGCCATAGTCCGGCGCGTGACCGGTCAGGGCACAAGCCAGCGCCGACAGGCCCGACTCGCGATTGGTGCGCATGCCGCAGTAGGAGTTGGCGAAACAGATGGCGTTGGATTCAGCCCAGGCCGCGGGCTTGTCGGGCGTGAGCGTGGGCTGGACATCCTCCCATTCATAGGGCACGCACGATTGGATGGTTCGCACGCCAAGCCGGGCGTAGGAGGCGACGATCTCGTGATGGTGGTCGAGAAAGTCCGGTTCCACGATTCGCATGGCCGGGAATTGATTCTCGTCGCAACCGGCGGCGTTCAACGTCGTCGGGATAGCCACGCCCTGGCCGGGATCATCCGCCAGCCGGGCCAGAAACTGGCGCAGCCCCAGGCCGCCGGTGAGCGGCGAGACGCCCGAAAGATGGGCGCTGGAGATGGGAACGAGGCGTTCGGCCCCGGCCATCGCCGCCAGGTCGAGCAACAGCCGCATGCCCATTTGCCGCGCCCGACCATGCTCGCCCGCCAGCATGGCGCGCTGATCATCGGTTAACCGGATTGTGTGTGATTCATTCATGGGATGGTACTTAGGATGAAACGGGTGGCCTTCGGCCACTTAAATATAGTCTTTCAGGTCGATCTGGCCGTATCGGGCGCGCACGAACATCGCGTGGTCGCCGCCCCAGGGGATAGTGCAGTCGAGGCCCATCTTGGCCGTCCTGCTTTTCGCGCCGGGCACGTGGATGCCGGACGGGTCGAGCGAACTGCCGGGCTGATTCGCATAAACATACAGATCGCGATCCGCCTGGAAACGGGTCGCCATCGCCCATTCGACCTGAGCCGGGTCATAGATGTCGATGTCGGTATCGACGATCCACACATGCTTCAGCGACCCGTGGCCCTTGAAGGCGGCTTCGATGGCCAGACGGCCGTCGTCCGGCCCGCGCTTGTCGATTTGCACGACGGCATGGAGCCATGACGTGCCCCCCGGCGTGATAGCCACGCCTGTGCAGTGCGCGACCTCGTTCACCGCGGCGAAGATCGTCGGCTCCTTGGGCATGCCCATCAACAGCTTGTGCTCCAGGCCGCCCGGCAGCAGGGCGTGGTAGATGGGATTTGTCCGATGGGTGATGAGGTCGATCTCGATGATCGGCTGCATCCGGGTGGTGTCCATCGTCTCCGTCAGGTCCATGAACGGCCCTTCGATGTGGAGTTGTTTGGTGATGCGCCCCTCCAGGACGATCTCGGCGTCGGCCGGCACGTACAGATCATTGGTGAGGCATTTGACCAGCGGGGTGGGGGAAAGCGCATGGGCCACCGACAGCTCGTCAACATCGGGCGGCGGCGACATCGAGGCGGCCAGGTGGACGCCCAGCGAGACGCCGATGCAGATGGCCACCGGCAGGTCGCCGTCGGTCTTTTGCATGGCGTTGTAGGTACCCCGATTTTCGACGATTCGGGCGGCGAAACGTCTCTCATCCAGACGCAGGAGCCGGTGATAGCACATGTTGCGGCCCAGCTCGGGATCGTTGATGATCACGACATTGCTGGCGACATAATCCCCACCATCCTCCGGCAGGTGGAACAGGATCGGCAGCCTGTTCAGGTCGACGTTTTCGATGACTACCTCCTGACAGGGGGCGACATCTACGACAGGCGGCTCGACCGGGTGCGCAATGGCGTCGGCCAGGTGATGGAGCAAGTCGGGGACGGGGACGCCCAGGGCAGCGCTGAAGTAGCGACGGTCTGAACATACCCCGGAGCAGATGCGCCATCCCGGATAATCCAGAATCTGATTAAAAAGGACCACCCGACCTTCCAGCGCATGGGCGACATTGGCGACTTCGTAGGTGGTATCAACCGACAGATCGATGGTGGTCAGATCGCCGGCGGCGGCCGCTTGTTCGATGAATTGGCGAAAACTCATGGTTTGATATTCCTTACTCGACAAGGATTATAGCCGAGGGATCGCGGAGGGGCGACGGAAGGTGCGATGAGGCTGTTTGGACTATAATGTGTCGGGGAAAATAAAAGCGGGGAAGATAGAGGTATTAGTATGGGCGATCGGACTGTGATCGGGTTGGGAATGCTATTGCTGGCGCTGGTGTCTTTGGCCTGCAACGCTTTTGCCGGGCGTTCCGACTCGTCGATGCCGCCGCCGCCCATCCCGACGACATCCCCGGCGACGGCCGAGGCACCGGAGGAGTTGCCCGGTTTGGCGCCGACGGCCACGCTGCCCCCCGAATCCGCGCCCGTCGAGGCACAAGGCACCCTTCGTATTCTGGTCGATTTGAACGTCCGCTCCGGCCCCGGTGTGCGCTTCGATCGGGTTGGGTTTTTGCTGAAGGATGAACGGGTGACGGTCATCGGCCGAGACCCGGCCAGCGGTTGGTGGCGAATTCAATGCCCGCCGGATGCCGACGGCTCGAACTGCTGGGTGTCGGGCGGCTCGCAATTTACCTTGCTGGAAAGCGGTGGATAAAAAAGGTGCTCCCCCTGTCCTGCGAAACAGGGGGAGCTGCAGAGAGGGGATGTA
>CAZZJN010000233.1:0-3157 GCA_964654505.1 uncultured Ardenticatenaceae bacterium | reverse complement strand
CTGTCTCCGGCGACGGCCGCGCCCGGCGACACCGTAACGGTGCGGCTGCGCTGGCAGGTCGTCGCGCCGCCGGGGCCGGGCTTGCTCCACGCCTTTGTCCATCTGGGTGACCCGACGCAAACCCCGTTGGCCCAGGCCGACGGCCCGGTGATGGGCGGCCATTATCCGGCGCGCCTCTGGGAGGCGGGGGAAGTATTCGAGGAAACGATCACGCTGACGCTACCGGGCAACCTGCCGCCGGGTGACTATCCCGTCCACGTTGGGCTATACGATTTTGGCAGCGGTATCCGCCTGCCGGTGTCGGTGGGCGACCAACGATCGCCCACCGACGTCTTCACCATCGACCAGCCGCTGCTGGTGCGCTGACCTCGCCAACTCCGACCACATTCGCGCTTTCACCCGGCGTCAGGGAACAACAACCACCTTATAGACCTGTCCACTCAGGTACGTGCCCGCATAAAGTTCCCCGTGAATATCCTCGCCGAATGTTGTGAAACTGTGACCGCCTCCCGCCGGATCGACCTGCCACTTGCCATCCATACGAGCCATCGTCCAGGCTTCTCTGGAGCACCAGTCGGCAAAGATGTAGCGGCCATAGAGCGCCGGATACTCGGACCCCCGATAGACATAGCCGCCGGTGACCGAACACCGGCCGGCTTGTTCATGGTTGTACTCGTATACCGGGAATGTGAACTGGGTTGTCTGGTAATCACAACGTTTCGCCACGTCCGGCCTCGGAAAAGGCGTAGTGCTATAGTTGGCCGTCCCTTCCCAGCAATGCCAGCCGAAGTTCTTGCCGCCACTTGAATTGGCGGGCAAGAAGTTAATCTCCTCAAACTGCCATTCACCGACGTCACTGATATAGAAATCGCCGGTCAATCGGTCGAATGACACGCGCCATGGGTTGCGCAAGCCCTTGGCCCAAATCTCATCGCAGCCGTTGTCGCCGAGCCAGGGATTGTCACGTGGAATCGAATAGAGAGTCTTCTTGACTCCGCAATCAGGCGGTAACCCCCGAGTGGGGTCAGGGTCGATGCGCAACATTGAACCGAGCAGGACATCTCGCCGCTGGGAATGATTATTCGGATCTCCCGGTTGGCCGGGCAGCAGTTCGCCATAGGGATCAGGACCGCCGTCGCCAACGGGAATATAGAGATAGCCGTCAGGGCCGAACTTCAGATCGCCGGCGTTATGAACCCCACTGCGGGTATTGTTTCCGGGATCATCGGGACGAATCAGCGGCTTTAGCATCGTGATAAGGGTATCCAAAGCCGGTTTGGCCTGATTCGGATCGTCCGGATTGACCTCGCCGCGAGCGACGACGATATGGTATGATGAGGTGTAAGCGACGTAGAAGTAGGGGGTCTGCGGATAATCAGGATGGAAGGCCAACCCTAATAACCCTTGTTCGAATCCTTCATGGTCAACTTTCCCTTTGAGATCGAGAAACGGTTTCGGCAAGGCTGTCCCGTCGGGAAGGACGATCCAGATCCTGCCCTCGCGATTTCCCACGAACAGGCGATCATCGCCGGCGTGGGTGATAGCTGTGATCGTCACAGTATCGGGAACCTCCGGCTTAATAAAGGGGACGAATCCGAGTCGTGGCGGCGGCGCGGGGATGCTGACGTGCGGTAAATAGATGTCCGCGTTGACGCCGGCGGCCACTCCGGCTGCGTCGCGGCCGTCCGTAGCGCGGACCGCGCGGCCGGCGAGCAGCACCATCGCCAAAATGATGACAGCCAGGGCCGGCCAAAGCCGGTGACGGTTTTGAGCAAGTAAGGCTCCCATGAACAACTCCTGTTTGGAAGGCCGCGACCCCGGGTGAATCGAAGCGCCAAGTGAGGCGCGGCGAGTTTATAAAGGCTTTATACCTATTCGTGAATTTTAATGCAAACGCCGCCTTCGGACATCTATTTATGCAGGTGCAGCGCCAATGGCTCGGCTGTCAGCCCCTTCGTGCCATAATGATTGTCGAACACGGCCGTGATGTAGTTGATCCCCACATCGCCCGCCACGCCCTGCACCGAATGGGTCAGGACGATGGGGATATCGACCGTCCCGGCCGGGCCGATAATGCCGTGATACTCGCGCACAGTCAGCGCCGTATTGGCCTCAAACGGGTCCAAATCGAAGCCGCCGCCGGGAACTCCTTCCGTGAACAGCCCCCCTTCCACAACCATGACAACCACCGGCCGACCGACCGGACCACTGACCCGAACTGCCTGGTTCGACTGGGTCACGACCGACGGCGCAGCGACGCCGGGAATCATGATTTGCGGCCGCTCGGGCAGTCCCGGCTGCAGGTGGGCGACCGCGCCGCTATGGTTAAGATCTGAGTTATCGGGGTCGTCCAGCCGATACACCTGGTTAGTCAGCGTCGTGCCGTCGCTAAACACGGCGGTAATGGTCGCACCCACCAGCTCCAGCCCGCCGACGCTGCCGGTCTCAAACGGGCCGGGCGCGTCGACGCCCCGGATGCTCGTCGGATCGACATCGACCGAAAAGCCAAATGAGCCGCCACGATCGAACCCCTCGAATGTGAGCACCAGCACATCAAAGCCGCCATCATGAGGGGCCTCATACTTGTGTTTAAAACCCGATATATTCTTCCTCGAATCTTCGGTGACATCTTTGGCAGTGGTGTCGCCGGCCTTGCCGTCTGGATCAAAAACCATATCGGGGAAAACCGCCGTACTCAAATCGATACGCAGCGTGGTCAGCCGCACCCCTTTTTGCGACCTGTTTTCGACCTTGAAGGAGTTAGAGTTATAGGTGCTGGCATTGATCGGCGTATGGCGGGTGATGGTGACCACGGCCGCGGGGCTATCGGGCGGCGGGTGCGGCGTGGGTGGCGGTGTTGGCGTCGCCCCTTTGTTGATGACCGGCAAATGGGCCAAAATCAAGGGCGGCAGGGTAGGGGTAAGGTCCGGCGAGGCGATGGACACCCCCGGGAGGCCGGCAAGGGCCATCATAACGCTGACCGCCATCACAACAGCCAAACCAAAGGATATGAATCGTCGCATATTACCTCTCTTTTTCCGATTGTCCGCTGGAACAGGGAGATCGGTGTCGTCCCAAGGTCATTCGGCTATACGAATTGACATCAGGGGCACGGCATCATTGTCATAGCGGCTCCCATCAGTCCGCGTGGCCGGCA
>CAZZJN010000232.1:0-3190 GCA_964654505.1 uncultured Ardenticatenaceae bacterium | reverse complement strand
AAGCCCAGCATCTCGGCCGAGGACTGGCTGATGCGCGTGTAGAGCTTCACCATGCGATTCTGGATCGTCCGCATCAGGGTGATCATGATGACGGCATAGGCCAGCGAGACCAGCCCGATGCGCCAATCCTTGAGGAATACGAGCACGAGGATCCCCGCCACCAGCAAGCCGTTGCCGATGAGATTGACGACGATCTCCGAGAAATAATCGGCCAATTGATCCACGTCGCCGTCGATGCGGTCGATTAGCTCGCCGGGGGTGCGCAGCTTGTGGAAACCCATGTCGAGCCGCAGGACGTGGGCGGTCAGGTCGGCGCGCAACCTGTTCGTCGTCGCCCAGCCGAGGTCCTCCGTCAGATAAACGGTGATGAGGGACAGGACCTTTTGGGCCAGCACGACGACGAAGAACAGGACCGCGATCAGGGCGAGATGATTCGGCGAGTTGCCCGCGCTTTTACCCGCGGCCGCGTCGACAAAGCGGCCGATCAGTTGCGGCGCGATCAGTTGCAGGCCGATCCCGGTCAGCAGCAGGATGATCATCAGCGCCACCCGGCCGCGAAACGGCCGCAGGTAGTGCCCCATCATGGGTACAGGTTTGGTCGGAACCGGTTGATTCATAGGATTGAATTTGATCCGCAGCTCGCAAATTCAGCGGATAGTGAATTGTAAAATCGGCCGACCTTTATTGTCAAAACCGGCTGATTAACGTGATGTCCCCCAAAACGACAAGAGGCCCGGATCACAGACCCGAGCCTCTCGCTCACATCGGCTGAAAGCGGTGTTACTTCTTCGAGCCGAGGACTGACTGCAGCAGGCAGCGACCGGTGATGCTCATGAAGATCGGCACCAGACCAATGATAGCAACGATGTAGCCGACCCAATTACCCTTCATCACGAACAGGCCCACATAAATCAATACCAGCCCCAGAACGAAACGCACAACGCGCCCGACTGTGCTGCCCATGAAACTCAACAAACCGTCCATTGCATACCCCCTTTGAAGTGATAATTGTGGGTCGAGATTGACCGCACTCGGATGATAGTTAAACGGATGTTAGCACCGCGGATGGCCGGGATCAAGGCGGGGCCTCCCCTCGCCGGTGGCGATCATCACAACTCCATCGATCGCGAGGCGATCAACCGTTTGACGTTTCCGACAAAATCGACGAGCGGCTGCGCGCCGCGATCCTCGTTGTCGCGCGTGCGCACGGCAACCGCTCTCGTCTCGGCCTCCTTGTCGCCGACAACGAGCATGTAGGGCGTCTTCTGCAATTGCGCCTCGCGGATCTTCTTGTTCATCCGCTCGCTGCTCTCGTCCACCGTGACGCGGATGCCGGCGGCTTTCAACTCGGCCGCCACCTCGCGGGCGTAATCGACGTGGCGGTCGGCGATGGGGATCACCGTGGCCTGCACCGGCGACAGCCACAGCGGGAAGGCGCCGTTGAAATGCTCGATCAGGATGCCGACGAAACGCTCCATGCTGCCGAATGGCGCGCGATGGATCATCACCGGCCGGTGCTTGCGGCCGTCCTCGGCCGTATATTCCAGGTCGAACCGCTCCGGCAGCAGGAAATCGACCTGCACCGTGCCCAGCTGCCATTCGCGCTTCAGCACGTCGCGAAAGATGAAGTCCAGCTTGGGGCCATAGAAGGCGGCCTCGCCCTCTTCAACCGTGTAGTTCAAGCCCAGCTTGTCGGCCGCATTGCGGATGGCGGCGATGCCTCGCTCCCACATCTCCGGCTCGCCGGCGTACTTGTCGCTGGCGGGGTCGTTCGTGCCCAGCCGCGCCCGAAAGTCCTGGAAACCCATCGTCTCGAAGACGTACTTGATGAGGTCGACGACGGCGATGAACTCCTCTTCCAGTTGCTCCGGGGCCACGAACAGATGCGAATCATCGACCGTGAAGCCGCGCACGCGCGTCAGGCCCGTCAGCTCGCCGCTCTTCTCGTAGCGGTACACCGTGCCGAATTCGGCCAGCCGGTAAGGCAGGTCGCGGTAGCTGCGCGGCTGGCTGCGATAGATCTCGATATGATGCGGGCAGTTCATCGGCTTGAGCAGGAACTCCTCCTCGTCCACCTTGATCGGCGTGTACTGGCTATCCTTGTAATACGGGTAGTGGCCGCTGGTCTTGTAAAGCTCCAGGTTGCCGATATGGGGCGTGATGACCGGCAGATAGCCGCGCTCCAGTTGCGCCTGGCGCAGGAAGCTCTCCAGCGCCTCGCGCAAGACCGCCCCGTTGGGCAGCCACAGCGGCAGGCCGGAACCGACCAGCGGCGAGATGTGGAACAATTCGAGTTGCTTGCCCAACCGGCGATGGTCGCGCAGCCGGGCCTCTTCCAGGCGATGGAGGTAGTCGTCCAGCTCGGCCTTGTTGTTCC
The DNA here is from genome assembly GCA_964654505.1 of uncultured Ardenticatenaceae bacterium. GTDB lineage: Bacteria > Chloroflexota > Anaerolineae > Promineifilales > Promineifilaceae > Promineifilum. The sequence continues at coordinate 813 of CAZZJN010000232.1, read as the reverse complement.
AGGCCGTGCCGTAGATGCGCTGGAGCTGCGGGTTTTTCTCGTCGCCCCGCCAGTAAGCGCCGCTCGTGCGCAGCAGCTTGATGGCGTTGGACTTGATGTCGCGCGTGCGGTCGACGTGCGGTCCGCGGCACAGGTCCACGAAGTCGCGCTGGCGGAAGATGCCCACCTCGGCCGCCGGTTCCGTCGTCGGGTTGCCCATCTCATCCACCTTGCCCGCGGCCAGGTCCTTGATCAGTTCCACCTTGTACGGCTGCCCGGCAAAGAAGGCCAGCGCCTCGTCCACGCTCATCGTCGAGTGCTGGAACTCGGCGTTGTCGCGCAGAAGCTCCTTCATGCGCTCCTCGATGCGCTCCAGGTCCTCGGGCGAGAACGTGCGCGGTTTGCCGCGCTCATCCTTGCCCAGGTCGAAGTCATAGTAGAAGCCATCCTCGACGGGCGGGCCGATGGCCAGCAGCGTCTCCGGGAACAGATCGACGACCGCCTCGGCCATGACATGGGCGGCCGAGTGCCGAATGCGATACCGGAGCGTTTGGTTATAGGGAATATTTCCGTTGTCTGACATGATATGCCTCCGCGTGATATGCCTGCAAATAAAAACGCCGCCGCCCCGTATTGGGGCGACGGCGGTCGCGGTTCCACCCAATTTCGCCGGATGCGAACAGCCGGCGCACTTGATTCGGCCGATAACGGGGCCAACCGGGCCGACTTATTGGGGTGGGCAGACAAAAAGTCTGCCCTGGGAGGCAAAACCGTGGGTTCGCCTCAACCGTTCGGACGGCCGCTCCCGGGTGGTTTTCGTCGCCTTCGCTTGCG
>CAZZJN010000231.1:0-3200 GCA_964654505.1 uncultured Ardenticatenaceae bacterium | reverse complement strand
TCCGTTGCCTGAGCGATCATCTCAGGTTGGGACAGGGTCGCAGCCCCAAGCAATACTACCGCAATCCACAACAGGTCGGCCAGCAACAGATGGACCAGTTGCATCCAGATCGGCACATTCAGCAAAATGTTGACGACCCCGGCGATTAGCTGAAGGATAACAAGAACCTTGACGGCTTTTGAAAAGGCTAATGCCCCAATACCCGGCCGCGCCCTGGCGATAATCGGCGCTGTCATGAACAGGTAAATGCCGGTAAACACGGCCAGGATCGGATGATAGATTCGCAATCGCACCAGGAAGTGGGCTGTTGGCAGGAAGTCCTGGCCGATTCCCTCGCGCAATGTGCCCGACGGGAAGAGTGTATCGCCCAAAGCCGTTATCGCGCCGCTGGCCCCCAGAATAAGGAGCATCGCCAGGCCGCCGGTGATCATCCATCCAATCCGGCCCTGACCGCGCAGACGCAGTGAAAAATTGCCGGAACCTTCGGCTCCGACGCTACCGGACCACCAGGCGGTCAGGGTGACGGCCGCCAACAGGAAGAATGTATTGATCAGATGAACGGCTATTGACACCGCTCGTCCCACCGATTCGTTGTCGGCCACCCACTCGAACAGCACCAGCCCTGCCCCGACCAGCCCTTCAGTGATGATGAAGATTGTTGACCAGGCGGCCGCCTTGCGTACGATGTGACCCTTCGGATAGAGCCGGAAGGCCCACCAGAGCATCACAAGGACCAGAATGCCGGAGAAGGTGCTGGTGACGCGATGGGTGAACTCGATAAGCGTTTCGACCTGGGCCTCGCGCGGAACAACCACTCCATTGCACAGAGGCCAATGGCTGCCGCAACCCGCGCCGGAGCCGGTAGCCCGGACGAACGCGCCCCAAAGAATGACCAGGAGCAGATAAAAGAGAATAAACCACGCAAAGCGCGTGAAATTACTTTTGCTGTTGAGAAATGTGCGCATATGGGGATTATAATCGTAGAGACGTTTCGCTGGAACGTCTCTACTCTACGAGTCTGACAGATAATCGCCGATGGGATCTTCGTCATCCTCGCTGACATACGATCGGCGCGTCTTGCCGCCGGCCTTGGGGTCCTCGACCAGCCCCATCTCATGGAGATGTTCCATCAGGCGCGCGGCACGCGGATAGCCGAGACGCAAGCGCCGCTGGAGAAAGGAGACGGATAGATTATCGTGTTTTTTGGCCAGCTCAACGGCCGATTCAAGCAGGCTGTCAGTCTCGTCCAGCAAGGCATAGCGCGCGATGAGCGGTTCCCACGGTGGCGGTTGAGGGATATGGCCGGGGACGGCGGCTCGCCAGTGAGCGACGGTGCGCTCGATCTCCATATCGGTGACGTAGACACCCTGAATACGGGCGGGAGCGCCGGCATCGGGCGCTTGATAGAGCATGTCGCCCTTGCCCAGAAGATGTTCCGCGCCGACTGTATCGAGAATGACGCGCGAATCGGTGCCGGAAGCCACGGCAAACGACAGGCGGGCCGGGAAGTTTGCCTTGATCAGGCCGGTGATGACATCGGTTGATGGCCGTTGTGTGGCCACGACGAGATGGATGCCGGTGGCGCGAGCCATTTGCGCCAGCCGGCACAGGGTGCGTTCTACGTCGCCGGGATACATATGCATCAGATCGGCCAATTCGTCGATAAATACGGCGATGTAGGGCAGCCGCAGGTGAGCCTTGGCGGAGGTTGCGAATTTGCGGTTGTAACCGCCGATATTGCGGGCGTTCACGCTTTCAAACAACTCGTAGCGTCGGTCCATCTCCGCCGTTAACCAGCGCAACACGCCAATGGCCCGATCGGCGTCCACCTCGACATTGCCGATAAGATGCGGCAGACCATTGAAGCGAACCAGTTCCACCTTCTTCGGATCCACCATAACCAGTTTTAGCTGTTCGGGGGTATTGTTGAACGCCAGACAGTTGATGAATGCGTTGATGCAGACTGATTTGCCCGAGCCGGTGGTACCCGCGATGAGCAGATGGGGCAACTTGGCCAGATCAGTCACGACGGGTTCGCCGGCCACGTCGCGGCCGAGAGCGACACCCAGCGACGATTTAAGCCTGGCGAAAGCCGGCGACTCCAGAACGCCTCGCAATCGGACGACGCTGGTGCGGCCGTTGGGCACCTCGATGCCGACGACGCTGCGACCGGGAACGGGCGCCTCGATACGCAAGCGCGGCACGGCCAGGGCCAATGTCAGGTCGCGTTGCAGCCCGGCGATCTGGCTGACCCGCACTTTTTGTTGCTTCATCTCGCCGTCAGGGCCGGGGCGCTCGACAAAGCCCGGCTCCACGCCGAATTGGGTGACGGCTGGCCCTCGACGAACCTCGACCACCTTGGCGGGCAAGCCGAAATCGAACAAAGTATCCTCGATGCGTTTGCTCTTCCAGACGATTTCGTCGCGCGCCTGGGTCGGTGACTCGCCCTGTTCCAGCAGGTCAATGGGGGGCAGTCGTGGATCGCGACGAGGAGCGTCGTACTCCTCCGGATCGTCGATGATGGTCTGGAGAATCCCGGGCTTGGGCGTGGCCGTTTGATCCGCCGGAGGCAAGTTCGGGCCGGATCGCCCGACGTCAGAATGGCCGATGACATCGATCCGATCGGGGTCGACCCGGTCTGCCCATGCAGCCAGCCTTGCTGACCCGGCCACCAGCGCGCGGCGTACATCGTCCCAGGTCCGTTCGAAGATTAGCATGAAAGCCCAGGCCAGCAGCGCCAGATAGACCAGTGCTGCAATCAGCGGACCCAGAAAATCGAACAACGGCTCGGAGATCGCCCAGCCGACTAACCCCCCACCGCGCCCGGCGAAGGCATCACGCAGGGTGAAACCCCCGGCCAGATGACCCAGACCCATGAAAATGACGATGAGGATGCCCAGACCAAACAATTGGGAAGACCGGATGGGGTAAGTGCGCATCAAATGACCAATGAGCAAATGTGCGCCAACGGCAGCTGCGGCGATGCATAGGATGAACGCTCCCCAGCCGAATATCTGCCGCAGCAGGCGGGCAAACCACGCCAGCCATCCGGCCTGAGTCAGCCCGGCCAGGGTAAATAGAGTGATGAGCGACAGAAGGATAAGGAGAACCCCGGCAATCTCTCGTCGCCTGGCGATCATCTCATCGACCATCCGCTCATCCCAGGAGATGGGGGTGGACTCTTTTGGCTTGGCGGCCCG
>CAZZJN010000230.1:0-3212 GCA_964654505.1 uncultured Ardenticatenaceae bacterium | reverse complement strand
ACCGGCGGCAAGTCCGTGACGCCAATCGATTCGGCGGCCGACTTCTTGCAACTGCAGAACCGCCAGGCCGCTCGCCAGGACAAGCAGATAAGGCAGCGCGGGCAGGACATGGCGATAACCGATATTGAGGGCGCTTTGCATGACTAATAGATAGAAACCCATAGCGGCCACCAATAGAAAAATCGCCCAACTTCTGGTTAACCGCCGACGAAGCAGAACCGCAGCGGCCGTCGCTATCAGGAGGATCAGGACAATGGGCGTCTTGACGACGAAGGCGGCGGGGAAATAATACCACCAACCCTCTTCAGAAAATTGGCCCAAGAGGAAGGCCGTGGCCCGGCCACTGCCACCCAGCAGCGCGATCTGCTCCAGCCCGGCCCAGAAGGTCGGCATGGGCGCGGACAGACCTTTGAGCGATTGTAGCGGTTCGCTGATGAAGTCCAAGGCTCCCCATTGCAGCCCGAAGATGAGCCAAACGACGAGCAGGGAAGCAAAGCCGGCAGTGATCAACTGGGCCAACCGCCGGAGGGCTGCCTGTCGACGATATTGGTTCAGATCGGAATAAAGGGGCAGCAATGCCAGCACGGTCCAGATGAACACAAAGCCGAGGGCCGATAGCTTGCTGCCAAAGGCCAGCCCCATGCAGAGCGCAGCCACTGCCCAGCGAGGCCATGACCAATGGTCAGAAATCCGCCAAAGGTGCAGGAGCATAAAAGTGGCCAGAAAAGTGAAGAGCGTGCCGCCCATGTCGGTCGTGGCGTAGCGGCCGTGGGCCATCAGGTTCGGCTCAAACAGCAGCAAGAGAAGAGCCGGCAAGCCGGCGGCCGCGCCCCACAGACTCCGTGCAAACCGGTAGCCGGTCAGGGCCAGGGCAATAGCCATGAAAACGATGGGCAACCGGGAGAGAAAGACGATTCGCCCGACGTCGTGGTTGTATTGCCACAGAAAGAGATCGGCGAATTCATACCAGCCCTCGCGCCTTTCCCAGCTGGGGTGATCGGTCGGCAAACGCAGTTCGGGCATGGTCAGGAGCGGCAGCGCGCTGAGGGAGTTGATCAGGGGAGGATGCTCCATACTCAGGCGAGGGTCGCCGGTGCGCAGAAAAGCCAGACCGCGAGCGATGTGGTTTTGCTCGTCCATGGTGGGGCTATCATCGATCAGGCTGCTGACAGCCAGAAAGAAGTAGAGGAGGATGGCTGCGACCACCAATCCTATGCGGGCCAAGCTTCCGGGTTTCGATAGCCGTCGCCATGATGCTTCAAGAAACGTCACAGGACGATTATAAACCATCCCGGCCAACGCGCGTCATCCGATAACCATACGGAAAGGATAAACGATAAATGACGGCTTTAGGCGGATCATCTACAATTGGGCTTGATGGATCCCTCCAACCAAACTCCAAACCCTGACACCGGGACTAATCCGAATCGGCGGGGACTCATGACACTGCTCAAAGTGTCCGTCACTGTGGTCGGGCTGTACCTGGTTCTGAGCAAACTGGACGCACGCGCGATCTGGGCCCTCATTAAGGACATCGAACCGGGCTGGATGGCATTAGGGGCGGTGCTGATCGCGCTCAGCCTGCCGCTAAGGGCATTCCGCTGGCATATCGTTCTGCATGGAGTTGGGTCGTCGATTCGCTTCAGCCGCCTTGTGGAGCTATATCTAGTCGGCAGTTTCTTCAATGCCTTTTTACCCTCAGGATTGGGGGGAGACGTCGTGCGGGCGGCCGAGGCTGCGCAGGATGTCGACAGCGGAGTGGCCGTCAGCACCGTGCTGATTGACCGGCTTTCGGGTCTGATGGCCATGTTTCTGATGGCTCTGGCTGTCTTGCCCTTCCGACCGGAGGGGTTTCCGCCACAGGTAGCCGCGACCATCGCGGTCATCTGTGTCGTGGGACTGGTTGGGGGAATCGCACTGGCAGATGGACGGTTATTCCATCTCCTCACGCAATTTCTGCCGGCAGGAGTCCGGGCGGCTGGAGATGGCTTTCTCGACCGATTGACGCGATCCATCAAATTGTGCAGCTGGCGAGCGTTGGCCGGCGCCTTGCTGGTGTCGGTCGCGTTTAACCTGTTACAGATGGGCTGGTGGGCGGCCTCCGGGCTGGCTTTGGGGCTAACGATTTCGTTCGGCTACTATCTTATCATCGTGCCGATTCTGGCTCTGGCTCTGCTGGTTCCATCGATCGGCGGGCTGGGTGTGCGCGAAAACCTGGCGCCGCTATTGTTCAATGGGGCCGGAATATCGCCGGAGCAGGCAGTGGCGCTGACGTTGCTCGTTTTCGGCCTGGAGCGCGTCGCCAGCTTGCTGGGAGCGCCAGTATATTTGGCCTCGATTCTTCGTGGTGCGCGCCGGCGGCCCGCATCAAACAACACCACAAGCCAAACCAAGTAACAGGTCTCTTTGCCCGTTAGTCGGACTCGGGCGACGATTCACCTTTAACGGGCTGAAAGGTGATCTCCAACATGCCGTTGTTCAGGCGGCCACCACCGGCTCGACGTTTGGCAAGTACTGCGGGCAGGATCATCTCGCGCTTGAAGTTGCCGATGGTAATGAACAATTCATCGCCCCGCTTGCGCAACCGCACATCATCGGCATTGACAAAGGGGATCGGCAATCGCAGCAGATAGCTGCCGTCGCCGGAATCAATCACTTCCTGGACGATACCTCGATAGAATATCTCAGCGGGATCGCTTCCACCGAAACAATCCCGGGCCAGTTGACTGAGCGGTTCCAGCCCAACCACCTCATGAGAATAATAAGGGGCGTACCAGATCGGCAACGGTCGGAAGTTGTTCTCGATCATTTCGATATATTTGGCCTGAATGGCCCGGCGATTGCGATAGAACTCGCTATCATCGGCCGATTCGGGCAGGATGCGATTGATGATCACGCTATCGACGGGATAGTTAAAAAGCCCCAGATAGCTGACGGCTCGCTCAGCCTCGCGCATGACCATTTTTTCCGGTTGCAGGACAACCCGATAGCTGCTGACCTCGGGATCGCTCAGGGTGGCGCGCAGCTCGGCCGTGGCTGCATCGAGGTTGTTGATAGCGTCCATCACCTCCGACGGCCCCTGAAGAAGTTTGCCTGCAAATGGCTTGAGGGCACGCACAAAAATGGCTGACTCCAGTTTATTGATATGGCCGGCATACCAGCGGAAGGTATCGGGCATGGTCAGCAACCGGATCGTTTCACCGGTAGGGGCG
>CAZZJN010000229.1:0-3300 GCA_964654505.1 uncultured Ardenticatenaceae bacterium | reverse complement strand
TCCGCGACACAAGCTACATCGATCAAGTCCATTACAACCCCAGCCACCCCGTTTATTTCATCGCCGCGCTTAAGGACTTGGTGTAACAGGTCAACGAACGACTCTACCGGATGGCCGCCACGCGGCCGGAGTGGTCCTCGATGGGGACGACGGCGACCGCTGCCCTGCTCAGCAACGGCCGTCTCTATCTGGGCCATGTCGGCGACACGCGGGTCTATCTCATGCGCGGCGGCGTGCTCCAGCAACTGACCACCGACCATTCGTGGGTGGCCGACGAAGTCGCCGCCGGCCGGCTGACCGAAGCCCAAGCCCTGGAGCACCCGCGTCGCAACGTCATCAATCGCGTGCTGGGCACCAGCCCGTTGCTGCGGGTAGACCGCAACGCCTATGACGTCGAGCCGGGCGACGTGTTCGTCCTGACCACCGACGGGCTGACGGGGTTGGTCAACGACGGCGAAATCCGCGCCATCTTGCTGGGGGCGCGCGGCCTGCAAGAGGCCTGTCACCAGCTCGTCAATCTGGCCAACCAGCGCGGTGGCCACGATAACGTGACGGTGATCATCGCCCAGGTTATGGCCGGCGAGGGCAAGGCCCGCGGCATCGGCCCGGACGGAGTCGCGATCCAATCGGTCTATCTCGGCCATGGACCCGCGCCCGCGGCCGACGGGCGCGGCAAGCCGCCGGCGCGGCCGAAGGGCAACCGGACTGTCTTCATCCCGACGGACGCGTCACCTCCCAAGCCGGCAACACGCCCGCCCGGCAACGCCGGCACACTGGGCATCGGCCTGTTGCTGCTGCTCTCTCTGGCGCTGGTCGGTGGGGCGTTGGGCTACGCCACCTATTCCGTCGTGCAGGACGGCGCCCCCCTCATCATCGGCGCGCTGGCGATTGATCCGCCGCTGCTGGCGGGAATCTGCGTTGGCCTGGCGCTGGTTTTTGGTTTTCTCGTGGGCTATCTCGGCCGTCGTTGGGTGGTTGAGCGCCCGCATCAATGATTATTCAGGAGGATCTATTATGAAATCCCGTGCATTATTCCTCTTCATCCTTCTCCTTGTGTCGAGCGTTTTCGCCGGTTCAGTGCTGGCCCAGGACGGCCTGCGCATGGAGTTCGATCGCGTCGACAACGACGCGACCCCGAATGTGCAGGATGCCGGCTTTCCCCAGCTCGGCCTGATTTTTACGCCCATGAACCAATCCGGCGTGCCCATCGACGGATTACGGCCGGGAGACTTCAGCCTGAGGGAAAACGGCGCGCCGGTCGACAATTTCACCCTGACTGAGATGAGCGACCCCAATCAGGGTATCTCCGTCGTCCTGGTTCTCGATGTCAGCGGCAGCATGAGCGAGGATATCGACGCGCTGCGCGCCGCTGCCGCCACCCTTTACGATACCGTCCTGCAGCAGACCGACGAGTCGGCCATCATCACCTTCGCCGTGCGCGAGGACGGCACAGGCGTGAACCTGAGCGACCCCTTCCCCCAAATGGTCCAGGGGATCGAGGAGATGTTCACCAACGACGAAGGGCGGCTTAAGAACCTGATCAACGCCATCCTCATCGACGAGAGCGCCGGCACGCCCCTCTATGACGCCATCTATAAAGGGGCACGGCTGGCTCGCGACAAGGCCGCCAACTCCCGGCGCGTGGTCATCGTGATGACCGACGGCGTGGATGCCAACCGGCAAGGCGTGCCCGAAGAGGGGAGCACCATCTACGATCGCAACAGCCTCATCGAAGAGTTGCGCGCCCTCAATGTGCCGGTCTTCACTGTCGGGCTGGGCAACGAGATCGACGGCGCCTTTTTGCAGCGCGTGGCCAACGCCACCGGCGGAACCTATCAGCATGCGCCCCAGGCGTCCGACCTGGCCAACATCTTCACTGACGTCGCCTCCCAGCTGAAGACCAAGTATCAGCTCTCCTTCCAGGCCGGGACCAAGTCCGACGGGCAATCGCATAACCTGGAATTGACCGCCCGCACGCCCCAGGGCACGATCAACGACACCGCCTCTTACCAGGCCTACTACCCGATCATCCCCTGGGTTCAGGATGTGCAGGCTGCCAACCCTCGCCAGGACTTTCGCTCACTGTCCACGTTTGAGAGCGTTAAGGGCATCGTCACCCTGGAACCGGCCATCGTCGCCCGCGGCGATATCGCCGCCGTCGACTTCCTGGTCAACGACCAACTGATGCAGACGGCCAACACCACCCCTTGGCAGTTCCGATGGGACACCAGCGGGCTGACGCCCAACGAGGTGCACACACTGACCATCGAGGCCCGCGACGACGAAAATCCGCCCAACGTCGGCCGCACCAGCTACCAGTTGCTGGTGGAGGAGTGCACCATGATCTGCCTGTTTGAACAGCAGACGGGCATCCCGGTACACTATTGGCTCATCGGTCTGTCGGCCCTGCTGCTGTTGTTTGTCGCGTTCATGATCATGCGGCGGCGGCGCGCCGAGCCGGTGCTCGAGCCGACCTTTGTGCCGCCGGTCTTCACGCCGATCCAGCCACCGACCGAGCCGCCCGCTCCCCAGCCGATGCGGTCCACCATAGCAAGCACCGGCGTTTCATCCGGCGTCGAGCAAGCGGGACAAAGGCCGCGAGCCAAGACGGAGGTCATCTCCCGCGCGCCGTCCCGGCTGGCATACCTGATCGATGCCGACACCGGCCGGCAGTTCCAGCTGTCGGACAGCACTTCCATCGGCAAGAACCCGGACAACGACATCCCTATCGACGAGCCTAGCGTTTCCGGCCGTCACGCCAAGATCAAGCTGGAAAACGGCGAGTTTGCCATCTTCGACCTGGCTTCGACCAACGGCACCCAGGTCAACGGCAATACGATCAGCCACCAGGTTCTGGCCGACGGCGACCGGGTGCAGCTCGGCCGCAAGACGCTGACCTTCAAGGCGATCAGCTAGACCCAACCGGCAGGGCGGGGGCTTGCCGGAGTCGACAAGCTCCTGCCCGCCTGCTGGTTCCGAGAGTAACCAATCATGTCAAACCTAATCGGCCGGCGAATCGGCGCCTACGTGGTCAAGAGCCGGATAGGCGGCGGCAGTCACTCCGACGTCTATCTGGCGGAGGACACGGCCCACGGCAACCGGCAGGTGGCTCTGAAGGTATTACGACTGGAGTACAACGCAGAGCCCGACAAAGTCAAGCGCTTCTGGGACGGAGGGCACGCCGCGCGCGCCCTGCAGCACGAGCATATCGTGCCCTTCTATGACGCCGGGCTGGCCGATTCGCATTATTACATCGCCATGGAGCATATGGCCGGCCGATCACTGGAAGATCTGTTGCAG
>CAZZJN010000228.1:0-3302 GCA_964654505.1 uncultured Ardenticatenaceae bacterium | reverse complement strand
ATCACCGGCGACGCCGGGGACTGGCTGACGACGCAGGGCATCGCGTCCTTTTCAGTGGAGCTTTCCTCCCATGAATCACTCGATTGGCAACAAAACCTGGGCGGCATGACCGCGCTTCTGGATTACGTAGGCGTGCCGCCGGAACAGGCCACTCCCGAGCCATCGGAATAGTATATATAAGGTAGAAGACAAGCCGGCGGACGAGTGTCCGCCACTCACTCGAAAGGCAGGATAAGTCATGATCCCCACCACTATCGGCCGCTACCAGATCATCCGTCCCCTCGGTTCGGGGGGCATGGCCGACGTCTACCTGGCTCGCGACACTTCGCTCGGCCGCGAGGTGGCCGTCAAATCCCCGAAAGTAGAGGGGCTGAGCGCCGAGGTGCTGGCCCGCTTCGACGTCGAGGCCAAAGCCGTGGCCCGGCTGGAACACCCGGCCATCGTCCCCCTGTATGAGTATGGCCGGACCGGCGGGCGGCCCTACCTGGTCATGCGCCACATGCGCGGCGGCTCGCTGGCCGACCGCATCGCCCGCGGCCCACTCGCCCTGCGCGACGCGCTGCCCATCATCGAACGCATCGCCGCCGCCCTCGACCACGCCCACGCTCACGATATCATCCATCGCGACGTGAAGCCCGGCAACATCCTCTTCGACGAATCCGGCCAGGCCTTCCTGTCCGATTTCGGCATTGCCCGGCTGCAAGGGGAAGGCACACGGCTGACGGCCACCGGCATGGCGCCGGCCACATTGGCCTATGCCAGCCCCGAACAGGTGCTGGGCCATTCGACCCTGAGCGGCCGCAGCGACAACTACTCTCTGGGCGTCGTCCTCTACGAGATGCTGACCGGCGAACTGCCCTACAGGGCCGACTCCGGCCTGCAGCAGGCGATGCAGCATGTTAACGCGCCGGTCCCCGACATCCGTGCCCGGCGGCCCGACCTGCCCCCGGCCATCCAGAACGTCATCAACCGCGCCCTGGCCAAGGACCCGGCCCACCGCTACCCGACGGCCACGGCGCTGGCCGCCGATCTGCGTCGCCTGTCAACCGGGCGGCAACCACTCGCCCGCGGCGCCGCGCCTTTCCCGCCGTGGCTTATCGCCGTGATCGTCGTGGGGGCGCTGGCCCTGTTCGCCGCGTTCATGCTGCGCGACAGAAACGACGACAGGCCGGCAGCCGCCGCCACGCGCCCGGCAAGCGGATCAGCGACAGAGCCGGCAGCGGACGCCTCCACCCTGATCGAGGCCACCACCGGCGGCCGCGTGACCGCCGCGCCCACGGCTACCCCCGCGCCCCCGATACCCGAAGCGCCCCGCGCCGGCCGGCCGCAGATCTTCGCGCCCCCCGCGCCGGCAGGCGACAGCTTCGAAGCGGGCAGCGCCCCCCCACCGGACAACGTCCTCACCCAGGCGCCCTATTTACCCCCTCTCGCTGATTTTTATGAGGCTGAACCCTCCGTGCGGCCGTGGATTGGCTCGCTCTCCCCCACCCGGCTGGAACCAACCCCCTTCCAGGGGCCGGAATTCATCATCAACCTGCAGGTCTACACCTGCGGCTGGCCTGACGCCGGCAACCACACGGCGACCATCGAATATCCCGACGGCCGCGTGGAATCGGATTCCCTTTATCAAATTGACCGATCCGCATTATGCAATCTTCATCTCGGATCGGTCATGCCACCGTTGGCCTTGGGAACCTACACCGTGCAGTTCGATGACTTCGACCACATGCGCCACAGCATCGACGTGGTGGCGCCCGATGGGCCGCGCCTCCACGTCCTCCACGTGGGCAATCAGGGATCGACCCACCTCTATCTGCACAACTTCCGGCCCAACGAGGCCGTCCGCGTCTATGAATACCGGCCGGAGTATGACATGTTCCGGCTGGTCGGGTGGCAGGCCTATCGCGTTGACGCCAACGGCCAGCTCTACCTGAGCACGCGCCATTGCATCTCCAACATCTGCCAAACCGCCCCCGACTGGTACGAGCCTGCCTTCATCGCCATCGGCGACGAGAGCGGCCAGGTGACCGAATTCAACCAGATCTCGACCGACCTGCCGCCGCTGCAATCCATCCTGGCCTCCGGGTCGGCGGCGACGAACGCGCCCGCGCCCGCAACGACCAACGAGACCTTCACCCTCGGCCGAACCGACCGCGGCACGCCCATCGAAGTCTATCGCTTCGGCAACGGGCCACAAAAGGTCCTCCTCGTCGGCGGCATCACTGGCGGCTATGCGCCCAGCACCTCGGCCGTGGCCCGGCAAGCCGTCGACTACTTCGCCCGCGAGCCGGAGAAAATCCCCGACGGCCTGACGGTGTTCATCATCCCCCTGCTCTCGCCCGACGCCGTCAACGCTCCGGGCGAATTCGAGGGGCGGCTGAACGCCAACGGCGTGGACCTCAACCGCAATTGGGGCTGCGAATGGACGCCCAACCCCTCGTGGGGCGGGCAAACCCGGCACGGCAGCGGCGGGCCGGAGCCTTTCTCCGAGGCCGAAAGCCGCCTGCTGCGCGATTTCATCCTGAGCGAAAACCCGGCGGCGACTATCTTCTGGTATGCGCGAGCACAGGACGGATTGGTCTCGCCCGGCGGCTGTGGCCTGACCGCCCTCGTCTCCGACGATCCGGCCGCCATCTTCGCCCAGGCATCCGGCTATCGCAGCGTCAATTTCGGCGACATACCCGGCACGGTGGTCAACGGCGACGCCACCAACTGGCTCGATTCCGTCGGCATCCCCGCCGTGTCGGTGCTGCTACCCAGTTTCACCACCGTCGATTGGGAGAACAACCTGAACGGCATACTGGCCCTGATGGCCGAATATGCCGGGCGACCGGTATCGTCCGGCGGCGCCCCGGCAACCGCTCGCCCGCTGCCCACTACCGCTGATAAAACGGCGGCCACCTGCCCCACCGCCCCCGCCGGCCGCTGGTCGCTCTCCTCCGCCCAAAAAGAGCGCCTGGGCTGCGCCACCAACCAGGAGCATCGCACGAGCGCCGCCTTCCAATATTATGAGAACGGCACGACCGTCTGGCGCGAAGACATCGACCGGGTCTACGTGCTGTATAACAACGGCGCGTTCGCCTTCTTCCCCGGCAACGCCGGACCGGCCGGCTATTACCATTCCGATCTCCTGAAAGGTGCGTTTGGCTATCTGTGGAACAACAACGAGACCGTCCGCAGCCGGTTGGGGCAGCCGATAACGATAGAGATGGTAGCAAACGACTTCGTCGTGCAGGACTTCGCCGGCGGGGCCGCGTTCTACTTCTACGACAACGGCCCATACAGCTTCGCGCTGTTCAACG
>CAZZJN010000227.1:0-3398 GCA_964654505.1 uncultured Ardenticatenaceae bacterium | reverse complement strand
GAGTCCGACCTGGGCGTCTCCTCGCCCGACGACACCAATGGCGTGCTGCAGGACGTCCACTGGTTCGGCGGAGGGATCGGCGGCGCGTTCCAGGGGTATACGTTAGGCAATATCCTGTCGGCGGCGTTCTACCGGCAGGCGCTGCTGACCCACCCGGAGATCCCGTCGGAGATCGGCCGCGGTGAGTTCGGCACGCTCCACGACTGGCTGCGGCTCAACATCTACCGCCACGGCTCCAAGTACACGCCCAACCAGCTCATCGAGCGCGTCACCGGCGGGCCGCTGTCGATTGAGCCGTATATCGCTTATCTGCGGGGCAAGTTTTTGGAGTAACGGATGATGGCAGGCGGCCTGTGGCTGTTGCCATTTGGCCGCGCTCCAATGAAAAATGGCCCGGATACCGCGCGGTATCCGGGCCATTGTTATTTCCCAAATCAAACGACTGACAACTATTTCGGCCCGGCGGCGGTGATCGTCGCGCCCGCCACATCCTCGAATTGTTTGAAGTTTTCCTTGAACATGCCCACCAGTTTCGCCGCCTGCGCGTCATAGGCGGCCTTGTCGGACCAGGTGTTGCGCGGTAGCAGAATCTCGTCGGGCACGTCGGGCACGTGGCTGGGCACGGCAAAGCCGAAGAACGGCTCGGTCACGAAGGCCACGTCGTCCAGCTCGCCTTCGAGGGCGGCCTGGATGGTGCGCCGGGTGTAGGCCAGCTTCATGCGGCTGCCCACGCCATAGGGTCCGCCGGTCCAGCCGGTGTTGACCAGCCACACCTTGGAGCCATGCTGCGCCAGCTTCTCGCCCAGCATTTTGGCATAGACGCCGGGATGCTGCGGCAGGAACGGCGCGCCAAAGCAGGCGCTGAAGTTGGGCTGCGGCTCGGTGACGCCGCGCTCGGTGCCGGCCACCTTGGCCGTGTAGCCGCTCAGGAAGTGGTACATCGCCTGCTCGTTGGTCAGCCGGGAGATGGGCGGCAGCACGCCGAAGGCATCGGCCGCCAAGAAGAAGACGTGCTTGGGGTGCCCGGACAGGCCGTCGTAGACCGCGTTGGGGATGTGGGTGATGGGATAGCTGGAGCGCGTGTTCTCGGTCAGCGTGCCGTCATCGAGGTCGATGCGCCGGTTGTCGCTGTTCATGACCACGTTTTCCAGGATGGTGCCGAATTTCCGCGTCGTCTCATAGATCTCCGGCTCGCCCGTGGCGCTCAGCCGGATGACCTTGGCGTAGCAACCGCCCTCGAAGTTGAAGACGCCGTTGTCGCTCCAGCCGTGCTCGTCGTCGCCGACCAGGGTGCGGCGGGGGTCGCTGCTCAAGGTCGTCTTGCCCGTGCCGCTCAGCCCGAAGAACAGGGCCGCGTCGTCGCGCGTCGCGCCGAAGTTGGCGCTGCAATGCATGGGCAGTACGCCGCGCTTGGGCATGTAGTAGTTCATGGCCGAGAAGATGCTCTTCTTGATCTCGCCCGCGTACTCCGTGCCGCCGATGAGGACGAGGCGACGGCCGAAATCGACGATGATGAAGGTCTGGCTGTTGGTGCCGTCGAACTCCGGCTCGGCCTGCAGCTTGGGCATGTCGATCACGGTGAATTGCGGCACGTGCTTGCGCAGTTTCTCCGGGTCCAGCTCGCGGACGAACATGTTGCGCGCGAACAGGTTATGCCAGGCGTATTCGGTGATGATGCGTACCGGCATGCGGAACTCGGGGTCGCCGCCGACGTAGCCGTCGAAGACGAAGATGTCGCGGTTTTGGGTGTAGGCCACCATCTTGCGGTAGAGGTAGTCGAAATGCTCCGGGGTGAACGGGCGGTTGACCTTGCCCCACCAGATGTCGGCCTCGCTGCTCGGCTCCTTGACGACGAACTTGTCGTTGGGCGAGCGGCCGGTATAGCTGCCCGTCTGGACGACCAGCGGCCCGAGATGGGCGATGCGCCCCTCGTTGCGACGGGTGACCTGTTCGTACAGCATGGGAGTGGTCAGGTTCCAGTAAACGGTGCCGGGATTCTTAATGCCGTGATTCTCGACGCCGTATTCACTTACGTAAGCGCCAAAGTTTTGCATATCTATTACTCCTGTGGAAAGTTGGAAAAGAAGGTCGCGTCAGTGTGGCTATGGCTAGTTTATGCCAAGCGCGTTCGTTTGGCAATGAATAGGAGCGGTCTCTTTTGCCTCATTCGGCCGATTGCGGCACACTCCCATCATCAATCACCGGGAGACCAGAATGAACGAAAATCAACCGATCGAGAAAATCCTGCGCGAGACCAAAACCATCGCTGTCGTCGGCTTCTCTTCCAAAGAACACCGCGCGGGCTATTACGTTCCGGCCTATCTCAAGGGCCAGGGCTACACCATC
Source organism: uncultured Ardenticatenaceae bacterium (assembly GCA_964654505.1). GTDB lineage: Bacteria > Chloroflexota > Anaerolineae > Promineifilales > Promineifilaceae > Promineifilum. The sequence continues at coordinate 1,052 of CAZZJN010000227.1, read as the reverse complement.
CATGCCGTCAACCCCACCCTGAGCGAAGGGCTGGACGGCGACCCGGCCTACGCCACGCTGGCCGACGTGCCCGCGCCGGTCGATGAGGTGCTCATCTTCCAGCGCAGCGAGAACGTGCCGCCGTTCGTCGACCAGGCCATCGCCATCGGCGCCCGGGCGGTGTGGATGCAGGAAGGCATCGAAAACGAGGAGGCGGCGCAAAAAGCCGCGGCCGCCGGGCTGGATGTCGTGCAGGACGCCTGCATGATGGTCGAGCACAAGCGTTGGGCGGGGCGGTAAACGCCGGCATCGGGAGATGACGAGACGCTGCAACTCATGATCCTCTCATGCGTATAGAGAGGTGGAGGTTGAACATCATGGAAGATCACATCAAGAAGTTGAAGGAAAAGGAACCGAGGATCGATGAGGCCGCTTTTCGGATGGCCGAGGACGGCGCGCTTCAGCCGGCGAAAGCCGGTTCGCCCCACATCGTGGACGGCGGAGATATGGCCTGCGGCGGCCACTCCGGCTCGTGGGGCTTTGGCCTGGTGCTGATCATCGTCGGCGCGCTTCTCCTGCTGAGCAAATTCACCGGTTTTCAACTGAATAACTGGTGGGCGCTGTTCATCTTCATCCCCGCCATGGGCGCGTTCGGCAGCTTCCTAAGCTCCGTCCGTCGCAAGGGCGGCATGAACCGCGAGGCGTTCGGCTCGCTCATCGGCGCGCTGATCATCACCACGGTGGCCGTCATCTTCCTGCTGGGCCTGAACTGGGGCACCATCTGGCCGGTCTTCCTGATCATCGGCGGCCTCGGCGCGCTGTTCTCGGGCCTGTTCAGAGAGTAGCCCCGACCGACGATTCCGACCTTACATCATTCCTAATTCCTAATTCCTAATTCGTAATTACAAATTCGTCATTCGTAATTCGTCATTCGTCATTCTACAGCCCCAACCCATACGTATACTCCAGGCTGCCATACGCCTGCCCGTTGCGCTCGCGGCTAATCTCCTGGCCGCCGATCGACCCGCGCAACCCGTCCATGCGGAACAGATACTCGTTGTAGTTCCAGTGCG
>CAZZJN010000226.1:0-3444 GCA_964654505.1 uncultured Ardenticatenaceae bacterium | reverse complement strand
CTGGACTTCAACGATGTTGATCGCCGCCAGGGGGAAACCGCCGATCATTGCAGCCGGGATTTTGTGGCCACCTGTACGGGAACGGCTACAATTTAATGGAGTTAGGCATGTCAGTGATCCGCCTGGATTTCACACCGAACGGAGACGGAACATCATGGAAATTAAAAGCAGCCCCGTGGTCAATTCGCCGACGACTTTTATCCTGCACCTTGAAGGTGAACTGGATGCGTCCAATTACCTCGATGTCATCGAACGCGTCCGCCAACTTTATAACGATGGCGCGCGGGAACTGGTCATCGATCTGACTGATCTGACCTTCCTGTCCAGCTCCGGCCTTGTGTCCCTTCACAGCGCCGCACTCATCATGCGTGGCGAGCAACCTCCCAGCCCGGAATTAGGCTGGAGTGCCTTCCACGCCATCGCCTCCGACATCGATCAGGGCTTTGAGACAAACTGCAAGCTGGCGAATCCTCAAGGCCGCGTGCTCAAGGCGCTGGAAATGACCGGTTTCAACTCATTTCTGGCGATATTCGACACCGTCGAAGCGGCCGTCCAGTCCTATCAGGACGTATAATTTATTCGCTCGGCGGCGGCGCGATCCCGATATTTTTCCACCTGGCGAGCGGGCGCCTATTCCATGGAGGTGAGCCATGCCCTTCGAATCCATCCCGGCCGAGATGAGCATTCTGCTACGAACGCTGAATGAGTTCGTTCGAGAGGAATTATTGCCTCTGGAGCGGCCGTTTCTGCTGCACGATTTCGATACCGTCATCCCGGCCATCGAAGAGAAACGCCGCCTGGCCAAGGGTCTGGGTCTGTGGCTGCCGCAAATCCCTGAAGAGTATGGCGGGATGGGGCTGTCGCTCTTCGAGCACGGCCTGGTCAGCGAGGTGCTCGGCCGCACCCCGCTCGGCCATTACGCCCTGAACTGCCAGGCCCCTGACGCGGGCAATATGGAGATCCTTATCGAGCACGGCACGTCGGAGCAGAAGGAGCGTTTCCTCATGCCCCTGCTGGCCGGCGACACCCGCAGCTGTTTCTCCATGACCGAGCCGGAAAACGCCGGTTCCAATCCCACGTGGTTGAGCACGACGGCCGAGAAAGACGGCGATGATTACATCGTCAACGGTCACAAATGGTTCACTACGGCGGCCGACGGCGCGGCTTTCGCCATCGTCATGGCCGTCACCGACCCGGCCGCGTCGCGCTATGAGCGAGCGAGCATGATCATCGTGCCAACCGACACGCCCGGATTCCACATCGTCGAAAACACATCGGTGATGGGCGAACGCGGCGCCGGGTGGGCCAGCCACGCCGAGATCCGTTACGACAACTGCCGCGTGCCGCAAGCCAACCGGCTGGGCGGCGAGGGGATGGGCTTCGTCATCGCCCAGCAGCGACTGGGGCCGGGCCGCATCCACCACTGCATGCGCTGGATCGGCATCTGCGAGCGGGCGTTCGACCTGATGTGCCGTCAGGCCGCCTTGCGCGAGCTGGCTCCCGGCCGAACGCTGGCCGAAATGGGGCCGGTGCAGACCTGGGTGGCCGAGAGCCGGGCCGAGATCGACGCCGCGCGATTGCTGGTGCTGCAAACGGCGCGCAAGATCGACACCGAAGGGGCCTATGCCGCCCGCGACGACATCTCGCTGATCAAGTTCCATGTCGCCGGGGTGTTGCAGAAAGTGCTGGATCGCGCCATTCAGGTTCACGGTGCGATGGGCATGACCGAAGAAACGCCGCTGGCGTTCTGGTATCGTCACGAGAGGGCGGCACGCATCTATGATGGGCCGGATGAGGTGCACAAGTGGTCCGCGGCGCGGCGCATCCTGAGCCGATACGCATCATGAACAACAACACCAAACCGGCCGATACCATCTCCATGCGCCCCGACGAGCAAATCGACTCTGAACGGCTCGGCCGGTACCTGGCCGGTAAATTGCCCGGCAGCGACGGCCCGCTTGCCGTGCGCCAATTCGGCGGCGGCGCGGCTAACTTGACCTACCTGCTCGACTACGGAACCCATGAGTATGTGCTGCGACGGCCGCCACTCGGCCCCGTGGCCACATCCGCCCACGACATGGGGCGCGAATATCGGGTGTTGTCCGTCTTGCACCGGGCATTCCCCTGCGCGCCCCGCGCCTTCCTGTTCGGCGAAGACGAATCGGTGATCGGCGCGCCCTTCTTCGTCATGGAGCGACGGCAGGGCGTGGTCGTGCGACGAACGATGCCTGAGGTTTTTGCCGGGCAGCCCGACGCGGCTCGTCGGATGAGCGAGGCGCTGATCGACGTGCTGGCCGAATTTCATGCCGTCGATTATCAGGCGCTTGGCCTGGGGGAGCTGGGCAAGCCGGAGGGCTTCATCGACCGGCAGATCGAGGGCTGGTATCGCCGCTGGCAGGCAGCCAAAACGGCCGATCTGACGGACATGGATGTCGTCTACGCCTGGCTGAAGGCCAATGAACCGATTGATCCCCATGTCTCGCTGGTCCACAACGATTACAAGCTTGACAACGTGATGCTGGCGGCCGACGATCCCGGGCGGATCGTGGCCGTCTTCGACTGGGACATGTGCACCCTGGGCGATCCCTTGGCCGACTTGGGCGCGTTGCTGACCTACTGGACGGAACCGGACGACCCGCCCTATCTGCAAGCGACGGCGATGATGCCGCTGGGCGTGCCGGGCTTTCTGAATCGGGCCGAATTGGTGGCGCGTTATGCCGCCAAAACCGGCCGCGCAGTTGACCACATCGACTTCTATCACACCTTGGGGCTATTCCGGCTGACGGTCATCGTTGCCCAAATCTACATCCGCTACGCGCGCGGCCAGACACAAGATCCCCGTTTCGCGGCGATGGAGATGATGATCCCCGCGCTGGCTCGTCGGGCCGGTGAACTCACATCCGTCTGACTCCATCAGAAACCGCCGCCCCCTTGGCTTGGCCTTGCTTATTACCGTTCCTGGGGTAAGATTAGGTCACGTGTTTTCTGAGGGGGTGTTGAGCCATCGTCCTCACGATCATGAAGTCATAACCCTTCATTCATCCGAAGACACGTCTGACAAAAGGAGAGTAAGCAAGCTATGTCCAACTCGCCTCCCGAAGGGAAGCAGGGCGTACTGAGCCGTATCTGGGCGGCGGCTCCTTTCCGAGCCTGGCTGATGCTGGCGGCGGTCATCGGCGGAGTGTTCGGATTGGGGTTTTTCACGTTCGCCTTTGCCCAGGGAGCTTCCTATTTTTCGGATGACCCTGCGTCCTGCGTCAATTGCCATATCATGCGTGATCAGTACGACGGCTGGAACCACGGCAGCCACAAATCGGTGGCCACCTGCAATGATTGCCACACGCCCCATGACTCCATGGTGGCCAAGTACGCCGTGAAGGCGATCAACGGTTTTCGCCACAGCGCCGCCTTCACGCTCAACAATTTTCACGAACCGATCCAGAT
>CAZZJN010000225.1:0-3468 GCA_964654505.1 uncultured Ardenticatenaceae bacterium | reverse complement strand
CCGATCGGGCGCGGACGCGCGGCCGCGGCGGCACGGGACTGGGGCTGGCCATCGCCCGCCATATCGTCGAGACCCACGGCGGCCGCATCTGGGTGAAAAGCAAGGAAGGCCAGGGCAGCAGCTTCTTCTTTAGCCTGCCGATGGAAAAATGACCACGATTCCCCGCTAACAATTCGTTTACATCGCGTTAAACGAACCTTAGCCTGATATTAACCGACCGGACCCTAATCCTTAACCACCGCGTGTTAATCTCCTCAATAGAAATTCGAATATCTGTTTGAATTATTATCTCTATGGAGGAGATAAACATGTTGTCAAGAAAACTGTTTGGCTTGTTGACGTTCGTTGTGCTTGTGGCCGTCGCCTGTGGCGGACAGGCACAACAGACGGTTCAGGAGCTTGCGCCGACCGCGCAAGCCGTGGTTGAAGAAGTCGCGCCGACCGTTGTGGCAGCCGCCACCTCGGCCGCCGGTTCCCCGGTCGAAGACGCGCCGGGTGCCGTGCCGGTGCCGGATCCGCTTTCGGTGTCGGGCGATATCGTGACGGCGGGCAGTTCGACGGTGTATCCGCTGTCGGAGCGGATGGCCGAGCGCTACCAGAGCGAGGGCTACGCCGGTCAGATCACGATCGACAGCATCGGATCGGGCGCGGGCTTCGAGCGCTTTTGCGTGGCCGGCGAGACCGACATCGCCAACGCCAGCCGGGCGATTAAGGATAGCGAAGTGGAAGCGTGCCGGGCCATTGGCCGCGAGCCGATTGAGTTCCGGGTGGGCACTGACGCCATCGCGCTGGTGGTGAATCCCAACAATGACTTTGTCGATAACCTGACGCTGGAGCAACTGGCGCTGGTCTTCGGGACGGCAGAGACGTGGGCGGATGTCGATCCGGGCTTCCCGGCCGAGCCGATCCGCCGCTACAGCCCGGGAACGGACAGCGGCACGTTCGACTTCCTGGTGGAAGTGGTATTCGATAAGGACACGACGGCGATACTGTCGGGGTCGAACTTCCAGTTCAGCGAGGACGACAACGTGCTGGTGCAGGGAGTTGAAGGCGACCCGTATGCCATCGGTTACTTCGGCTATGCCTACTATATGGAGAACGCCGACCGGCTGAAGATCCTCCAGGTCGAAGGCGTGGAGCCGACGGCGCAATCGGCCGAAGACGGCAGCTACCCGCTGTCCCGCCCGCTGTTCCTCTATAGCGACGCGACCATCATGCAGGAGAAGCCGCAGGTGGCCGACTTCATCAACTTCTACCTGACCTACGTCAACGAAGAGATCCTCGATGTCGGCTACTTCCCCGCCAGCGCCGAGGCGCTCCAGGCGTCCATTGACAACTGGCTCAGCGGTATGGGCGCGCCGTAAGCAAGAGGCATATTGGACAAACAAAGCGGATGTAACCACGGTTGCATCCGCTTTGAAAGTCGCCGCTCCCATTAAAGGTTACCCGGCTAAAAGCTGTGACGACGAGCAAGGAAGGACCATGTTATGAGCCGTGAAGCGTTGGCTGAATCATCACCGTCGAGGTTCTCCCCCGAAGCGGGAGGCACGGGGTCTCAGGATATGGCCGGCCTGCTGAGAAAACGAACCCGCATCGGTGAATCGATCATCGAAGGGTCGCTCTTTTTTGCCGGGGCGGTGTCCATCCTGACGACCATGGGCATCGTCTACATCCTCGCGCGGGACGCCCTCACCTTCTTTGCCTTGCCGGAGGTGAGACTGGTTGACTTTCTGACCGGGACGACCTGGCAGCCGATGCTCGGCGAGTTCGGCATCTGGCCGTTGTTGACATCAACGCTGATCATCACCGCCATCGCCATGTTGTTCGGCGTGCCCATCGGCTTCTTCACCGCCGTCTACCTGAGCGAGTACGCCTCGCCGCGATTTCGGGCGATCATGAAGCCGGTCCTTGAGGTTCTGGCCGGGATTCCGACCGTCGTTCTGGGCTATTTCGCGCTGACCTTCGTGACGCCTTTCCTGCGCTCGATATTCGGGGACGACGTCGTCAAAATTTACAATATGATGTCGGCCGGTCTGGTGGTCGGCATTCTAATCGTGCCGATCATCGCTTCGCTGAGCGAGGACGCGCTCCACGCCGTGCCCGACTCATTGCGTCAGGCATCCTTCGGTCTGGGCGCGACGCGGATGGAGACGAGCCTCAAGGTGGTGTCCCCGGCCGCCCTGTCGGGCATTTCGGCCGCCGTGGTAGTGGCCGCCTCGCGCGCCATGGGCGAGACGATGATCGTCGCCCTGGCGGCCGGGGCCGGCTCAAACTTCACCTTCAACCCGTTTGAATCGGCCGAGTCCATGACCGGCTACATGGTGCGCATCAGCGGCGGCGACCTGAGCTATGGGTCGATTGACTACCAGAGCATCTTTGCCGTCGGTCTGGTGGTGTTTTTGCTGACGTTTCTGCTGAACATCATCAGCCGCCGCATCGTGCTCCGCTTTCGCGAGGTTTACGAATGACCAGCAAGGATACCGTGGGCAACACGGCGCCGAAAGACCTGTTTCCCCGGGGCGAAGAGGTCGAGCAAGACATCCGCAAACGCCGGCGCGCGGGGACCATCTGGCGCACGATCTTCCTTGGCGCCACCGTTTTCGCCGTGATCGTCCTTTCCGTTTTGCTTCTGAAGATCATCAACGATTCCATGGGGCTGGTGGCCGAGGAGGCGGCGATCCCGGAGCGCGAGCTGTTGCGGGCGTATCATGAGGGCCGGCTCACGGCCGCGCCCAACAGCGCTCCGGGCGGGGAAGGCGGCCTTGTTGAAACGGCGGAATCATTGGCCGATCTGCCCTATGACGCGCTGGTGGGGATATACGCGGCCAATGTGTCGCGCGGCCGGTGCCGCGCCGTCGAACGCGAGCAGCGTTTCTTTGCCGACAGTCTGGTGTGTGAGACTGAAGAACTGTTCGCCCAGGTATGCGCGTCGGACAATCCGGCGGCGGCCTGCGCGCTTGGCCCGCGCGATTCGGCGCAAGTGATCCGGTTGATCCGGGCCGACGTCATCAAGCCCAAAGTTGTCGCCACCTGGAACGCGCTGGAGTCCATCACGAACCGGGAGGAGATCCTCGCCACGGCCGCCCGGCGATTCCCGAACGCCGAGGTCTACTTCAAGTCGTGGCTTTCCTGGCGATTCATCACCAGCCCGCAGTCGAGCTTTCCGGAGATCGCCGGCATCCGAACGGCGCTGTTGGGCACGTTGTGGGTGGTGGGTATCGCCGTGCTGGTCAGCTTTCCGCTGGGCGTGGGCGCGGCCGTCTACCTTGAGGAGTACGCCGACAGTCGCAGCCGCCTAAACCGGATCATCCAGACCAACATCAATAATCTGGCCGGGGTGCCTTCGATTATCTATGGCTTGCTGGGTCTGGCGGTGTTTGTGCGGGCGCTGGAGCCGATCACCAGCGGCGCGGTCTTCGGCGCCGGTGATGCCGCGGCCACGGCCAACGGCCGAACCGTTTTGTCGGC
>CAZZJN010000224.1:0-3525 GCA_964654505.1 uncultured Ardenticatenaceae bacterium | reverse complement strand
CTCACGCATGGGGGCGTGGTGTAGCGGTTAACACGTCGGCCTGTCAAGCCGAAGATCGCGGGTTCGATCCCCGTCGCTCCCGTACCCATAGCCGTGAAAGGCCAATCCGAAAGGGTTGGCCTTTTTGTTTGGTATGAATTGGCCCCTGATCGCCCGCTTGCGGCCGCCCCACAACCGGATAACATAGGCCAAAAGGAGAGAGCCATGACAAATTGGGATCACACAACCGATGTCGTCGTCGTCGGCAGCGGCGGTGGCGGGATGACGGCCGCGCTGGTGGCCAAACAAGCCGGTCTGGACGTTCTGCTGGTCGAAAAGTCGGAATACTACGGCGGCTCGACCGCCCTGTCCGGCGGCGGCCTGTGGATTCCCAACAACTACTTGCTGCAGCGCGACGGCCTCGACGACTCTCTCGACAAAGCGCGCACCTATCTGCAACACACCGTCGGGGATCGCACACCTCAATCCCTGCAGGACGCCTATCTGATCAACGCGCCGGAAATGGTGAAATATCTGGCTGCCAATTCACAGGTCCGTTTTCATCGCTCGGTCGGCTATGCCGATTACTATCCCGAGCGGCCGGGCGGCATGGCTGACGGCCGGGCGATCGAAGGCTCGCCTTTCGACGGCAACAAGCTGGGCGACGATCTGGCTCAACTGCGCCCCATGAGCATCGAGGTTCCGGCCGGGCTGGCCTTCACTGCGAGCGAATACAACAAACTGGGCATGATCACATCTACCTGGGCCGGCAAGCGAGTCGCCCTCAAGGTAGGCGCGCGCACGGTGGTCAATATGCTGACTGGCGTCCGACTGCTGGCTCTGGGACAGGCGTTGATCGCCCGGCTGCGCCTGTCGCTCAAGGATGAGAACGTGCCCCTCTGGCTGAACGCGCCGCTGAAAGACCTGATCGTCGAGGATGACGCCGTCACGGGCATCGTTGTCGAGAAAGACGGGCGGCCGCAGTCGATCCACGCCCGCAAGGGGGTGATCCTGGCCGCCGGCGGCTTTGCCCACAATCAGGCGATGCGCGAGAAATATCAGAAGGCGCCCGTTGACCACACCTGGAGTTCCGCCAACCCGGCCAACACCGGCGACGCGATCCAGCTGGGCATGAAACTGGGGGCGAAGATCGACCTGATGGACGACGCCTGGTGGGGACCGTCGAGCATGCCGCCCGATGCGCCGGTGATGTTTCATGTCGGCGAGCGTTCCTATCCCGGCGCGATCATCGTCAATGCCGACGGCAAGCGATTCACTAACGAGGCCGCCTCCTATGTCGAGGTCGTCCACGCCATGTACGAGAAACACACCGCGGAGACCTCCCACATCCCCGCCACCTTCATTATGGACAGTCGCTTTCGCCGAAAGTACATCTTCGGCACGCTGTTCCCCATGCAGCCGATCCCCAATGCCTACTTTGAGAGCGGCTACTTCAAGCGCGGCGACACGCTGGAAGCGTTGGCCGAGCAATGCGGCCTCGATCCGGCCAACCTGAGAGAGACGGTCGAGCGTTTCAATCGGTTCGCCCGCGCGGGCGTGGACGAGGATTACCATCGCGGCGACAGCGCCTACGACCGCTACTACGGCGACCCGACGGTGAAACCCAACCCCTGCCTCGCGCCCATCGAAGAGCCGCCGTTCTATGCCGTTCAGATGGTGCCCGGCGACCTGGGCACGAAGGGCGGGCTAGTGATGGACGAGCACGCCCGCGTCTTGCGCGAAGACGGCTCCGTCATCGCGGGCCTCTATGTGGCCGGCAACAACTCGGCCTCCGTCATGGGCAATACCTATCCCGGCGCGGGCAGCACCATCGGCCCGTCAATGACGTTCGGCTATATCGCCGCCAAACATCTGGCCGGCGGCAAGATTCGGCCTGTGGGCGAGCCGCCTCGATGAAGCCCCGATCGACCTGACGGCCGAACGCCACGGTTCAAACGATCGCCATGACGGAACACCCCACGCCTGCCAGGCTCTACGACGCCTACATCTTCGACCTCGACGGCACGTGCTATCTCGGCGACGCCCTGCTGCCCACGGTCGGCGAAACCATCGGACGCCTGCGCCAACTCGGCCGCCGCACCGTCTTCCTCTCCAACAACCCCACCCAACCGCGCGAGGTCTACGCCGAACGGCTGACCGAACTGGGCCTGCCCACCCCACCGGAGGACGTGATCAACTCGTCGATGGTCATGGCCGATTTTTTGAACCGGCGCATGCCGGGCGCGCGCCTCTTCGTCGTCGGTGAGGAACCGCTGCGCCGGGAACTGGCCGCGGCCGGGTTTGAAATCGTGGGAGACGAGGGGGATATTGATGCCGGAGCAATCGACGCCGTGATCGCCAGCTTCGACCGCACTTTCGACTATCGTAAATTGCAGATCGCCTTCGATGCCATCCGTGCCGGGGCGCGCTTCTTCGCCACCAACGCCGATCGCTACTGCCCCGTGCCCGGCGGCGGCCAACCGGACGCGGCGGCCGTGATCGCCGCCATCGAGGCTTGTACAACCGTGAGCGTCGAGGCGGTCGTCGGCAAGCCATCCGCCCACATGGCCGAGGCAGTCCTCGCCCGGCTGCAACTGTCGCCCCGCCAATGTCTCATGATCGGCGACCGGCTGGAGACGGATGTGCTGCTCGGCCTGAACGCGGGCATGGACGCCGCGCTGACCCTGACCGGAGCGACAGATGAAACCATGCTGGCTCAATCGGCCGTTCGGCCAACCTATGTCTTGCGGGCGCTTTCCGAGCTTATCCCTGTGAATAGCCTTTAGAACAAGACCTCAATAATGATCCGTCGCGTAGAGGTTCCGGTACAGTTGGCAGTCGCCTGAGGCACACTATCATGCTACATCTTCTCGCCGCCACTGATATGGCTTGCCTTCAGCAGGTAGTTCACGACGGTTGTTAGCGAAAGCAACTATGGCTTCCCATGCCTGAAGACTGCTCCGCACGGCCGATGATGAGGCGCCAATTATTTCATGTTCGATAGCTTGTCGAACAATCTCAGCTTCGCTGACACCACGTGCCTCAGCGAGGCGGCTCAGCCAATCGGCATGACGACGATGGATGTATATCTGTTTCCGCACCATGTCGGTCATAAGCAACTCCAATGATTGAGGCTGTACATAATATGGCGATAATCACAATCTATCTCAGTAAAAATCCATCCCTCAACGGATCATCTGGATCAATCACCCACTCATTCCGCCCCACCACGTAGGCCGTCCCCGTCACCTGCGGCACAACGGCCGCGTAGGGGCCGAACGTCGTCTCTTCAACGACCTCGCCGGTGAACGTCGTGCCCAGAATGCTCTCGACCACGAACGCCTCCCCCCGACCGATCTCCCCCTTGGCGTAATGGAGCGCCGCCCGACCGCTGACCCCCGTGCCCGTCGGGCTGCGATCCACCTCGCCATCGGCAAAGACGCACACCTCCCGTGAATGATTGGCGGGATCGTGCGGTGGCCCGACAAAGATCGTCCCGTACAGCAAGCTCAAATCCGGCTCGAATGGGTGCTGCGGGATACCTGC
>CAZZJN010000223.1:0-3527 GCA_964654505.1 uncultured Ardenticatenaceae bacterium | reverse complement strand
GGGGTTCATGGGGGAGATGATAGCGCAAAACAGTGACGAATTACGAATTACGAATGACGAATGACGAATGACGAATGACGAATGACGAATGAAGAATGAAGAATGAAGAGTGAAGAATGATGGATGAGATTCAGGTTCGGTGTCCGTGGGCGACTGATGACCCGCTGTATATCGCCTACCACGACCGGGAGTGGGGGGTGCCGCTGCATGACGACCGCGCCCTGTTTGAGTTCCTCGTTCTGGAGGGGGCGCAGGCCGGGCTGAGCTGGCTGACCATCCTGCGCAAGCGCGAGAACTACCGGCGGGCGTTCGACGGCTTCGACCCGGCGGCCGTGGCCCGGTTTGATGAGGCTCGCGTGGCCGCTCTGCTTGACGATCCCGGCATCATCCGCAACCGGCTGAAGATCAACGCCGCCGTGGGTAACGCCAGCGCTTTCCTCAAGGTTCAGGACGAGTTCGGCAGTTTCGCCGCCTACATGTGGGCTTTCGTCGGCGGGCGGCCGATCGTCAACCGCTGGGAAAGCCTGAGGCAGGTTCCGGCCCAGACGACCGAATCACGCGCCCTGAGCCAGGATTTGAAGCGGCGGGGGTTCTCCTTTGTGGGGCCGACCATCATGTATGCCCATATGCAGGCCGTGGGGATGGTGAACGACCACCTCGTCGGCTGTTTCCGGCACGCGGCCGTAGTCTCATTGTCCGATTGATCTACACCGCCACCTTGTTGGCCACTTCGGCCGCGCGCGTGAGAGCGCCGGCAGCGTCCTCGTAGCGACCGGCCGTGCGGGCGGTGCGGATGTTATGCTCGATGAGCCGGAGCGCCTTGTCCCAACGGGCGCGCTCGGGGTGGTCGGCGGGGAAGGCGGCCACGTCGGCCTGACCCAGGGCGATGATCTGCCGCGCGTCGTCCTCCAGGAAGTTGAGCCGATTGGCCCAGTCGGCCAGTTGGGCGGCACGCTCCTCCACCTCTTTCTCGATGGTCTCGATCTGATCCATCAATGATTCGGCCGGGCGGCGTTGCCGGACGGCGGCGAATTGGCTCTGGGCGGTTCTGAAGTCGGCCGCGCGCTGCTGGATGAAGACCCGGCTCTCGGTGAGACATTGCCACGGTTCGGCCGCGGCCAGGGCGGCGTCGATGAGGCCCGGCATTCGCTCGCGCAGGCGGCCGATGCGCGCTCGGGTGGCCTGCACGCGCGTCACCCAGGGCGTCAGGACCTTTTCGAAGGCGGCCACGTCGCCGCGGAACTTCTCCAGCTCGGCCGGTCGGCGCTGGGCGGCCTGAAAGTCGTCCAGCAGGCGCAGGCGACGGCGGGCCAGCGGATCGTCGTCGGCCAAGGGTAGCAGGCGTTGGGCGGCCTCCCACGAGCGCTCCAGTTGATCGCGCGTGACCATGGCCTCGCGCTCCAGTTCGGCGATGGCCTCGTCCTGCCGGTGGGTCAGCGTCTCGGCTCGGGCGCGCATCTCGGCCGAGCGACCGGCCAGCAGGCTGATGCCCTCGTCGGATATGGCTTCCTGCCCCAGCCAGTCGAGCAACTCCGACAGCTCGTGACGCAGGGTGGCGATGGCCGGGTGCAAGGTGGAGCCGTCATCGCGAGCGATGAGGGTACGGGTGTGGCGACCGGTGGCTCGCAGGTCATGGGAAACGGCGATGAGGCGCGTCGCCGTGGCGACGTCGGCCGCGGCGGGATTAAACTCGCGGCGGCTGCGATGGTCGGGGGCACTCTCGTTCAGCAAGGCGGCCGCCCGCAGCAACAGCGGCCGAACCTTGTCGGCGGAGTCGTCGGCGTTCCGGCCGGACTTGGCGCCGGCTTGCAGGTTGTCGAGGTCGCGCGCGGCCCGGCTGATGCTTTCGTCCAGCGCGGCCCGTTGCCGAGCCAGTTCGGCGGCGCGGGCTTCAGCCTCGGCAAGCGTAGCCGAGGCCACTTCGAGGGCCAGGGCTGCCCCGTCCAGATCGGCCACCGAGGCCCCTTGGCGGGCCAGTTGCCGGTGGCGCTCCAGCTGGGTGTGAACCCGGTCGGCGTCGCGGCGCAAATCATCGAGGGCGATGATGCCCGCGTCGCGCTCGCGCCTGGCGGCCGCTTCCAGCCCGGTCAGGCGACGGTCGAGGATGGCGCGATCGGCGGCCAACTGCCGGGGCAGGGCGGCCAGGACGTCGATGGCGCCGCGGGTTTCGGCGGCCAGCTTGGTGGCAGCGGCCGATTGGGCATGAGCTTGCCGCAGCCGATTGGCGTCACTCAGGATGATGCCGATGTCGTCGGGGGCGATGAAGAAGTGCTGGATGGGGAACAGATAGCCGAAGATACGCGGGCATTGCAGCCCGTCGAGGCTTTGGGCCAGCCCGTCCAGCTGGTGCGACAGGGCTGTGGAGCGATCATAGGCAACGGCCGCGGCCTGGCGGTAGGCGGCCGATTGAACCCGACTGAACGGCTGCAGAGCGACATCGAGACGGTCGGCGTCGCGGTGGTGGGCGGTCAGCTCGGCGATGAACGTCTCGCGTTTGGCCCGGTTGGCGCGCGACATCCGTTCCAGCCCGGCCGGCAAGATGACGGTCAGAACCAGCAAGATGATGAGAAGCGTCAAAAAGGCGGACAGCACCGTCTGTAGCGTGATCACGTTATCATCCCTGTGTGAATATTATGTTTAATTATAAACCAAAATGAGCAAACTGTGCGTTTTGAGGGAGTGACTAATTCAATAGGCATACAAAGTCAATCAGCGGCTTTTTATCAAAGGGTCGGGCATGGTTGTGAAGTTGGCGCTGGTTCCAGGCGTGAGCGAAGGCTTTGAGATGACGATTCAGCCAGACCAGGCAACGCGAGAAGCAACGGCTCCGACGAGCCAACCGAGTCAGATAGTGACGCAACTCGGCGTTGTCGCCTTCGACCGAGTAGGTTTCGCTTTTGTCGGCCAGAGATAAATGATAGCCGCGACGATAGGTCAGACGGTCATACAGAGAAAACTGGTCGCTATAGTATTGTTCCGCCGGTGCCTGATTGACCATTTGCTGAGCGATTTCCTGAGTGCGACAGGCAACCGCCTCGATGGCCAGGAAACAGCGTGTTTGCCGGTCGACCACGGTCATGATGTAGATTTCGTTTTTTTCCGACCGATGAAAGTGAACAGTTCGTCCTGTTCAGCCACCTCGGCCGGTTGCTCAGGACAAGGCAACGTCGCCGGGAGTTCATCGACATACCGTTTGAGCCAGTTGGCTACCGAGCCGTGGCTCACGCCGGCATGACGAGCGGCCTGCCGCTGACTATTACCGTCCAAAGCGAGTCGGATGGCCCGTTGTCGAGTGGCGCGGTCATAGCCTTTTGTTCGCGGCTCAGGTGTATACTTGCGTCGGCAAAATTGACATTTGTACAATTGGCTGCCAGCCATCGTCCGGCCATTTTTGACTTGATTCTCACTTCGCAAACAGTGTGGACATTGGATCATATTTCTATCTTATCATGCCCTTATAATTAGTCACTCCCCAGATTTGACACACCCTTGCAGAACGACTTCGCGGCTGCGGCCGAACGTCTGAT
>CAZZJN010000222.1:0-3568 GCA_964654505.1 uncultured Ardenticatenaceae bacterium | reverse complement strand
GCCCATCACGCGCCGGTGCGCCCGGCCGACGCGGCCGACGTGGCCGCCATCTTCGGCGAGGAGGGCGGGGACAACTTCGTCATCGGCCACACCATCGAGCAAGGCTATCCGGTCTGTCTCGACCTGGCGCGATTCGTCAAGCGCAGCAGCGGCATCTTCGGCGCGACGGGCACGGGCAAGAGCTTCCTGACGCGCATGGTGTTGGCAGGTTTGATGAAGACCGACGTGGCCGCGGCGCTGGTGTTTGATATGCACAATGAGTATGGCTATGACGATCGGGACAGCGACCGCGATAAGACCGTGCATGGCCTGAAGTCGATGTTCGGCCAGAAGGTGCAGATTGCCGCGCTGGGCAAAGGGGCGCGGGTGCGCGAGAACTCGCCCGACTTTACGCTGGAACTGGCGCTGAGCGATTTCGGGACGGCCGATATTTTGCTGCTGTCCGAGACGCTCGATCTCAACGACACGGCGGCCGTCGTCCTGAGCGCGCTGGAACGCGCCTATCGAGAGAGCTGGTTTGCCGAGTTTATGAAGCTGCGGCCGGGGGCGACCGTCGAAGATGATAACGGCAAGCGGATTCCCGCCCCCGACTCCGTCGCTGGTTGGGCCACCAGCCACAACATCCATCCCGCGGCGGCCGAGTCGCTGCACCGCAAGTTGCAGCCCATTTTCCACAAGCCCTATGTGGTGGAGCAGCCGGCGGCCGACGCCGTGGCGGCCATCGCCGACTTTCTGGAAAACGGCAAGCACATCATCCTGAGTTTCGGCGAGCACGACAACGAACTGGACTATATCGTCGTCTCCAATATCCTGACGCGACGTATCCGCCAGGAGTGGGTCAGGAAGATGGAAAGCAGTAAATCTCTCGGTGGCATGCCGCCGCGGCCGCTGGTTATCGTCATCGAGGAGGCCCACAAGTTGCTCAACCCGCAAGTCGCCGGGCAGACCGCCTTTGGCACCATCGCCCGCGAACTGCGCAAGTACAACGTGACCCTGCTCATCGTCGACCAGCGGCCGTCGGGCATCGACGATGAGGTGATGTCGCAGTTGGGCACGCGCGTCACTGGCTGGCTGGGGGACGAGGACGACATCCGCGCCGTGCTGAGCGGGTTGGCCGGGCGCGACCAGTTGCGCGGCATGCTGGCCCGCCTGCAGGAAAAAGAGGAAGTGCTGCTGCTGGGCTGGGGTGTCAAGATGCCCATCCCCGTCCGCTCGCGGCGCTATGACGAGAAGTTCTATGACGAGATGCGCGGGCGTTCCGGCCCTTCGACGAAGAGGGATGAGCCGTATACGGCGGATGATTTGAACCGCGACCTGTTTTAGTTGGTCCTGGGCGGATTGGACTGCGTCTGTGCTCGCAACACGGCCGCAGTCCGGTCACTCACCTGCAACTTGGTGCAGATGTTGGCGACGTGGTTGCGCACCGTCTTGAGACTGATGCCCAGCCGCTCGGCGATAGCCTCATTGGGCAGCTCCTGGGCCATCAGATTGAGGATCTCCGACTCACGCTCGCTGAGTTGCGGGAACTCCTCGGCTCGCACGTCGGCCTGGACGCGGGTGAAGTGGTGGATGACGTGCTGGGCCACGGCCGCGCCGAAGACGACCTCATCGTTGAACACGTTCTGGATGGAGCGCACGATGTCGGCCTTGCGCGCCCCTTTAAGAATGTAGCCGCGCGCCCCGGCCTGCAGGGCGTGGAAGACGGTGGCCGTGTCGTCGGACATGGTCAGCACGAGGATGCGGATGTGGGGGCTGGCGGCCATGATGCGGCGGGTCGCCTCCAGTCCGTTCAGCCGCGGCATCTGCAAATCCATCAGGATGACGTCGGGCTGCAATTCGGCCGCCTGGGTCACCGCCGCCGCGCCGTCGGCCGCCTCGCCGACCACGCTCAGCGAGGCATCAATGGCCAGCATAGCCCGCAGCCCTTGCCGGAAGGCGTCGTGGTCGTCACAGATGAGAATGCGTATCGGGTCCATCCAGGCCTCATGTTTCCAGCGGAAAGCGCGCGGTGATGCATGTGCCGCGCGGCCGATTGGGCAGGATGGTTAGCGTTCCGCCGATCCCCTCGGCCCGGTCGCGCATGCTGGCCAGCCCTATCCCCGGCTCCGCGTCCGGTGACAGACCCACACCGTCGTCGGTCACTTCCAGGCGCAGACCGTCGCCCTCGAACCACAGGGCCAGCGTTGCCGTCTGCGCCCGGGCGTGGCGACTGACGTTGGTCAGCGCCTCCTGGGCGATGCGATAGACGGCCACCTCGACCGCCGCGGACAACGTTTGGCGCTCTTTCGGTAAACGCAGCTCAACGCGCAAGCCGGGCGAGGCGAAGCCGTCGGCCAGCACTTCCAGCGCGCCATAGAGGCCCAGCTCGTCCAGCGCCGGCGGCCGCAAGCCGTGGACGATGCGCCGCACCTCGCTGACAGTCGCCTGGGCCTGGTCGATCAGCCCGGTGAGCGCCCGGTCGGCCGCCGCGGGATCGTCATGGAGCAGCTCGCGGGCGGTCTCGGCCTGCATGGTCATCGTCGCCAGCGCCGGGCCGAGGCCGTCGTGGAGGTCGCGACGCAGGGTGCGGCGACCCTCCTCGCCGGCGGTGATGATGCGGCGGCGTGATTCCTGCAGCTCGGCCGTCAACTCATTGTTGTAGAGCGCCAGACTGATCTGCCGGGCCAGGTCGCCCAACAGCTGCCCGTCGACGGGCAAGGGCAGCCCGGCGACGACGCGCGGCGCGAAGCGCAACTCGCCCAATGCCCGGCCGTTGTATTGCAGCGGCAGGGTGATGAGCGGTTCGTTGGGGCGCGGACCGCTCTCGGCCGTTGCCCCCTCGCTCGTCTCCAGCTCAACCCAGGGCAAATTGAGTATCTCAGTCAGCGAATGGGCAATGGCCAGAGGCAGGGCCTCGGCCGTCAATTCGGTGTCCAGCCGGGCCGAGACACGGCTGATGGCGGTGTAGGGATCGTCGCCGGCATCCTCGACAAGGAGGGCGACGCGCGGCCGCAGCCAGCGCTGTGCCGGCCAGACCGACAACAGGGCCAGGATCATGATAATCCAGTCGGCCAGCCCGTTCCATTGATAGGGATTCCCCGGCCCCTCCTGGAAGGTATAGCCGTTGATCAGCCACCACCCGGCGACCAGAAAGGTATAGACCAGCGTCCACCAGCCGATGAGAAGAAGCACCAGCAGCAGCGTCGGCAGGAACCCCCGCCAGGATATGATCCGCCGCGACGCAGCACTCCGAGCGCCGACCGGCGCGGCCGGATCAAGCGTTGATTCCGTCAGTCGATCTTCTGTCATCTCGTCCGATCCCGCTAATGACGACCCACTTGGGGTTATTATAAGGTATTTTCAGGGTCTGGAATCATTCTTTCCATCGCTGCTTGCGGCTGGGCGTGTTGGGTGAGCAGCGCCAGACTGGTGAGAAACCACAGGCCCATCCATACCGCCTCGATGATGAACGTCGGATCGAAGGTGCCGCGAATGATCATGGTCGCGGGCATGAACAGCCCCTGGGCCAACGGTGCGAACCGCTGCCAGCCGGTCCAGCGCCGGGCCAGGACGACGGCGATCCCCGTCA
>CAZZJN010000221.1:0-3569 GCA_964654505.1 uncultured Ardenticatenaceae bacterium | reverse complement strand
CGTTCAGGGCGTAGTGAGGGTTCCCTCGTGTGGGTTCGAATCCCACCTTCGGCATATTGTGAGACTGTGTTATCCAAAGACGGCCCGCCTGTTATACTGGTTTGGGCCGTTTTCTTTTTGAGAAACCAGAGGCAGGGGCTATAATGGGCCGGTATTTGGAAGTTGAATACAGGTAAGGGTGATTCTTTATGGCCATTTTCGTTTTCATTCTGATTATGTTCCTGATGCTGTCGGCGGGATTGTTCCTTGCTTTCCTTTTCACGAGGATGTCCAATGCGGTGACCAATACCCAGGTCGAGATGGCGGCCGAGGAGCGTGCCTACAATCCCGGTATGACCTTTGGCCATCGTATCAAGGTCGACTCAAGCTATGATGACCAGCTGAAGGAAGCCCGTGTGGAAGCCGCCAAACTCGCCGCTGCGTTGCCTCGCGGTGCGAATAACCGCATTGGCAGTGACGGCAAATCGACCCTTTCCACTGCCGGCAAGAGCGCAGCACAAGATCCTTTAACGGCCGTGCGCATCGCTCGCTTCCATGGTTGGGATGGCGTGCGCACTGGCGCTCCCTCCGTCAACGCTATGGCGGCGGCCGGGGCACCGGTGGCGGTTGCCGGAGGCGTTCAGGCAGCTGCGGCCGCTCCTGCCATTCCTCCGCCGGTTCTCATCACCATCACCGACGGTATGGCCCCCGAAGAGGTGCGCAAGGCGCGTGTGGCCAACGCCAAGGCGCAATCGGCATATAACAAGGCGCTCAAGTCGGCCGCCTCGGGCGCGCCTGTGGCTGCGCCGTCTGTCGCCGTTGGTGCAGCTTCTGTGGCTGCCGCTGCTCCCGTGGCTGCCGCTCCGACCGTGAGCGTTGCCCCGCCGCAACTGATCGAAATCACTGACAACATGTCGCCTGAAGAGATACGCAAGGCACGAGTGGCCAATGCCAAGACCCAGTCGGCCTATCATAAGGCGCTGAAAGCCGCCGGTGTTGATCCGGCTGCGGCGACTGCCAGTGCAATTCCTGCGGCCGCTGCTCCTGCCCCTGCTGCTGCCCCTGCAGTTCCTACTGCTCCTGCCGCCCCAGCGGCACCGGTTGGTATCACCCCGCCGCAACTGATTGAGATCACGGACGGCATGTCGCCCGAGGAGATTCGCCACGCGCGAGTAGCTAACGCCAAAGCTCAGTCAGCCTACAACAAGGCGCTTAAAGCCGCCGGTATCGACCCGGCTTCGCTCAAGAAGTAGGTCTTTTGAAACCACCGCATTCCTGAATAATATCCGGCCGGAGATCGATCTCCGGCCTTGTTATTTCTTTGAGTTGAAATCAAGGTTTTTCTCGTGAACCGGGCCGTTCGAGCCACGCTTTTGACATTCGCCATTGTTGCATTCGCTTATGCCGGATTGCGAATTATTGGCTTTAAGGGCGGTATCAACGGCCCTCGTTTCAATCAATATTGGCTATGGGCCAAGGGAGACGAAGCCGCGCGAGCCGATCTCGTCACCATACAGCGCGAGGCCTGCCCGGGCGCGCCGTTTATCTTGCCGGCCGATGGCTTCATCGGTTTGTTGTACGCCGATCCCAATGGCCCCTATTCGGCTAAATCACCCCATCAAGGCATCGATATCTTCAGCAATGCTGAGCCGGGCGTTGTTCCCGTCCTGGCGGCCTATGACGGCTACATCAGCCGGGAGGACGGCTGGCGTAGTGCTTTAATCCAGCGAGTTCCCGACGATCCTCTGGCTCCTGGCCGGCAGATATGGCTTTACTATGCCCATATGGCCGATGAAGCCGGCAACAGTTTCATCGAGCCGGCCTTTCCGCCAGGGGCGAGTGAGCTGTTTGTGGAGCGGGGAACGTTGCTGGGCTATACGGGTGATTACAATGGGAATGCGCTGTGGGACGTCTGGGTTCATTTGCATTTCTCCATTGTTCAGGACGACGGCCGCGGACGCTATACCAATGAGCTTGAATTTGCCAATACGATCGATCCGTCTCCCTATTTAGGGCTTCCGGTCCATTATGCAAACGGCGATGTGCCTATGGAATGTAGCTCCGATCCAGCCTGCTGCGATTAAGGATTAAATAGAGTGTAATTGCCTTATTGTATTAAAAAGGGTGGCGCTCATCGGACGATGGCGCCACCCGTCTGTTAAAGTGGATGGTCTAACCGATTCTTTCCAGACCCCCCATGTATGGCCGCAGAACCTGAGGGATGACGATCGTGCCGTCTGCCTGCTGATAGTTCTCCATAATCGCGATCATGACGCGCGGCAAGGCCAAACCGCTGGCGTTCAAGGTGTGGACGTGGCGAACCCGCCCGCCGTCGGCCGGACGATAGCGCACGTTTGCCCGTCGCGCCTGGAATGCCTCGCAGTTACTGGCCGAGCTGACCTCCAGCCATTCCCGGCAGCCGGCCGCCCAGACTTCGACGTCGAACTTTTTTGCTGCGGCGAAGCCCAGATCGCCGGTCACCATCTCAATGCGACGATAAGGCAGCCCCAACGCTTCGCAAATGTCAGTGGCATGGGTGACCAACTCATCTAGATGTTGATAGCTGGTTTCCGGCGTCGTGAATTTATACATCTCGACCTTGTCGAACTGGTGGCCGCGCTTGATGCCGCGCACGTCACGCCCGGCGCTCATCTTTTCACGACGGAAGCATGGCGTATAGGCCACGTAATTCAGCGGCAAATCGGCTTCCTCCAGTATCTCGTCACGATGGATATTGGTTAGGGCGATCTCGGCCGTTCCCAGCCACATGAAGTCTTCCTCGGCGTCGCGATAGATGTTATCGGCGAACTTCGGCAGTTGACCCGCGCCGACGAACATGGCCGAGCGAACCATAAAGGGTGGATAGATCTCCGTGTAACCGTGTCGATCAGTGTGGTAATCCAGCATGAACTGGATAACCGCTCGCTGGAGGCGCGCCCCGCCGGCCTTCAACACGTAAAAGCGCGAGCCGCTCAGCTTCACGCCGCGGTCGAAGTCGATGATTCCCAATGCGGGACCCAAGTCCCAATGCGCCTGAGGCTCAAAGTCGAATTCCGGCAGCGGGGGACCTTCGGGCGGATAGGCGATGTTATAGCTGTCATCCGGTCCATACGGAACGCTCTCGTGCGGGATGTTGGGAACCCAGAGCATCTTCTCGCCCTCTTCAGCCTCGATAACTCGCAACTCCTCTTCCAGCTCCGTGACGCGGTTGCCGATGCGACGAACTTCTTCCTTGGCCTGGTCGGCATCAGCCTGGATGGCTACGAGCTGGACGCGAAGCGGTTCGGCCGCTCCGCCAGTGACTTCCGCCTGCTTCAGGTCGCCTTCCAGCTTCTTGATCCTGCCCATCCATGCCCCGATCAGCTTTGAGCTTTCATTGCGTTGCCGACGCAGTTCTTCCACTTCCAGGATGATCTCCCGTCGTCGGAAGTCGGCCGCCAGAATGGCATCGATCGGCGCTTTCTCGTCGCCCAATCGCGCCATCTGCTCCTTAACCCATTCAGGTTTCTCGCGAATCAAATTCAGGTCAATCATGTTTTTCACCTCAATAGAAAAGCCCCCTTCGTTTTCCAGGACGAAGGGGGCTCGTG
>CAZZJN010000220.1:0-3588 GCA_964654505.1 uncultured Ardenticatenaceae bacterium | reverse complement strand
ATTTGTACAACTAACCTTCTTCCTTAATTATCATCCTGAAAAAGTTGACGATATCGATGAGCCGTCGCCCCATGTTGCGGTAGCCACGACAGGGGCCTGCGGATTTGCCATCGCCCAGCAGCGAACCAGTTCCTACCGGAGCGAGACGGCCGCCAGCACAGCGTCGGCGGTCTGATCCGGCGTCAGGCCGCGCCAATAGATGGTGTGCCGGGCCAGTATGCCATTGGAAGGATGGGTCAGGAAGTGGCGATTGATCTCCCGGTGAGGCACGACATAGGGGTCATAGCTCTCCATGATGGACAGGGAAGTTTCAATGTCCGGGTCGGGCAGCAACAGGACGACATTCCTGAATGGCATTAAGGCCTCCCGGACACGCGCGAACAAGCCCGGATCTTCGTAAACGGAATGCCCGGCTCCGAGATCGAAGACGCAGTCGCGGTGGTCGGCCGGCATACGCTCGACGGCATACGCTTCAAATGGTTTCCAATAGGCAACCAAAGCCGGGAAGCCTTCCTCCGCGCGCAGCTGCCCGGCATAGGCCTCGTCATAACCGATCTCGCGATAGTAACCGGTACGGATGTCATCCATCGACACTTGCGGCAAGCCCAGTCGCGCGGCCAGTATGCCGCCGATGGTCGACTTCCCGGCGCCGACAGGACCAATCAGGACTATTTCGGACCGCTCATCCATGGAAAGAGGATAACTGAATTGCCGGAGATGGGAAGGCAGACCAACGTAATCAAACTCACTGCGCCTGCCGCAATATCTTCTCCATCTTCTTCCCCCTGGCCAGCTCATCGATCAGCTTGTCGAGGTAGCGAATCTCGCGCGTCGTTGTATCTTCGATGTTCTCCACGCGGATGCCGCAGATCAGTCCCTTGATCTGTGAACGCGCCGGGTTGAGCTCGGGCGCTTCGGCGATGAAGGTCTCGACGTCCGACTGCTTCTCCAGCTGGGCCTCCAGGCCGCTTTGGCTATAGCCGGTCAGCCAGGTGATGATGGTATCGACCTCGTCCTTCGTGCGCCCCTTTCTTTCCGCCTTGGCGACGTACTCGGGATAGACCCGGGCAAAGTTGATGGTATAGATTCGGGGTTTCGTCATTGTATTTGTTAGCCTCAATGGATGTGAAGGGGCGGCCGATGTTGCAACTGTCACGGTTGTCGTCAACCACCACGCCGGTGGAGTTTGAACGCTCAGGAGCCGGGCTTGCGATTTGCCACGCCGTCGAGCCGCAGCGTGTTCGACTCGTCACGGTGGGCGCCTTCGGTTCCGACGTGTTTGTCGTCGATCTCCGGGCCGTTCCTGATGACATGCACCAGGGCCATCGCGTGGCCGCGGCCCAGGCCGTAATCCTGCTTCAGCCAATCGATGATGACGCCGGCCTTGACGCCGGGCTTGTCGTAGCCCTTTTCCTTCGCCAGTTCAATGAATTCGTTGGGCGTTTTGCCCGTCTTTGCTTCGATGTTGTCGAGATATGCTTGAAATGACATGCTCTAATTATAGTAGCATGTACGTGCGGGACAACGCCCCGCACGTGCCATACGTGATTAATTTGTTAATGCTCAACACTCACATGATCCAAACATTGATAAGAACAGTTGGGAATAATATATTGACAAGCGTCACGTTACAAGATACATTTTATATATGATCAAGTCGTTCGCGAATCGGCGTACGCAAGAGTTGTATATTACCGGCAAGGCGAAGAGATTCCCGACAGATATAGCCAAACGCGCGGCCCGCAAGCTTGAGTATATCGACCTTGCCGTCAGGGTAGACGATCTGCGAACTCCACCCGGCAACAGGCTTCATATGTTAGAAGGAGACCGAGAGGGCCAATATTCTATCTCGATCAACGATCAATGGCGTATTTGCTTTCGGTTCGTTGCCGGCGATGCCTACGATGTCGAGGTTTGTGATTATCATTAGTTGGAGGCGTGGAACATGAGCATCCCCAATACAATCGCCATGAAACGCAGACCTACCCACCCGGGCGAAATGCTGCGTGAGGATTTTATGCCTGACTACGGGCTTACCGTTGCCGCACTGGCGGAAGCGGTGGGTGTTTCGCGCCAATCGATCAACGAGTTGCTACGTGAGCGACGGAGTATCAGTCCGCAGATGGCGCTTCGGTTGGCGCGACTGTTCGGCAACTCGCCGGAGTTCTGGCTGAATGCTCAGCAGGCAGTGGATTTATGGGATGCAGCTCAAGAGATTCAAAGCGACGTGGCGCGCATCAGCCCCTTGTCGGCTGTTTGACGCCCCCAAAAACAGAGCCGGAATGAATGAGGTACCATGACCATTAAAGTTTGTCTCGCCGGCGCGACCGGCTGGGCCGGGTCGGCGCTGGCCCGCGCCATCGCCCAAACTGACGATATCGAACTCGTGTCGGCCGTCTCGCGCACCAGCGCCGGGCGCATACTGGGCAACGTTCTGGGCGAGCCGCGCCTGGGTTGCTCCATCTTCGGCACGGCCGAGGAGGCGCTCAACTACCCCTGCGACGTCTTCTTCGAGTACACCAAGCCCGACATCGCCCGAACCAACGTCATGACGGCCCTGGACCGCGGGGCCGACGTCGTCATCGGCACGTCGGGCCTGACCGACAACGACCTGGCCGTCATTGGCGCCGTGGCCAAGGCGCGGGAACGCGGCGTGCTGGCCGTGGGCAACTTCGCCCTGACGGCCGTATTGCTGATGAAGTTCGCCGAGATGGCCGCCAAACTGATCCCGCAATGGGAGATCATCGACTACGCAAGCGACCGCAAGAGGGACGCCCCCAGCGGCACCGTGCGCGAGCTGGCGGCGCGGCTGGCGCGCGTGCGGCCGTCGGAGCTGACCGTGCCGCTGGAGAAAACGCAAGGCGAGGCCGGAACCCGCGGCGCGCGCATGGGCGGCACGCAGGTCCACTCCATCCGGCTGCCCGGCTACACCATCTCGGCCGAGGTCATCTTCGGCATGGCCGACCAGACGCTCAGCATCCGCCACGATTCCGGCACCAGCGCCGAACCCTACGTGGCCGGGGCGTTGCTGGCCATCCGCAAGATGGGGTCGTTCGTGGGGCTGCAACGGGGACTGGATAGTGTGCTGGACTTATAGGGATTAGAAATCGGGGGATCCGGATGGTATAATTGTTGGAAGGAACGCGGATAAAAGGAAATATGATTATGAACTTCGAGCGTATCACCATCAATCCAAAGCAAATGGGCGGGGTTCCTTGCATCCGCGGCCTGCGCATCCCGGTGGCGACGGTGGTCGGCATGGTCGCCGACGACATGACGGATGAAGAAATCCTGAACGCCTACCCCGATCTGGAAGCCGGTGACATTCGTGAGGCACTCCGCTTCGCAGCTGAGGCAGTTCGCGAACAGGCTCTCCCTCTCCTGACTCCAGCGTGAAATTCCTGATCGAGCAACGCCGTATGCGCGTCCGCTCTTTACCTATCACCAGGCGATAACGTGCTTGCCATCGGCCCCGGCATCGGCCAACTCGCCGAGCGCTCTCTCCACGCCGCGCTGAAGGAGTATCTGGCCCGGCCGGGCGACCGGTTCGAGGTCAAACTCGGCCGCTACGTCATCGACATCGTCCGC
>CAZZJN010000219.1:0-3666 GCA_964654505.1 uncultured Ardenticatenaceae bacterium | reverse complement strand
GTCGGGTGGAGGGAGAGGAGGTTGGCCCATCTGTTGGCTAGTGGGCGGCCTCTTCCGGAGCAGCAGGCGAGGCGGCCGTCACCTTCAAACTATCGCGCAGTTGGGCCAATCCGCCGGCGATGAAGCCGGGCAGCTTCCAGCGGATATAAGCCTCCAGCATCAGGCGGGCGATTGGGTTGCCGTGGCCGCGGCCGAGGGTCACCTCCACCCGGGTTCCTTCGTCGATCGGCGTCAGTCGCGTCCGGTTGAGGCAGGTCGCGCCGCCAAGGGGGGTGACGTCCTCAGTCAACATCATCTCGAACGGCCGCCAGGTCAGGATGCGCTGGTGGGTGACGGAATCGCCGTGGTCGCAATGGATTACCGTCCCCGGGGCGACACGGCCCGCCTGCCGGTTGCCGATGGTTTGATCGACGGCGCCGGTCAGCAGGCTGCGGTATTCCGGCTTGAGCAGCGCGTCCCAAATCAGGTGGGGCGGCAGGGGGAACTCCTCGGTCACGCTGATGAGGACATCTCTGACGGGAATGTCGACACCGGCCGTCTCGCGCCGCGCCTCCCAAACCGGCTTCATGTCCTGCACAAACAGCTTCGCCTCGCCCAGGTGCTCATAGCGCTCGACGTGGGGCGTCATGCCCTCGGTCATCTCGCCCAGCCCAAGGGCGTCGACGGCGGAGGCGGTGAAGAGGGTATAGGCGCGAAGGCCCAGCGTTTCGGTGATGTGGTTCTTCAGCAGCCGGTGGAGCTGGTTCACGTCGTTGCCGACCAGCTCGTCGTGGTCGCCCAGCCTCTGGAGGCCGAACTCGCCGAAGTGGACGAAGAACTTCAGGTCGAGCGAGGCGACGTTGGCGCAGGCGGCGCAGCGGCAGGTGTTGTTGAGGATCATCAGCTCGATGGCGCGGCGGAAGGCGACGTAGGTGTCTTCGAGCAGTTCGACGAAGGTTTGCCCCTGGATATGGGGCCGGCCGAGCGCATAGCTTATGACCGCGTCCCCGGCCGTGCGCGAGATAATCAGCGGCGGCCGCGTCTGCTTGATGAGCAGGTTGAGCAGCGTAGTGAGGATTTCCTGGGCGTGCTCCAGTTCGGATTCGTTGAGGAAGAGCGTGTAACCGGTGATGTCGGCGATAAGCAGCGTGCCGGTCTGTATTCTGTTCATGCTATTCCAGCTATTCTTTCACAGGGCGATGTGATCCACTTGATTATACCATTGAAAATGGGATATGGGCGTCGCACAAATGGGTATAATCTGCAGGAGCAGGCTGTTTGCAGGCGGGATTCATCCGCAGGACGATAATTTTGATCAATTTTTGCCGCCAACTGGAACACCATTTCCGCGAGCAGCAACGCTTCGCCGAGGGCTATTCGCCTCTCTATGCCCACCTGTTCGCCATCATCGCCGACTGGCTGGCGAGTGACGCGGCCGATCCGGTGGTCGGTTGGCTGGTCGAGGCAGCGGCCGAGCGGCCACCGTTCGACGTGACCCTGCTGCTCATGGCCGCGCTCCATCGCGACGTGCTGGCCGGAGAACCGGCGGTGTCGGCGTTGGCGCGGTTTTATGCGACCGTGGGTGGCGAGGAAATGACGAATGGGGAAGAGCAAGCAATTGCTTCGCCTGCGGCCGGCGGTCGATTGGCCGATGACTTGCGCGACGCCATCATCGCCCGCCGCGATGCGCTGGGCGCGTTCATCCGCACGGCCAATGTGCAGACCAACGAGACGGGGCGGGGGCTGGCCTGGCTGCTGCCGGCGACCGGCATGGGCTGGGAGGCGGTGCATCTGGTCGAACTGGGAGCCAGCGCGGGGCTGAATCTCGTCGCCGATCGGCGCGGCTATCGCCTGGTCGACGCCGATGATCCGCCGCAAACCCGGTTGCAATTGGGGCAAGGGCCGCCGCAATTCACGACACTGATGCGCGGGACTGGCGCGCTGCCGGCTTCGACGGCCGTCCCGACCATCCGCTCGCGCACCGGCGGTGACGTGCGGCCGTTCTATCTACGCACGGCCGACGATGAGTTGATGCTGGCCTCCTTCATTTGGGGCGATCAGGCGCAGCGCATGGCGCGACTGCGCGAGGGTATCGCCGCGCTGCGGTCGGTCGAGACGTCGGCCGCGCCCGTTCGCCTGGCTCCCCTGAACCTGCCCGATGGGCTGTCCCGCTTTCTGGCCGAGGAGCTGCCGCGGACGTTCGACGCGCCGGTGATCCTCTACAACACGGTCGTGACGCTCTACTTGCCGGACCACGGCGCGTCGCTGCGCGACATTGTGGCTGAATGGGCTGGAAGGCAGCCGGTGCCGGTGCTGTGGCTCCAGTGGGAGCCGTGGTGGGATGGGCCGCCACCGCCGGATCGGGAATGGATGGCCTGGACGGCCGACTATTGGCCTCATGACGGAAGCGGCGAGAGCTACCGTTGGCACCTGGCCTGGGTTCATCCCCACGGAAAGGCCCTCGAATGGCTTGAGGATTGAGAGATGAGAACCGTTTTCTTTACCGGCGCGACTGGCGGCCTGGGGATTCCTTGCGTGGCGTTGTTGGCTTCGAGAGGCTGGACGGTGTTCGCCGCGGGAACCAACGAAGAAAAACTGAAGGCGCTGGGTGACATCAACAACGTCATTCCTGTGTGGGCGGATGTTACCGACACAAACAGCATGATTGCGGCCCGCGACGTTGTGCTTGCGCATACCGACAGGCTTGACGCCATCGTCAATTTTGCGGGGATAACCGCATTTGCTTCCATGGTCGAGGACGACCCGATTGCGCTATCCGAACGGATGCTGGCGATCAACGTGATGGGAACCGTGCGCACGAATGCGATCTTTTTCGAGTTGATCGAACGGGGGAACGGGCGGATTGTGAACTGCTCGTCTTCGACGGGGTGGATGACGGCGCAACCGTTTGCCGCAGCCTACACCATGTCGAAAAGAGCGATTGAAGGCTACAACGACAGCCTGCGCCGCGAGTTGATGTTTCTGGACATCCCCGTCATCAAGATTCAGCCCGGCTCCTTCCAAACGGCCGTCACCGACAAGGTGAACGGTGACTATGACCAGGTGCTGACGAATACGACCCATTACGAGCGTGTTCTGACAACGATGAAACCGCTTCTGGAGATTACGCTGGCCAATTCCGGCAAACCGGAGGATTTGGCAAAAATCGTCGTGGAGGCGCTCGAAGCGAAGAAGCCAAAGCACAACTACCGCGCCGGCACTGAATTTGCCCTGTTGTTGCTCGAATTACTGCCCGAAACATGGGTGGATGCGCTCTACAAGGCGCTGCTTAGGAGAAAGTAAAATGACAGCCATTTAAGGAAACCATAGCCGATACCTTCACTTGGCTAGGGAGATTGGGAAAAGTTCGCTAAATTATGGCCGAAAATCCCTTGCATAACTATGCAAAGCTAGGCAATTGTGCATTTTCCCTGTTATTGATTACAATCACAGCCAAACTTCATCGCTCAACGGAGTTCCTTCGGACATGCAACAGGAAAAGCAATTCACAATCTGGCGCAGCTTGCGCCTCGGCAGTTTTCAGATCGGCTCGGCCATGGGCGACATCCTGGTGACGAGCATCTGGAACCGGATTCTCATCACCAACTTCGGCATACCGGCCACGCCGGTGAGCCTGCTCATCGCCATGCGCTATCTCATCTCGCCGCTCAGCCTGTGGGCGGGGCA
>CAZZJN010000218.1:0-3735 GCA_964654505.1 uncultured Ardenticatenaceae bacterium | reverse complement strand
GCGCCGACCGGCTCCCGGTCGGTGATGATGCCGCCATCGAGAACCAGGCGAACCCCGGTCGAAGCCGCCCGCTCCCGGCTGACGACTGTGACCCGGCTGACCGCGGAGATGGCGGCCAGCGCCTCGCCCCGAAAGCCGAGGGTGCGAATGGACCATAACTCGTCGGCCGACTGAAGCTTCGACGTGGCGTGGCGCAGGAAGGCCGTCTCAATCTCGTCGGCGGGCATGCCGTCGCCGTTATCGGCCACCTGAATCAGCTCGCGGCCGCCACCGCGGATGTCGATGGTGATGACGGTCGCCCCGGCGTCGATGGCGTTTTCCATCAACTCCTTGACGACGGATGAGGGCCGTTCGACCACTTCGCCCGCGGCGATTTGCGAGGCCAACTGGTCGGGCAACACATGAATAGTCATGGCCCGATTGTACCAGATTCGCGGGCGGATGATTGCCACGGGGGCGGCTTGTCACTATACTCCGGCCCACGAGGTAAGCATCTATGCCTTTTAAACCGAGTTATGACGTGAAAACGGAGCGGCTCCCCTATACCCTGGCATCCGGGAAGCCCTTGCCGGACGGCCGTCACGTAGGCGTGCTCGTGCTCCACGGATTCATGGGCAGCCCTCTCAGTTCGCGACCCATGGCCGAGTATCTCAACCAAAAAGGGGTGTTCGTCCATTGCCCGCTGTTGCCCGGCCACGGGACCTACCCCAGCGCCTTGCGCGGCGCGGGGCGCAACCTGTGGCTGGCCGAGGCTGAAGAGGCCTACCAAACTGCGCGCCGGGAATGTGACGAGCTTTACCTCATCGGCCATTCGATGGGCAATATCCTGGGGGCGCACGTGGCCCTGAAATTCGGCGATGCGCGGGGGATCGCCATGCTCGCTCCGGTCTATAATCCGCCCGATCCGCGCCTCAATTGGGTCAAATACATCCATCACTTCGTCCCCTGGTATTACCCCCACAAGAGCAAGAAAGAAAGCATGCAGCATCTGGTGCGCGAGCGGGTACTGGATTTCGACCCGTCGGTAGATTACGACAGCCCCGAATTCCAGGCTCAATTGCCCCAGGTCAGCCGTGTTCCCCTGTCAGGCATGCACGAGATGGTGGCCATGATCGAAATGGGGCGGAAGCTGTGGCCCCGGCTGGACATTCCGGCGCGGATCTTCGCCGGTGAAGACGATAGCGCGGCCCATCCGGACAATGCCCGCCGGATATTCTCCCTCCTGCCCAACAAGGACAAGAATTTGACTGTCTTTCCCCACGTGGGGCACGAATTGATGCGGCCGTTCGAGCCGATTCACGCCACGGTCTGGGAGTCCGTGGCGGCATTCATCCTGAAAAGCGAGGGATAAGCCGATCCATTCTGATCCCGTTCTTTTATTGTCTTTTCGGTGTTTTTGAGTGACAATAGTTGCGGGAGTGCGGGCAGAGGACGGGAGAGAAAGAGTCCGCGGTGCGCCATAATTTGTGGCCGTAAATTATCCACGACGATTCAATCATATCCCCGGAACCGCGCTTACCATTTACTTTCTGTTTCAAAGGAGAAGAGAAAGATTATGAAGCGAATTGCATTGTTACTTACCGGACTGCTGCTGCTGGCCCTGATGGTCGCCTGCGGCGGCGGCGCAGCCCCGGCCGCAACCGAGGTCCCGGCCGCGGCTCCGACCGAAGCGCCGGCAGCCGCCGAGCCGACCGAAGCCCCGGCAGAGGCCCCGGCCGAAGCTGGAAATTGCAGTGACGAGGGCGTTCTGTGCATCGGCCTTGTCACGGACGTCGGCGAAGTTGACGACAAATCGTTCAACCAGTCCGCTTGGGAAGGCGCGCAACAGGCGGCCGAGGCCCTTGGCGCGGCCGAGGTCAACTACATCGAGACGGCCAACGCCACGGACTACGGCGCCAACATCGCTTTGTTCGCCGACCAGGGTTATGACATCATCGTGACCGTCGGCTTCGCCATGGGCGAGGCAACGATCGAAGCCGCCGGGAAATACCCCGATGTCGACTTCATCGGTGTCGACCAGTTCCAGGGCGAGGCTCTGCCGAACGTCACCGGCCTGGTCTTCAATGAAGACAAGGCTGGTTACATGGCCGGCGTGCTGGCCGCGTCGCTGAGCCAGAGCGGCACCATCGCCTCCGTGCTGGGCACCAACCTGGTCCCGCCGGTCGTGGCCTTCAACGAAGGCTATCTGAACGGCGCGCGTTCGGTTAACCCCGACATCAACATCATCGCCACCTACCATCCCGGTGGTCTGGATGTGGCCTTCACCGACCCCGAGTGGGGCGCGACGACGGCCCAGCAGGCTATCGACCAGGGCGCGGACGTTGTGTTCGGCGCGGGCGGCAAGACGGGCAACGGCGCCCTGATTCAGGCCGCCGGCAATGAAGGCGTCTGGTGCATCGGTGTGGACAGCGACCAGTGGGGCACCGTTCCCGAGGCCCATGCCTGCCTGGTTTCGAGCGCGATGAAGCTCATCACCCCCGGAGTCGTCGACCTGGCCACGATGTCGGTTAACGGCGAATTCCCCGGCGGCAACTTCTTCGGCGCCGTGGGTCTCGCTCCGTTCCACGATCATGAGGCCGCGGTCTCCCAGGAGATCAAGGACCTGCTGGAAAAGACCAACGCCGGTCTGCTGGATGGTTCGATCAGCACCGGTTACAACCCCGGCGGCTAATCTGCGCAGAGGCATGAACAGAGGCAGGTTTGACTATCCGCTTCTTCAACCTCATTGCTAGATGAAGTATGAAATGTGCGACGTGTCGGGATCCGGCACGTCGCACATTGTTTACAGGAGGTGGTTATGGCGACGGCCCCCACACCGACCAACACGGATAACCGGACGGCAATGACCTTGCGACACATTTGGCGAAGTATCAGCGTGCCGCTGGTTGCCGTTATTCTGGGTTTGATTATCGGAGCAATTTTACTAATCGTATCCGGGGTGAACCCGATTGTGGCCTATGGCGCCCTTGTCAAGGGAGCTTTCGGCTCGCCGGCCGCCATCCAAAGAACCCTGGAAAAAGCGACGCCATTAGTGTTTAGCGGCCTGGCCGTCTCTTTTGCCTTCAAGGGGGGCCTCTTCAATATCGGCGCGCAAGGACAATTGCTTGTCGGCGCGGTCGTCGCCGCCTACGTGGGCTTCGCCGTCGAGGGGTTGCCGGCCATCATTCACGCGCCACTGGCCCTGTTGGCCGGTGGGCTGGCCGGCGCGCTCTACGGCTTTATTCCCGGCGCGCTGAAGACCTACACCGGTGCGCATGAGGTCATCGTGACCATCATGCTGAACTACGTGGCCATTAATCTCACCGATTTTCTGGCCGATGGCCCCTGGAAAGATCCGTCGCCGACCAATATCGTGGCCCGCACCGCCAAAATATTGCCGACGGCCAAGTTACCTACTTGGGAAAGTGTACCATCCGGTTTCATTCTGGCGGTGATCACCGCCGCCATCGTCTGGTGGATACTCTATCGAACCACCCTCGGTTATGAGATTCGCACGGTGGGGCTTAACTCCAGCGCCGCGCAATATGCCGGAATCCGGGTCGCCAAGATCGTCATCCTGTCCATGATGATCAGCGGTTTGCTGGCCGGCTTGGGCGGCGCCGTTGAGACGCAAGGCATCAACGGCCGATTCCAGCCCGGATTTAACACCGGCCTCGGGTTTGACGGCATCACCGTCGCCCTGCTGGGCAAGACCAGTCCCTTCGGCGCGATTCCCGCCGCGCTATTGCTGGGCGC
>CAZZJN010000217.1:0-3776 GCA_964654505.1 uncultured Ardenticatenaceae bacterium | reverse complement strand
GGAAGTGACGTCGCGCGTTTCCATGGAGATGGTTGCCCGGTTGCCTGACCCCTACGATACATCCTTGATTAATTTGTAAAAATGCAATAGAAGAATGACGATAATGTGGAAACGATTGCCGGCCGCAGGCCACTGGCCTGACCGGCGGTTGATGCGCTCACTCGTCTGTTTTTAGTCTGGCGACAACCCCGGCACCTCCTCCGCGCCAACCGGCACGGTCATGCTGCTGCCCGCCGTGTCATCGCCAATGGGCTGCACGCGGCCGCCCAGATAGCGCCCCAGGAACGTCTCGGCCACGGCCGTATAGGCCACGTTGTTCTCCGGCCGGGCGAAGCCGTGCCCCTCGTCGGGGAAGACGGCATAGACGACCGGCACGCCCCGCTCCTGCAGCGCGGCCACGATCTGGTCCGACTCGGCTTGCTTGACGCGCGGGTCGTTGGCCCCCTGGAAGATGAGCAGCGGCCGGGCGATGCGGTCGACGTGAGTCAGCGGCGAATGGGCCAGCAGCAGCGCCCGCCCCTCCTCCGTCCGCAAATCCCCCACCCGCTTCATGAACAACTCAATCATCGGCTGCCAATAGGGCGGGATCGATTCCAGCAAGGTGATCAGGCTCGACGGCCCGACGATATCCACGCCGCAGGCGAACGCCTCAGGATAGAACGCCAGCCCGGCCAGCGTCGAATAGCCGCCGAAGCTGCCGCCCATCACCGCCACGCGCTGCGGGTCGGCGATGCCTTGCGCCACGGCCCAGGCCACCGCGTCCTGCTGGTCTTCCAGCACTGCCCCGCCCCACTGCTGGTCGCCGGCGTTGATGAACGCCTTGCCGAAGCCGGTGGACGAGCGGAAATTGACCGACAACACGGCATAGCCGCGATTGGCCAGCCATTGATGCCAGCCGTTGTAGCCCCAAACGTCCCGCCCCCACGGGCCGCCGTGCGGCACCATCACCATCGGCAGCGGCCGCGCGGGCCGGTCGCCGTCCCCGATCGCCGAATCGGGCGGCAGCGAGTAATAGGCCACCAGATTGAGGCCGTCGCGGGCCGGAATGACCGCCGGGTGCATGCGCGCCAGCGGCAACCCCTCCAGCTCGGCGCGGTCGGTGAACAGAAAATCGGCTGCGCCCGCCTGCCGGTCATAGAGGTAGTAGCGCATCGGGCCGTCGTCGACCTTGAAGGCCGCCACCCAGTAGCGGTCGTCGAGCGAGCGGCTGGGAATGACCACATCGCCGCGGGCCAGCGTGGCCAGATAGCTCAGGTCGCCGGCGATGGCCGGATCGAGCACGCGCCACTCCGGGCGGGTATAGTCGAAGGAGACGGCCTGCAGGGTGCGCTCGGTGGGATGATAAAGCACCTCCCCGGCGTCGGCGCGGGCGTCCTCGGCCAGCAGGCGGCGCTCGCCTCCGGCCGGGTCGGCGACGTAAAGCGCGCCGGTGTCCCGCCCCCGGCTGTCGATCATATAGACCAGCTCGCCGCTTGCATCGTGGCCCAGGACGGCCGTGGAGAGGGTGTCCTCCATCGGTACCGTCTGCCACAGACGCCAGCCGCCCGAGCCGTCGGGGACATGGATCGCCATTCCGCCGTCGGGGGTCATCTCGCTCGCCGTGCGCAGCCGCAGATCGGCATCGGCCGTCAGCTCCATGAAGCGGTCGTTCTGCAGCACCAGTTGCCGCTCGCCGGTTGTTATGTCAATCAGATAGACGTCGTGCCAGCGCGGGTCGCGGTCGTTGAGCCGCACCAGGACCTCGTTCGGCCGCCGGTGGCTCAGCCCCATGATCTGGGCCGCCACGCCGTCGATGGGCGTCAGGTCGCGCGTCTCGCCGGTGGCCGGATCGGCGGCATAGACGCGCCAGTTCTCGTCGCCGTTGAGGTCCTGGATGTAGAGGATGTGGTCGCCGCTGTAGGCCCACTCGAAAAAGCGGATGCCGCGGCCGGTGTCGCGGGTGACGGGGCGGGCGTCGGCGGGGTTTTGGCGCGGGGCCACCCAGACGTTGAGCACGCCGTCACGCGCGGCCAGCCAGGCCAGCCGCTCGCCGTCGGGACTGACGCGCACATTGGCCCGGTCGGGATTGCCGAAGAACACACTGCGGGGGATGAGGGGTAGTGGTGTCATAGACCTGAATTGTACATCAATCAGGCCCGAACCGGATCAACCAACGAATGCGCCGCCTCCAGTTCGTGAGGGTCGCCAATCAACCCCAGCAGATCGCCCCGCTCGAAGGTCAGATGCGACTTGGGGTTGGCGATCACCGCCTTGTCGCGCACGACGGCCACCACCGACGCGCCGATGCGCGAGCGAATGTTGGCCTCGGCCAGGGTTTGGCCAATGAGCGGGCTGTCCTCCTCCACCGGCAACCAGGCGATCTCCACGCCGCGCGTGGACATCAGCAGCTGATCCAGCACCGGATAGCCGCGCTCGCCGGGCTGGGTGCCCTCATAGGCGTCGCCGCGCACGGTGTCGATGTAGTGCTGAATCTGGCCCGATGAATAGTCCAGCCTCAGCAGCGTATAGCGCAGAATCTCCAGCCCGCCTTCCAATTCGGGGTTTATCACATGGGTTGCGCCCAGCCGGACGAGGTCATCAAGCCGGTCTTCGGTCTCGGCGCGGACGATGATGGGCAGGTCGGGGGAGAGAACATGGGCCGTGCCGACGATCAGCTCGGACGTGGTCTCGTTGGGCACAGTAACGACGAGGACGCGGGCGCAATCGAGGCAGACATGGGTCAGGATCTCGGAGTTGGCCGCATCGCCGAACATCGTCTTGATGCCCTGGCTCTGCAACTCGGTGGCGTAGGCCATGTCCTGCTCGATGACCAGGAACTCCTCGCCCAGCCGCTGGAGAATGCCGCCGATATGACGACCGACGCGGCCGTAGCCGATGATGACGACGTGGTTTTCCATCTGTTCGGTGAACGCTTCCGGGGTTGGCCCGCCGCGATCCATGGAATTCCAGAGAAACGGCACGCGGCGCAGCATCCGTTCAACAGGCTGGATCAAATTGTACATCATCGGGTTGACGAGGATGGAGATGACGGACGCGGCCAGAATCAGGCCATATTGATCGCCGTCGAGCAGACCCAGATAGACGCCCGTCTGGCCGACGATGAAGGTGAACTCGCCAATCTGGCTGAGGCCGGCGGCGACGATGATCATCGTCCGTGCTGACGAGGGCAGGACAAGCGCCAGCCCCAGGGTAATCAGCCCCTTGCCGACGACGACCAGCAGCGCCAGGACAATGACCTTGTCGACATTGGCCAGTACCACGGCCGGATCGACCAGCATGCCCACCGACACGAAGAACATCACGGCGAAGAAGTCGCGGAATGGGACGACCTCGGCCCCCACCTGATGGTGGACGTCCGACTCGCTGACGACGACGCCGGCCAGAAACGCGCCCAGCGCCAGCGACACGCCGAAGAATTCATAGGCCAGATAGGACACGCCAATCGCCATGGCCACAACAGCCAGGATGAACAACTCACGCGAGCGGGTGTGGGCGATCTGCGTCAGCAGCCACGACAGCAGGCGCGTGCCCACAAGGAGCATGATCACGACGAAGATGGCCGTTTTCAGCAAGGCCAGGGTGACGGCCGCAAACGGGTTGCCGCCGCCCTCGCCGCCGACCATCACCGGCATGAGGACAAGGATGGCGATGGTGGCCAGGTCCTCGAAGACGAGCCAGCCGATGGCGACGCGGCCGTGGGGGGTGGTGACGAGACCGTTATCGGCCAGCCCGCGCAGCAACACGACGGTGCTGGCGACGGAGATGGACAGACCGAG
>CAZZJN010000216.1:0-3784 GCA_964654505.1 uncultured Ardenticatenaceae bacterium | reverse complement strand
CAGCTTGAGCTACAGGTTACTGGTTTTGGATTTTGCCATGTCTGAAAAACAACTGACCCTGCCCGTCATCGGGATGACCTGCGCC
Organism: uncultured Ardenticatenaceae bacterium; assembly: GCA_964654505.1. Lineage (GTDB taxonomy): Bacteria > Chloroflexota > Anaerolineae > Promineifilales > Promineifilaceae > Promineifilum. The sequence goes on along the minus strand of CAZZJN010000216.1, from coordinate 3,699 downwards.
AATTGCGTGGCCGCCGTGGAACGCAACGCCAAAAAGGTCGAGGGCGTCACCGACGCGGCCGTTAATTTCGCCGCCGAGAAGGTCACCGTGACCTATGACCCCGACAAGGCCGGCGCGGGCGCGGTGACCGCCCAGGTCATCGACCGCATCCACCGGGCGGGCTATGAAGTGCCCACGGCCGAAGTCGAACTGCCCCTGCTGGGCATGACCTGCGCCAATTGCGCCAACACCATCGAGCGGACGCTCAAGAAGACCGACGGCGTGCTGGAGGCCTCGGTCAACTACGCCAGCGAGCGAGCCACCGTGCGCTATGCTGCCGGGGCGACGACGCGGGCCGACCTGGTGGCGGCCGTGCGCAAGGCGGGCTACGACGTGGTGGAGACCTCGGCCGACGAGGATATCGTCGATGTCGAAGCGGCCGCGCGCGAGGCGGAGATCGATCACCAGAAGAAGCGCCTGCTCGTCGGCGTCATCTTCACCCTGCCGCTGTTCATCATCAGCATGGGCCGCGACCTGAATCTGCTCGGCCAGTGGGCCCACGCCCTGTGGGTCGATTGGCTGTTCCTCATTCTGGCCACGCCGGTGCAATTCTACGTCGGCTGGGACTATTACACCGGGGCCTACAAATCATTGCGCAACGGCAGCGCCAACATGGATGTGCTGGTGGCCCTCGGCTCGTCGGTGGCCTACTTCTATAGTATCGCCGTGTTGCTGGCCAAGACGGCGGGCAGCATGGCCCTTGGCCACCATCTCTATTTCGAGACGTCGGCGGTCATCATCACCCTCATCGTCACCGGCAAGCTGCTGGAGGCGCGGGCCAAGGGGCGCACCAGCGAGGCCATCAAGAAGCTCATCGGCCTGCAGCCCAAGACGGCGCGGGTCGTGCGCGATGGGCTGGAGCTGGACATCCCCGTGTCCGAGGTTGTCACCGGCGACCTGCTGCGCGTGCGGCCGGGCGAGAAGTTCCCGGTCGACGGCCGCGTGGTCGACGGCCGTTCCTCGGTTGACGAGAGCATGATCACCGGCGAGAGTCTGCCCATCGACAAGAAGATCGGCGACGAGATCATCGGGGCGACCATCAACCGCCAGGGCTTGCTGACGGTCGAGGCCGGGAAGGTCGGCCGCGACACCGTTTTGTCGCAGATCATCCGCATGGTGGAGCAGGCCCAGGGCAGCAAGGCCCCCATCCAGCGCGTGGTCGACCGGGTGGCGGCGTGGTTCGTGCCCGCGGTCATCGTCATCGCTCTGCTGACCTTTGCCATCTGGCTGCTGGCCGGGGCGGAGTTCGTGCCCGCGCTACTGCGGCTCATCGCCGTGCTGGTCATCGCTTGCCCCTGCGCCATGGGGCTGGCCACGCCGACGTCGATCATGGTCGGCGTGGGCAAGGGCGCGGAGTATGGCATCCTGTTCAAGAACAGCGCCGCGCTGGAAGAGGCTCACCGGCTGGACGCCATCGTGCTGGACAAGACGGGGACGATCACGCGCGGGCAGCCGGCGGTAACAGACCTAATTACGAATGACGAATTACGAATGACGAATGAAGATTCGGGAATTACGAATGACGAATTACGAATGACGAATGAAGATTCGGCGGCCGAGCGCGAGGACTATTTGTTGAGGTTGGCGGCGGCGGCCGAGCGGGGCAGTGAGCACCCGCTGGGCGAGGCCATCGTGCGCGAGGCGGAGATGCGCGGGCTGGACGCGCCGCAGCCGGAGGCGTTCGAGGCGGTCGCCGGGCACGGCATCGTGGCCACGGTCGACGGCCGCCGCGTGCTGGTCGGCAATCGGCGGCTCATGGAGCGCGAGGGCGTGCGGCTCAACGGGCTGGGGCCGCGGGCCGAGGCGCTGGAAGCCGAGGCGCGAACGACGATGTGGGTGGCCGTCGACGGCCACGCCGCCGGTCTCATCGGCGTGGCCGACACGATCAAGGACGGCTCGGCCGAGGCGACGCGCAAGCTGCACGATCTGGGCTTGCAGGTGATCATGATGACCGGCGACAATCAGGCTACGGCCGAGGCTATCGCCCGCGAGACGGGCATCGACCGGGTGCTGGCCGGGGTGCTGCCGGGCGAGAAGGCTGGTTATGTCAAGCAACTGCAAGCCGAGGGGCTGCGGGTGGGCATGGTCGGCGACGGAATCAACGACGCCCCGGCGCTGGCGCAGGCCGACGTGGGCATCGCCATCGGCACGGGCACGGATGTGGCCATGGAGACGGCCGACGTGACGCTCATGCGCGGCGATCTGCGCAGCGTGCCGCAGGCCATCCACCTGTCGCAGGCCACGATGACCAACATCAAGCAAAACCTGTTCTGGGCGTTTGGCTACAACGTAGTGCTCATCCCCATCGCCGCCGGGGTTCTGGCTCCGTTCGACTGGGCGCCGGGCTTCCTGCGCGAGCTAAGCCCCATCCTGGCCGCGGGGGCGATGGCCTTCAGCAGCATCAGCGTGGTGACCAACGCGCTGCGGCTGCGAGCGGTGAAGCTGTAGTAGTAGGGGCGGGTGCGACAGGCTGTCTGTCGCACCCGCCCCAACACATCACGGGCGGCGCAAGAAGCGCTGCCGCACCGAAAAGGCCTGTTGCTGGGTCAGGAAGCTGACGGCGAAGACGGCCGCGAACAGCACCAGCGGGAAGGCCGACCCCAGCGTCGACAGCGGGTTTTCGGCGTCGCCCACGGTGAACAGCGCCGAGAGGCCGAGAACGATCAGATAGGCCCCGGCCAGGCTGGTGGCGAAGACGACGATGAGGTCGCCCATCCGGCGGCCGAACACCACGCCCGCCCCGGCGGCGGCGACCACCAGAATCGATCCCACGATGCCCAGGTTCAACCCGCTCAGCCGGAACAGGGCCAGGACGGCCATCATCAGCACCAGTCCGACCACACCCCCGGCGATGTAGAGCGAGAAATTGACCATGAAGTAGAACACCATGGCCAAAATGCCCCCGGCGACGATGCCCACCAGAATCTGCGTCGACGTACCCAGCGAATCGCCAAGCCACATGACCAGCGAGATGCCCAGCGCAAAGCCCAGGAAGGCCAGCGAAAAGCGGAACAGCTTGTCGCCATAGGAGGCGATGAACACGCCGCAGACCAGAATGAGGATGCCCCAAATCAAATTACTATCCATGACTGCTTTCTCCCGGTTTAATCCTAAACGATAAGTCTAATGATTGACGAATTATTGGCCGGCGTCCTTGCGCAGGATGAAGGCCCACAGGATCAGGATGATGCCGCCGATGATGATGACCATGTTGACCACCAGCATCGTGGTGGTCATCGCGCCCATGCCCAGGACCTGCAAGACGAGCAGGAGGCCGATGGCCGTGTAGAAGATCGCGCCGACGACGGAGATGCGCCGCAGCGGGGTCAGGTTTGGATTGAGCAGGATGAAAAGCCCCATGCCGCCGTAGACGAGGCAGCCCAGCCCGGCCAGCGCCAGGATGGTGCCGGCGGACAGCGACGAACGGATGAGCAGCAGCAGGACGATGATCAGCCCGGCCACCAGCCCGGCGATGCCGTGATAGAGCGTCCATTGCCGGGTCGGGGTTTTCTGGGTCGCTTGCAGGGCCAGATAGAGGTTCAGCCCGCTGGCGATGGCCAGGGCCAGGCCGATGATCCAGCCGATGAGCACGTGGGCGGTGCCTCGATTGAAATACATGAACAAGCCCAGACCGAGGAGGGCGATGCCCTGCAGGAGCAC
>CAZZJN010000215.1:0-3787 GCA_964654505.1 uncultured Ardenticatenaceae bacterium | reverse complement strand
GTTACGCCCGTGGAGAGGGATGACCGATATGTCTATGGCCCACTTCAATAATGAACAATGGGATGGGATGGTTCAAGAGGCGATCAAGCATTGGCGCCGGCAGGACCGCGTCCGGGACAGCGCCCTGGTGGGCTTGCATGTGGTTGGCGAGCGGGCGGCGGCCGAGGGTGTTTCGCCGGCTGTCGCCTTGAAATTGGTGCTGGGCGAAGCGATCATGAAGCTCGCCCCCGACGCGCAATCGCAGCCCAGCTTCTCCGCCCCCAATGATCCGCGATGGTCGGCCGAGAAGTGGCGTTATTTTAATATCCTGCACGCCCTCACCGCACGGGGTGAGCAACATACCCCGGTCGAACTCCAGGCACTGCTCAATGTCAGTAGTGCGCACTATTACAGGGAATACAAGGCGGCCAGGATGATGCTGGCCGATGAGTTACGCAATATGGAGGGCATGCCTATGGAACCTGACGACGCGCCCTGGCATCTGGAATATCCAAGCGGCGGGATGCGACCCGACGATCCCTTCTATATCGAGCGCGATGCGGACAATGAACTATCCGCGTCGCTACATGGCAGCGGGCAGACGATCACCATTCGCGGCTCGCGCCAGGTGGGCAAGACGTCCTTGCTCGCCCGGGGCATCGGGCTGGCCCAGGAGCGTTATGGCGCCAGACTGGTTTATCTGGATTTTCAGGGCGTGGGCGACGAGGCGCGTTCCTCGCTTCGCGAGTTGTGCCGTTTTCTGTCCCATCGTATTTTCAGGACGCTCGATTTGGACCCCGATGTTTGGAAAAGAAGCTGGAAGGATGACTATTTACCCCAGGACACCTTGCGGGAATTAGTGGAGTATGCGCTTGGGCGGGTGGAGCAGCCGATTCTGCTGGCCATGGACGAGGTCGATATTCTGCAATTGATGCCCTATTCCAAGGACTTCTTTAGTCTGCTCCGCTCTTGGCATAACCTGAGATCCAGCCATGTTCTGTGGCGCAAGATGACGCTCATGATGGCCATCTCCACCGAGCCGTATTTGCTGATCAACAGCGTGGCCGAATCTCCGTTCAATACCGGCCATGTCCTCTATTTGAATGACTTCACCCTGGCCCAGGCGACAGATCTGAACCGGCGCTATGGCTCGCCGCTGTCACCGGCCGAGACCGGTGAGTTGCAGCAGTTGCTCAATGGCCATCCTTACCTGACGCGCGTCGCCCTGTATACCCTGGCGGTGAGGGACATGACCTGGCGGGAGTTAAGGGAGGAATCGGCCGCCGACGATGGCCCCTTCTACCAGCACCTGCGCTGGCAGTTCCATCGTCTTGAGGACGACCCGCGCCTGTTGCAGGCGGTCGCCGAGGTGATACAGAATCATACCGTCGGCGACCAAAAAGTCGGCTATCATTTGATGAAGGCTGGACTTGTTTCGAAAGCGGGCGATAATTACGTCTGTCGTTGCGAGCTTTACCGTCGCTACTTCGCCGATAGACTCGATGTCAGAATCGCCAGATGACCTGTCCTCCTTCTATTATACAGAAGGCGCTATCCCGTTCGACGCTCGTTGCTACGTTGAACGACCGGCCGACCAGCAGTTGCGTCGGTTCGTTGAACGGGGCGAGTTGTGTTATGTCCTGACGGCGTCACAGATGGGCAAGACCAGCCTCATCTTCCGGGCCAAGGCCGAGCTGGACGAGCAGGGCATCCCCACTGCCTATATCGACCTGCATGGCTTTGGAACCGGTCCCGATGTGACGATGGAGCGCTGGTGCCGCAGCTTTTTACGCGCCCTGGCCCGGGAAATGAAGCTCGATATGGACCTGAACGACTGGTGGGAAGCCCACAACGTCTTTACACCCATCGACAGCCTGCTGACCTTTATTCGCGATGTGGTTTATGAGCAGACGGGCGGACGCGGAGCGATTTTCATCGACGAGATCGGTACGGCCCTTAGCCTCAGCTTCGGCGACGCCTTCCTCAGCGGCGTGCGCTCCCTCTATCAGTACAGCGACAGCGACCAGAGACGCCCGGCGCTGGTGCTGATCGGCATGGTCCCGCCCGACCGCCTGATCCGCGACCGGCAGACGACGCGCTTCAATGTCGGCGCCCAGGTTCCGCTGGGCGTGCTGGACTTCGCCGACGCCGGGGTGCTGCTGGTAGGGCTGCCGGGCCGCGACGAGGCCATCCTTCGGCGCGTGTTCTATTGGACGAACGGCCATCCCTATCTGACCCAACGGATCTGTCGGGCGATCGCCCAGGACTCCGCCGTGCGCGATGCCGGCGCTGTCGACGACCTGGTTCACCGGCTGTTGTTGGCCGATGAAGCGCTGGAGTTTGATTCGAACCTGGCCTATGTTCGCGACGCGCTGGTGGAGAACCCGCGCAAGACAGAATTGTTGCAGGTCTATCGGGATATCCTGCGCGGCCGCCAAGTGAAGAATCTGGAGCAATCGCCGCTGCATCAGGAGTTGCGTTTTTGCGGCCTGGCGCGCCCCGACGAGGGGCGGCTGGTGGTGGCCAACCCCATCTATCGCCGCGTGTTTGACAAAGCCTGGGTGCGGGCCAATAGCCCGTTCCGCTGGTGGCGGGCTGTGCCGCGCTATGCCTGGGTGAGCGTCGGGATCATTGTCGTACTGGCCTTGCTGCTGGCCGGGGCGCTCTTCCGCACCATCCGTAGCGAGCGGGAAGCCGAACAGCAGCGCAACATCGCCCTGACCCGCCGGCTCATCACCGAGTCCACGGCACTGATTGACTCGCGCTACGATCTGGCCTTGCTGCTGGCTGTGGAGGCGTTCAACGTCCAGCAGGTCTCCGAGACCGAGGCCGCCCTGCGCTATGGGTTGACGGCCAACCCCTATCTGTCGACCTATCTGCGGAAGCACGAAGCCCAGGTGAACGTCGTTGCCTTCAGCCCGAACGGGGCCGCATTTGCCTCAGCCGACACGACCGGCCGAATTGTCCTGTGGGATACGGCCGGGCGAACGCCCCTGCCCCTGATGCTCGAAGGGCAGCGCGCCGGGGTAAATGCCCTGGCCTTTGCCGATGATTCGTCTTTTCTGGTCTCCGGCGGTTGTGCCCGGCCGGCGACGGCTGATTGCTCCTCCGGCGAGGTCGCCATCTGGGACCTGGCCGGGGCAGGCGACCGGATCGGGTATTTTGCGGCCGCTGCTCCCGAGGGGCACGACGGCGAGGTGCTGGCGGTGGCTCTCAGCCGTGACGATCGCTACCTGGCTTCGGCCGGCGGCTCGTCGCTCATCGTGCGCCAGTTGCCCGGCGGCCAGGTCGTCCGGCGGGTCGACCGCGGCGCGGGGGGACAGATCACCGCCGTGGCTTTCAGTCCAGTCACGCCCGATCTGCTGGCCTTTGGTGACGGGCGCGGCGGAGTGGGGATCATCGATCTGTCCGGGCGATCGCTCGATCTGGAATTTACCGCCCATCGCGATCGGGTCAACGGCCTCGATTTCAGCCCCGACGGCCGCCTGCTGGCCTCGGCCGGCCGCGACGGGATGATCGCCCTGTGGGATGCCGGCTCCTGGGAGCCGGTCGGCCCGCCGTTCCACGCCCATCCCGACGCGGCTGTAGAAGATGCCCGGCGTGCCCGCGACGACGGGGAACGACCGGCGGCCCACGAGGTTCCGGGCGCCAGCGCCCGGCTCCGGCAGCACGAGCAACTGAGGGTTGAACTGGTGTGCGGATAGCGCGCGCCACTCGGGCGCGACCCGTCCCCAGTCGTGAGCCCACGGCCTCGGCCGGAACTCGCGCGGGTGGATGATCCGCACGCTCATTACTGGATCTCGTCCGG
>CAZZJN010000214.1:0-3802 GCA_964654505.1 uncultured Ardenticatenaceae bacterium | reverse complement strand
GCCGCCGCCACCGCCCATGAGACCGCCGAGCAGTTCGGCCATGTCGCCCGCGCCGGCTTGCTGGCCGCCACCGGCCTGCTGGCCGCCACCGGCGCCACCTAACAGGCTGCCGAGCAAATCACCCATGCCGCGCTCGTCGGATGCGGGTTTCTTCGGCTCATCGCCTGATAACAAATCCATAAAATCATTGCCCATGACTCAAATCTCCTTTCTCTAATCACGTCTCGACCGGGGAGCGCCCCGCCGGTACAACCCAATACAGTGTCCGGTCAATTTTACTGCCCACTGACCGTTAACGCGACCGCCGGAGAGATGGCCTCCAGCCCACCGGTCGCGTCCAGCATGTAGGCGACGATCTGATAGTCGCCCGGGGTTACATCCCCGCCGACCAGCCAGGTTCCGTCGGCAGCGACGGTCGCCGGCTGCCCGAACGGCTCGTTGTTCATCGCAACCAGGATCGTGCGGCCCGGTTCAGCCGTGCCCACGATGGTCAACGACGTCCCGGTGAACACGGACACGCCCGAATCATCGATGGCCGGCAGCCGGACACCCTCCGCCGGAGGCGGCAGGAGGACGCGGTCGATGGCGTGGATGACGCCGCCCGCGGCCATCGTATCGGCCGCCAGGACGGTCGCGCCGTTGACGGTCAGCCCATCCCCCTGGGGGACGATTGCCAATGGCAGGCCGCTGAGCGTGACCGGCGGGTTTGCCGGCAAATCGGCGGCGGTGTGGACGCCACTGAGAATATGATATTGCAGCACCGGTGACAAACCCGACTGGTTGGCGGCCAGGCTGTCGATGACGCTTCGCGGCCAGAGGCCGAAGGCTTCGTCGGTCGGCGCGAACAGGGTGAAAGGCCCCGAGGCGGGCAGCGACTCGGCCAGGCCGGAGGCCTGGAGGAGCGACAGCAGAATCGAATAATCACCGGGCATGCCGGCCAGGGCGTCGGCGATGGTCGCCGCCGGAGCTTGCGATTCGCCGGTCGCGCCCGCCGCCGGGGCGTCCCCCGACACGTCGCCCACCTCCACGCGGAGGGGGTCCGTGGAAGCGAGGACGACATCCATGGCATCGAGCGCATTCAATTGCATCAGGTAATTCCCGGCGGGCATGTTGACCGGCAGCGACCAGGCGCCGCCTGGATCAACCTCGGTCAGGCCGACGCGCAAGCCGTTGATCAACATCTCGACCCGCGTTCCCGGCCGGCCCTGGCCCGTCCAGGTAATCGTGCCCGGCGGGATCGGCAAGACGGCCTCGCCGCCGGCATCATCCGTCCGGATTTCGGCCGGAAGGTTGAGGCTGGGCCGGGCCTGTTGGTCGGCTTGGGCCGCGGCCGCGTCGTCGGTCACGGTGATGGTCATCGGCTCCGACACGCCCGCGATGCCGCCGACGCTATCGATCGCCTGCGCGCGGATGGCATAGTTGCCCGGCGGCAGATCGACCCGGGCCGCCCACGAGCCGTCGACTCCGGCCGTGGCCACGCCGACCGGCTGGTCGTTGGCCAGGATGGCGATTTGCGACCCCGGTGCGGCCGTGCCGCTCAGGGTGACGCCGCCGGCGGTCAGGGCGCCGGTCGGCAGGTCGATGACCGGGACGACCGGCTCAGCCGGTTGGGAAGGCTGCGCCACGCCGGGCGCTTCTTCGGCGGGGAGGGTGGCGACCGGCAAGGCGTCGCCGGTCAATTCGGCCGTCTGTAGATCGCGGGTGACAAACCAGGTGAGGGTCAGCAAGGCCAGCAACAGCAGCAGCACCCCCAGCTTCAGCAGATCGTAATGGCGCACTTCTTCTTCGGACCGATGGCGGATCATGGCGTCAACCGCTCCTTCCGGCAGCCAGATCGGCGGCCGTGCTCACCCAGGCGGCGTAATCGGGAGTCTGCATCGGGGGCGCCTGGCAAATCTCGGCCAGTCGCTCGGTTGAGGCCGCCGCCAGCGCCGCGTAGGTGCAGATGCCGGCCTCATAGAGCCGCCGCTCATAGACCTCGCCGATGCCGGCCAGCACATTGAAATCGTCGGGCGGTGCTCCGCTCCAGACGCGCCCTTGCGAGTTGGTGGTCACCGCCAATTCCATGGCCGAGGCCTTGATGGCTTCCAGGTCAACCCCCGCGCGAGCCTCAAGGAAGATGGCCAATTCATCGACCGGCAGCTCGGCCAGCGACCAGTAGCTGCCGATGCCGGCGGCATAGAGGCGATCCTCGAAGACGGTGCCGATGCCGTCCACGGCCGACAGATCCTGGGGGCAGGCGACGAGCTGCACCGGCCGCGCGCGCGTGCCGGGGATGCGTTTGCCGGCGGCGCGCAACTCGGCCTCGCTGATCCAGGCCTCGTAATCGAAGCCGCCGCGAACGCCCGCCTCACGCAGGATGCTCTCCAGTTGTTGGGGCGTGGTCGCGGCCAGGGTGGCGTAGGAATCGATGCCGTTGGCTTGCAGCGCGGTGGCCGAGCGACTGCCCAGACCGCGGATGAGCGCCAGATTGTCGCCGTCGCGCCGGAACAGGCGATCCTGATATTCGCGCAAGGCGATCTTGTCGCCCGTGGCCGCCAGTTGTGCCTGGGCGATCCAGTCGCCGTACTGGATGCGTCGCCAGGCCGGGGCGTCGATGATCGCGCCCAGATCGGCCTCATCGGCCGCGGCCAGATCGGCGAACGAGACGATGCCGCGCTCGCGCAATTTCGTGGCGTAGACCGGGCCGATGCCTTCCAGCATGGTCAAATCGTCGCCGCTGCGCGCGGTGCGCGTGCCGATGAGCGCCGTCGCCTGGGCCGACCAGCTCTCGAAGTTGAGCTTCTGCATGACGCTGGGCTTGATGATGTCGTGCAATTCGGCGGGCGATGCGGCGGCCAGCTGCTCAAAGGAGGTGATGCCCGCGGCAGACAGGGTGGCGGCGTATTTGGGGCCGATGCCGTGCACCTGGGTCAGATCGTCAACCTGTGGCGCGCGAACGGCCGGGGAGATATCCGCGACGGCTCGGGTGGCGTCGTCGGTGCCGGCCAGGGCTTCCACGTCGATGGGCGGCGCGGCGATCGCTTCCACATCCACGTCGGTCAGCATCTCGGCCGCGAAGGCCGGCGAGGGGTCAACTTCGGGAAGGGCGGCCGCGGCCCGTTCGATCCATTGCTCGGTCTCGCCGGGGGCCAGGCCGAGAGCGACCGACAAAACGGCCGGATCAGCCTCGGACAGCTCATCGACGGAATCGATGCCCGCCAGATGGAGCCGCTCGACGATGTCGCTGTTCATCTCGTCGAGCTGGCCCAACCCGCCGGTTTCAGGGGATGGGTGGAGGAGCGACCACGACTCAGCCTCGACCGGGGCGTCAAATTCGGCCGACTTCACATCGACTTCGGTGATGACGACATCTTCGACCCAGGCGGCTGCATCGGGCAGAGCATCGGGCATTTCATCGGGCAGATCATAGGCTGCCTCCACGCTCGCCTCGCCACGCGTCGCGCCGGCCAGAGTCGATATGGTTTGCGCGTCGGTCAGCCGGGTACGGAGGTCGGCGTTGGTGGCCTCCAGCCGCGAGAACTGGGACTGCCACTGTTGCTCGTTCAGATTGAGCCGAGCTTGCCATTCATTCTCGACGGCCCTGAGCCGGGTCTGATAATCCGCCTCGGCGTCCGCCAGGCGCGCGCCCCACTCATTCTCCAGATCGGCCGAGGCCGTCAGACGCTTTTCCATCAGGACGTCGGCATCTTCCGCATCCCGTCGCCAGAAAAGCCAGTCGATGATCCACTCCACCAACCAGCCGATAATGATCCCAAATATGAGACCGGTCCAGAAGTTCATCACGATACCTCCCAACGGA
>CAZZJN010000213.1:0-3864 GCA_964654505.1 uncultured Ardenticatenaceae bacterium | reverse complement strand
TGAGGTGCGGCTATGAGAATCATCATCCTCTGACATAACCCCGGCTTCGGCCACCCCTTGTCCCCATCCGCTGACGCAGCGGAACGGTTCGCGTTGTCGCGCGCCGCTTGTTTCACCCGTTTTTCCATAGCAGGGCTAACCGCCCGGTCGCCACAAGGCGATCTCATGTGAGTTGTCATCATGTCAAACGAGTTTGATCTGAAGCTAACGCTGTCAAAGCACCGCATCATTGGAATCTGGCGTATGCTCCGGGGCTATCAGCTGATCTATGCCGGCGCGTTCATCTGCGTCGGCCTGGCCGCGCTGGCCCAAACGATCTTCTATTACATCCTGCGCTACTACACCGACAACGTGCTCGGCCGTCCCGAAGCGCGCGGCGAGCTGGTCTACATGGCCGCGGCGTTCATCCTGCTGGCGCTGTTCCAGGGGCTGTTCACCTTCATGGGCGGCCGTTGGGCGGCCAAGACCTCGGAGAGCGTCATCCGCCGCCTGCGCGACTACCTCTATGACCACGTCCAGCGGCTGTCGTTCGCCTATCACGACAAGACCCCCACGGGCGACCTGATCCAGCGTTCGACCTCCGACGTGGACACGCTGCGGCGCTTCCTGGGCGAGGAGTCGGTCGGCCTCGGCCGCATCGTCTTCCTGTTCATCGTCAACTTCGCGGCCCTGCTGACGCTCAACGTGCGGCTGGCCTTCATCTCGGTCGTCGTCGTGCCCGTCATCGTGCTCATCTCCGTCTTCTTCTTCAAGAAGATCGGCGAGCGCTACGAGGTCTTCCAGGAAGAGGAAGCCAAGCTGTCGACGACGCTGCAGGAGAACCTGTCCGGCGTGCGCGTGGTGCGCGCCTTCGCTCGCCAGGATTTCGAACAGGACAAGTTCGAGGTGACCAACCGCGGCCGCTATCTCAGCGGCCGCCGCCTGCTCATCCTCCACGCCGTTTACTGGCCGACCACCGACCTGATCGTCGGCGTGCAGCTGGTCATCGGCTACGCCGTGGGGGCGATGATGGCCATCAACGGGCAGATCACCGTCGGCACGTTCATGGCCTACATGGGCATGCTGACCTGGATCATGTGGCCCATCCGCAATATCGGCCGCCTCATCGTGCAGATGTCGATGGCCCTGGTGTCGTTCGACCGCGTGGCCGAGATCATCCGCGTGGACCGCGAGCCGATGGATCAGGGCACGCATCGCCTCGAGGGGCGGCTGCGGGGCGAGATTGTCTTCAACGACGTGCGCTTCGCCTATGACGAGGCCATGGCCGTTCTGAACGGGATCAACTTCCGCATAGCTGCCGGGCAAACCGTGGCCCTCATCGGCTCCACGGGGTCGGGCAAGTCGTCGCTGGTCAGCCTGTTGCCGCGCTTCTATGAGTATGAGGGCAGCATCACCATCGACGGCGTGGAACTGCGCGACTATCCCCGGCGCTATCTGCGCGAGCAGATCGGCATCGTGCTGCAGGAGGCGTTCCTGTTCTCGCGCTCCATCCGGGAGAACATCACCTATGGCGTGCGCCGCGAGGTGAGCGACGAGGAGCTGTTCCGGGCCACGAAAGCCGCGGCCGTCCATGACGTCATCCTGAGCTTCCCCGACGGCTATGAGACCACCGTCGGCGAGAAGGGAGTGACGTTGTCGGGCGGGCAGAAGCAGCGCACGACGCTGGCCCGCACCTTGCTGAAGGACCCGGCCATCCTGATCCTCGACGACGCCACCTCGGCCGTCGATTCGGAGACGGAGGCGTTCATTCGCGAGGCCCTGGCCGAGCTGATCCCCGGCCGGACGACGTTCATCATCGCCCACCGCATTCAGACGGTCATGAACGCCGACACCATTCTGGTGTTCGACAAGGGACGGATCGTCCAGTCGGGCACCCACGACGAATTATTGGCCCAACCGGGCATGTATCGCCGCATCTACGATTTGCAGTCGCAGATCGAAGAGGAACTGCGCGAGGACCTGGCGTCCGTGGCGCAGGCGGCCTGATCGACGAAGCCTGAGAGGCAGACATGGACGAAGAAGAATTTTTCGAAGAAGACATCACAACAAAAATAAGCGGCACGACGGTGGCCCGCATCCTGCAACAGGTGGCGCCCTACTGGAAGATGGTCGTGTTCTTTCTGGGGCTGGTGGTCCTGATCACGATCTCCGACTCCATCTTCACCTATTTCGGCAAGCAGCTGGTCGATGACGCCATCCTGCCGCGCGACCCCGTGGCCTTGCGCCGCATCCTGACCAACTACGCCCTGTTGAGCGTGGTCTCGGCGGCCATCGTCTTCGGGTTCATCTACATCACCGCGCTGCTGGGCGAGAAGGTGCGCTATGACCTGCGGCGCAAGCTGTTCAACCACCTGCAATCGCTGTCGTTCAGCTACTTCGACAAGACGCCGGTGGGCTGGATCATGGCGCGCGTCACGTCGGACACGGAGCGCATCGCCGACCTGGTGACGTGGGGCTTGCTGGACGTGACCTGGGGCATCACCAGCGTGCTGGTGGCCTCGGCGTTCATGCTGGCCATCAACTGGCGCATCGCCCTGCTGGTGATGCTGACCATCCCGGTGTTGATCGCCGTGGCGGTCTACTTCCGGCGGCTCATCCTGGTGCAGTTCCGCGAGGTGCGGCGCATCAATTCGCGCATCACCGGCGCGTATAACGAAAACATCACCGGCGTGCGCGTCACCAAGTCGCTGGTTCGCGAGGAGCAGGACCTGAGCGAGTTCAAGGGGCTGACGGGCCTGATGTTCAATGCCTCCTACCGAGCCAACGTGCTGTCGGCGTTGTTCCTGCCCGCCGTCCAGCTCATCAGCGCCACCGGCGTGGCCATGGTCATCTGGTACGGCGGCGTGCTGGCTCTCCGCGGCGACACGACGGTGGGGCAGATCCAGGTCTTCATCGGCTATGTGACCTTCATGATCTGGCCGGTGCAGGAGATGGCCCGCGTCTTCGCCCAGATGCAGCAGTCGATCGCCAGCGGCGAGCGCGTCTTTTCGCTGCTCGATGCGGTGCCCGACGTGCGCGACAAGCCGGGCGCGCCGCAGACGGCCGACTTGCGCGACGACGTCGTGTTCGACAACGTGACCTTCTATTATGAGAAGGGCAAACCGGTGCTGGATGATTTCAACCTGCGCGTGCGACCGGGCGAGACCATCGCCCTCGTCGGCCCCACGGGCGGCGGCAAGTCGACCATCGTCAACCTGCTCTGCCGGTTCTATGAGCCGAAAGAGGGCCGGGTGCTGTTCGGCGAGCGCGACTATACCGATCTGTCGCAGCACGCTATCCAGAGCCGCATCGGCATGGTGCTGCAGACGCCGCACCTGTTCAGCGGCACGGTGCGCGACAATCTGCGCTACGGCCGCCTGGACGCGACCGACGACGAGCTGGTAGAGGCCGCGCGGCTGGCCGGGGCGCATGACTTCATCGTGCTGCTGGAAAACGGCTACGACGAGCAGGTGGGCGAGGGCGGCAGCAAGCTGTCGGTGGGCCAGAAGCAGCTTATCAGTCTGGCGCGGGCCATCCTGGCCGACCCCGACATCTTCATCATGGACGAGGCCACCAGCTCGGTGGACACGCTGACCGAGGCGCTCATCCAGCGCGGCATGGAGCAGATGATGGCCGGGCGGACGAGTTTCGTCATCGCCCACCGGCTGAGCACCATCCGCAGCGCCGATCGCATCCTGGTCATCGAGGGCGGCCGCATCGCCGAGATGGGCAGCCACGCCGACCTCATTCGCGCCGGCGGGCACTACTACAATCTGTACACGCGCCAGTTCCGCCGCGAGCGGGAGACGGCGCTGGGGTTGTAATGATGGCCGGACCTGACAGGTTTCGAGCGGACTCCTGTCCGCCAACCTGTCAGGTCTTGGC
>CAZZJN010000212.1:0-3897 GCA_964654505.1 uncultured Ardenticatenaceae bacterium | reverse complement strand
CGTCCCGACCGCGGGGACCTCATCACCCTCGGCAATCTGGAGGACGACTTCGACAAGTTGGCCGATTGTGACTGGATCATCGAAGTCATCATCGAGCAACTGGCCCCCAAACAGGCGTTGATGGAGCGCCTCGAGGCTGTCCGCAAGCCCGGCTCCATCATCAGCAGCAACACATCGGGCATCCCCATCGGACAGATCGCCGACGGCCGTTCGGCCGACTTCCGGGCGCACTTCCTGGGGACCCACTTCTTCAACCCGCCGCGCTATCTGAAGCTCCTGGAGATCATTCCCACGGCCGAGACCGACGCCGAAGTGGTCGAATTCATGAAGCAGTTCGGCTCGGAGGTGTTGGGCAAGGGTGTGGTCGTCTGCAAGGACACGCCGAACTTCATCGGCAACCGCTTCTTTGCCGTGGCCTCGTCCTACGGGCTGGAGCATGCCCTGCAGAATGGCTACTCCATCGCCGAGGTGGACGCCATCACCGGCCCGACCATCGGCCGCCCCAAGACCGCCACCTATCGCCTCATGGACCTGGTGGGGCTGGACGTCATGGCCCATGTCAACGCCAATCTCTATGAGGCCGTGCCCCACGACCCCTACCGCGCCATCCTGAAGCCGGAGAAGACCTCGGTATTGATGTCGGCCATGCTGGAGAAGAAATGGCTGGGCAACAAGACCGGCCAGGGATTCTACAAGCAGGAGCGGGTCAACGGCGCGCGCGAGTTCTGGACGCTCGACCCGACCACGATGGAATACGGGCCGACGCCCAAGGTGCGCTTTGATTCCATCGGCGCGGTGCGCAACATCACCGATCTGGGCCGGCGGCTGCGCAAGCTGCTGGAGTTCGACGACCGCGCCGCCAACTACGCCCGCGACATCCTCTATTACGGCTTCGCCTATGCCGCGCAGGTCGCCCCGGAGATCGCCTACAAGCTTTCCGACGTGGACGATGCCATGCGCTGGGGCTTCAGCCACGAGGCCGGTCCCTTCGAGATGTGGGACATGCTCGGCGTGGCCGAGACGGCGGCGAAGATGGAAGCCAGCGGCCTCACCGTGGCCCCCTGGGTGAAGGAGATGCTGGCCACCGGCCACGACGCTTTCTACAAGGGTGACGGCCGTCAGGTCTACGATTTCGACTCCGGCAGCTATCGCGCCGTCGAGCCGGACAAGAACATCATCCTCGTCAGCGATTTGCATGCCGCGGGCAAGACCGTCCTGTCCAATGACAGCGCCAGCCTCCTCGACATGGGCGACGGCGTGGCCCTGTTCGAGTTCCACGCCAAGATGAACGCCATCGACCAGGACATCATCGACATGGCCTTCCAGGCGCTGGAGCGACTGGACAGCGATTTCGATGCGCTGGTCATCGGCAACAACGGCGAGCACTTCTGCGCCGGGGCCAACCTGTTCGCCGTGGGCGTGGCCGCCGCGTCGGGCCATTTCGACCAGCTGGACAAGATGATCAAGGCCCTCCAGACGGCCACGTTTGAGCTGCGTCACGCGCCCAAGCCGGTCGTCACCGCGCCGCATCAGATGGCTCTCGGCGGCGGCGTCGAGATGGCCATGGCCGGTTGGGAGGCTGTCGCCGACCACGAGACCTATATGGGACTGGTGGAGTTCGGCGTGGGGCTGATTCCGGCCGGAGGCGGCTGCAAGGAGACGCTGCGTCGCAAGGTGAACCCGACGATGCGCGCCGCCAACGCCGACGTACTGCCGCCCTTGCAGGAGGCGTTCGAGCAGATCGCCCTGGCCAAGGTGGGCACGAGCGCCTGGGAGGCGCGCGGCTTCGGCTATCTGACGCCACAGGACACCATCGTCATGAATAGCGACCACCGGCTGGCCCGCGCCAAGCAACGCGCCCTGCAGCTGGTCGCCGCCGGGACACGGCCGCCGGAGGTCGAGAAGATCTATGCCGCCGGACGGGACGCGCTCTACGCGCTCAAGCTGGGCGTCAAGTCTTTGCTGTGGGGCAACTACGCCTCAGAGCACGACGCCAAGGTCGCCGGCAAGCTGGCCTACGTCCTCACCGGCGGCGACATCAGCGCCCCAGCCTGGGTCGATCCGTGGTACATCCTTGATCTGGAGCGCGAGGCGTTTCTGTCGCTGTTGGGCGAGGAAAAGACGCGCGAGCGCATGATGCACATGTTGCAGACGGGCAAGCCGTTGCGGAACTAAAACAAGGGAAAATATTATGACACGAGAAGCTGTAATTGTGGCCGGTTCCCGGACGGCTGTCGGAAAATCAAAGCGCGGCACCACCCGCAACTGGCGCTCGGATGAGATGGCCGCAGCCGTCATCCAGGACCTGATGCGCAAGGCGCCCGCGCTCGACCCGGCCGAGATCGACGACGTGATCATCGGCTGCGCCATGCCCGAAGGCGCCCAGGGACTAAACTTCGCCCGCACTATTGCCCTGCGGGCCGGGTTGCCGGTGGAGACGCCGGGGCAGACCGTCAATCGCTTTTGCTCCAGCGGCTTGCAGACCATCGCCATGGCCGCCGAGCGCATCATCGCCAATGGCGCCGACGTCATCATCGCCGGCGGCGCGGAGACGATGAGCCTGGTGCCCATGACCGGCTTTCGGGTGAACCCCAACCCGTATGTGGTGGAGCATATGCCCGAGGTCTACATGGGCATGGGTCTGACGGCCGAGCAGGTGGCCGACGAGTACGAGGTCACCCGACAGGCCCAGGACGAGTTCGCCGCCAACAGCCATCACAAGGCGGCCGCGGCCTATGAGCGCGGCGCGTTCAGGGACGAGATCGTCCCGCTGGAGATCGAGGAAGTGACCGCCGGGCCGAACGGGCCGCAGCGCGTGACCACGATCTTCGACCGCGACGAGCATCTGCGGCCCGAAACCACGGTGGAGGGGCTGGGCAAGCTCAAGCCGGTGTTCAAGCAGGGGGGATCCGTGACCGCGGGCAACTCCTCACCGTTGAGCGACGGCGCGGCGGCGGTGATCGTCATGGAACGGAGCAAGGCCGAGGCCCTCGGCCTGACGCCGATCCTGCGCTTCGTGGGCTTCAATGTCGGCGGTGTGCGGCCGGAAGTCATGGGCGTCGGCCCGCTGGCGGCCGTGCCGCGTGTCCTGCAGCGCACGGGGCTGTCGTTGAGCGACATCGACCTCATCGAGCTGAATGAGGCCTTTGCCTCGCAGGCGGTGGCCGTCATTCGCGGACTGGGGCTGGACGAGGCGCGAGTCAACGTCAACGGCGGGGCCATCGCCCTCGGCCATCCGCTGGGCTGCACCGGCGCGAAGCTGACCGTCCAGCTCATGCACGAGATGCGGCGGCGCGGCTCGCGCTATGGCATGGTGACGATGTGCATCGGCGGCGGCATGGGCGCAGCCGGGATATTCGAGGCGCTAAACTAGCCAACTGTAGCGCACACTGTCAGCCGAAGAGGGCGAGCCAACGGCGAACAAAGTCATCACGCACGACGATGGTGACTTCGCCGTTGACTCGCCCCTACTTCAAGGCCAGAAAATCTCGCCCGTGCAGGCGGTCCGAGATTCGCTCCCAAATTTGCTCCAGATGGTCCTCATGCTGGACGTAATCCAGATTGTCGGTATCGACCGTCAGCACCGGGCTGAGGGTGAAGCTGGCCGCCCACTCATCATACAGCCGGTTCAGGTCCTGCAGATAGCCATCGGCGATGCCGCGCTCAAATTCGCGGCCGCGGCTGGAGATACGACGGCGCAAGGTCGACACCGAGGCCCGCAGGTAGATCACCAGGTCCGGCGGCCGCAGCATGTGGGTCATGGTCTGATATAGCTCAAAGTAGGTGTGCCAGTCACGCTCGCTCAAATACCCCTGACGATAGAGATTGCGGGCGAAGATCTCGGCATCCTCATACACGCTGCGATCCTGCAGTTGTGAGCCGGGTTGCTGCAGCAAC
>CAZZJN010000211.1:0-3917 GCA_964654505.1 uncultured Ardenticatenaceae bacterium | reverse complement strand
GGAGACGCCCATGAGCGGCACGGCCAGCCGGTCGTAGGAGATGGCGCGCATGGCCATGCCCCAGCGAGTGCGCTGCACGAAGGCCCACAGCACGGCCATCGTGATGAACGACATGACGATGACCATGATACGCACGTTGGTGACGCTGAGGCCGCCGATGGTATACGCTTGTTTGGTGAACAGGTCGGGGAACTGGCGGTCGCGCGCCCCCAACAGGGCCAGGTTGCCGTATTCCAGCAGCAGGCCGAACATCAGGGCGGTGATCACCAGATAGAGCCGGTGCGCGCCGCGATTGCGCAACGGCCGATAGGCCACCCGTTCGATGGTCACGCCGACGATCGACGTCACCACCATCGTCAGCAGGATCGTCAGCGGCAACAGCATCCACGCCGGCAGATCGAAGGGCAACTTGATCTCAAAGCGGTTGAGCAGGAACATGCCGATGAAAAAGCCGGCATAGGCTCCCACCATGAAGATGTCGCCGTGGGCGAAATTGATCAGCAGCAGCACGCCATAGACCATCGTGTAGCCGATGGCGATAAGCGCCAGGAAGCTCCCCCACTGCATGGCATTGAGGACGTGTTGCAAAAAGGTATCGATGGTCACGCTGAAATGCCGGATTTATCGTGATTCATTCGATGACAATAGTCAGGCAGGTGGGGGACACTGTCCCCCACCTGCCTGTATTATGGAAGATTACGGGCAAACCTGGTCGAAGAAGACCACTTCCTCGCCCTGAATCTGCACGATGACCGCGCACTTGATCGGGTCGCCCGTGCCGGCGAAGGTCATCTCACCGGTGATGCCGGCGAAGTTGGTGATCGAAGCCAGGCCGTCACGGATGCAGGTGCGGTTCGCGGCCAGATCGCTGCCGATGGTACCGCAGTTCTGCATCGCCTGGGCCGCCAGTCGCATCGAGTCCCAGGTCAGCGCGCCCACGTCGCTGGGGATCTCCCCGTGGACGGCCACGAACTTGTCGATGAACTCCTTCGTCGCGCCGGTGGCGCCGGAGGCCACGTAGTGGGTGCTGAAGAACAGGCCGTCGCAATTGGCGCCGCACAGCTCGATCAGTTGCGGGTCGCCCCAGGAGTCGCTGCCCACGATGGGCATCGTCAGGCCCAGGTTGCGGGCCTGCTCCACGATGAGCGGCACTTCGCTGTAGTATTGCGGGGTGAAGAGGACGCCGCAGCCGGCGGCCCCGATGTTGGTCAGCTGGGCGCTGAAGTCCTGGTCACCGGTGGTGAAGGACTCCGTCACGACCGACCCCGCGCCATGCAGACTCTCCCAGGCTTTGGTGAAGGCTTCGGCGATGCCGGTGGGGTAGTCGCTGGCGATGTCGAACAGCACGCAGGCCTTGTCTGCGCCGAATTCATTGGTGGCGAAGTTGGCCACGACCGGACCCTGGAACGGGTCGAGGAACGGCGCGCGGAACACCCAGGGGCGATTGAGCGTCGTGTTGGGGTTGGTCGACCAGGGGCTGATCATCGGCGTAGCCAGGTTGTTGGCCACTTCACCGGCCGGGACGGCGGCCACGCTGGGGTTGGGGCCGACCATGATGAACACCCCGTCCTGGGTGATCAGCTTGTTGGCCGCGGCCGTCGCGCCCTCGGCCGTGCCGTTATTGTCTTCGACTACCAGCTTGAGCATGTATTTCTTGCCGCCGATGTCGAGACCGCCCGCGTCGTTGGTCTCCTTGACGAACATCTCAGCCGCTACGCGCGAATGTTCGCCGACCTTGGGGATATTGCCGGTCAGCTCGATATTGAGACCGATCGGGATCTCATTCGAGCCGCCCCCGCCACAGGCCACGGTGAGCAACACCATCGCCAACAAGAGGACAACTACCTTGATCGCTGAGGACTTCTTCATCGTTCTTCTCCTTATATTCGGCAGATACTAATCGGCTTCGACGTAGACACTGCTTCCGACGGACACTCATTTTCTCCGGATTGCGACGAACGCCGCGAACGGCATGGGGCAAGGGCACGTGACCGGATCAATGTGCGGGATACGATAGCCTACAACTTTGACGGATGCAAGAAATTGCCTATTTCTCCAGCGTCGAGGTATCCCCTTCGTCCTGCCCCAACGCGCGCGCCTTCAGAACGCGCCGCATGATCTTGCCCGAACGGGTTTTGGGCAGCGAATCGACGAACTCCACCGACGACGGCTTGGCGATCGGCCCCATCTCGTGGGACACATGGTCGATCAGCTCGCGGCCGAGCTTTTCCGACGGGATATACCCCTGGCGCAGGATGCAATAGGCCTTGATGACATGGCCGCGCAGCTGGTCGGGCACGCCGATGACGGCCGCCTCGGCCACGCTGGGGTGGCTGACCAGCGCGCTCTCGACCTCAGCCGTGCCCAGCCGATAGCCCGACACCTTGATGACATCGTCGATGCGGCCGATGATCCAGAAATAGCCGTCCTCGTCCTTCTTGGCGCTGTCGCCGGGCAGATACCAGCCCTGCTCGCCGTAGCGATCCCAATATTGCCGCACGTAGCGGTCGGGGTCGCCGAAGATGGTGCGCAACATGGCCGGCCACGGCGACTGGATCACCAGATAGCCCTCCTCGTTGGCGCCCACCGGCTCGCCGTCCTCGTTAACCACGTCGGCCTTGATGCCGGGGAACGGCTTGGCGCCCGAGCCGGGCTTCAGGGGCATGGTGGGCAGCGGGGTGATCATGAACATGCCCGTCTCCGTCTGCCACCAGGTATCCATGACCGGGCAGCGCTCCTTGCCGATGACGGTGTGGTACCAGCGCCACGCCTCGGGATTGATCGGCTCGCCGACCGACCCCAGCAGCCGCAGCGACGACAGGTCGTGGAGGTTGGGCCAGCTGTCGCCGAAGCGCATCAGGCCGCGGATGGCCGTGGGGGCGGTGTAGAGAATGGTGATGCCGTACTTCTCGATGAGCGACCACCAGCGGTCGGGGTTGGGATGGGTGGGCGCGCCCTCGTACATGAAGCTGGTCGCACCCAACACCAGCGGGGCGTAGACGATGTAGCTGTGACCGGTGACCCAGCCGGGATCGGCCGCGCACCAGTAGACGTCCTGCGGCTTGATATCGAACACCCATTTGAGGGTGATGGCCGTGCCGACCATGTAGCCGCCGTGGGTGTGGAGGATCGCCTTGGGGCGGCCGGTGGTGCCGGACGTATAGAGGATGTACAGCGGGTCCTCGGCGTTCATGTGCTCCGTCGGCGTCCGCGGGTCGGCGATGGGCAGGGCCATCATGTCGTGGTACCAGTGGTCGCGGTCGGGCACCATCTCCACCGGCTGGCCGGTGCGCTTGACGACGATGACGCTCTGGATGGGATTGGCCTTCTCCAGCGCCTCATTGGCGATCTTCTTGAGTTCAACGATCTGGCCGCGCAGCCAGGCCCCGTCACATGTGACCAGCACCTTGGAGTTGCTGTCGTTGATGCGGTCATAGAGGGCCTCGGTAGAGAAACCGCCGTAGACGACGGAGTGGATGGCCCCGATCTTGGCGCAGGCCAGCATGGCGATGGCCAACTCCGGGATGCGCCCCATGTAGATCGTCACCCGGTCGCCGCGGCCGACGCCTTGCGAGCTGAGCACCCCGGCGAACTTCGATACCTCGTGGCTGAGCTGCTGGTAGGTGTAAGTGCGCGAGTCGCCCGGCTCGCCCTCGAAGATGAGCGCGGCCTTGTTGCGTGTCTCCGTGCGCTGGTGGCGGTCGAGGGCGTTATGGACGATGTTGACCATCGCCCCGTCGTACCATTTATAGAAGGGGGCGTTGCTGTCGTCGATGACGGAGTTCCACGGCTTGTACCACTCGAAATTCTCGGCCGCGATGCGACCCCAAAAGCCGGCCAGATCGGCCTCGGCCTCGGCATAGACCTTGTCATAGTCCCGAATGATGGCGTGGGCTTTCACTTCCGGCGCCGGGTAG
>CAZZJN010000210.1:0-3953 GCA_964654505.1 uncultured Ardenticatenaceae bacterium | reverse complement strand
CTCCGATATGATCTGATTTTGCTTTCCACTGACAGGGATTTCGAGCCAATTACCGAACTAAAGCGCGAAAACTGGCTTGTTTAACCCCTAAACCATCCCCAGCAACTCATCATACTCCGCATAGAACCCCGATAAAATCTCATCCGGGTCGGGCACGAGGCCGGCGTCGGTGGCCACGCCGACATAGATATTACCCGCGTAGCTGAGGATGCTGATGCCCAAGCCCAAACGGCCGCTCTGGGGCACCCAGAACATCAGGCTTTCGATGGGTTGCCCGGCCAGATAGAGCGGGATGGGCGGGCCGGGCATGTTGGTCAGCACGGCCGTCGCCTTGGCCCCGATAATGCGCACCGCCGCGTCCTGGATGGCCTGGGCTGAGAAGCCGATCGCGCCCAATATGTCGAGCGACACCGGCGCTTCCTGGCTATCCTTCAGCGATTCCATCCGGTAGCGAACGGCCGCCAGCCGCTTGGTCATATCGACCGTGCCGACGGGCAGATCGAGAAAGACCAGCCCGAACTTGTTGCCCAATCCGCCCATCTCGTTCGGCCCGCGCAGGTTGACGGGCACGGCGGCGCGGAAATCGACGATCTCCTCGCCATGGGCCTCCAGATAGCGACGCAAGCCGCCGGTGATGGCGGCGGTCATCAGATCGTTGATCGTCGCTCCGGTGGCCTTGCGCATAGCCTTAACCTCGCTGAGGGGCAGCGGCCGTGACCAGGCAGCGCGCTTGGCGACGGAGAGCTTCCCCTTGAAGACGGACGGCGAGTCCGGGGCGCGCAGCACAAGCCTGCCGAGGGCATGGGTGTAGTCGTTGGTGATCTCGGCCAGCTCGCGCGGGCGGTCGTTGTTCAGATAGCTCTCCAGGCTCTCGAGGAGGGCGCGACGGCCGACTTTCACGCCTTTGCCCAGCAGCTCGGCCGTCCGGAGCTGGAGCGCCTCCCAGGAGCCGAGCAAACCACCCGGCGGGTTGGCCACTGTCGACAGATCGTCCGGCTCGGGTTGGGGGGCGCCGGGGCTCATCTCCGTCAGAGCCAGCAACACGCCGATCAGGGCCATGCCATCGGCCATGGCGTGGTGGAGCCGCACCACGATGGCCCCGCCTTCGCCGTAGCCGTCAATGACGTGCATCTGCCATAGCGGCTTGCTGAAATCGAGCGACGTGCTCATCAGATCGCTGACGAGTTGCTGCAGCGCCGACTTGTCGTGGGGGCCTGGAAGCCCGATGTGGTGGAGGTGGGCGTTGACGTTGAAGGTTGGGTCGAATTCCCAATAATGCGGGGCCATCGGCAAAGCAGGCCGGGCGACTCGCTGGCGGAAGCGATCAAACTGGAGCAGGCGGCTCTCGACCAGGGTTCGCAGATAGGCCATGTCTACCGGTTTGGCGAAGGTCAGGACGCCCGTCACCATCATCAGATTCGTCGGGTCTTCCATCTTGAGCCAGGCGGCATCCACATTGGAAAGGGGGACAATAGCATTGGACATGGCTGTTTATCCTTGAGTAATGATATTCGGCGGCTCGTTCAATGCGTCTTGCCGCTCCGCCTGCTGACGGGCCAACAACTCGCGCAATCGCTTGCCCAGTCGCGCGTCCCAATCATAGATGACGATGGTGTCGGCCATCTTGTCATGCCAGCCCTGGCGCCGGTCGTCGACCAGTATCCACAGGAAACCGAGGAAGAGCGCCAGAAAAGATACATAGTAGCCCAGAACGCGCCGCACGGCCGGGCCTATCGTGAGCGGCTGCCCATTTGTGCGCAGTACGCGCAAACCCAGCAAGGCGTGGCCCACCGTCTTGTCGACCAGCAACCATGACGAAATGACGTAGGCGGCGAACAGGAGGCCGCTGCCGAGGATGGCGAACATCCAGCGGATGATCACGACGAACATCGGCAAATTGGTTGTTTCGCTCGGCTCAAAGATCGCCTTGGCCAATTGATCGAGGCCGAAGAAATCCAGCAGCAAGCGCACGAGGAGCAGGATGGTGATTTGGACGGTTGCGACCAGAAGCAGGTCAATGGAGAAAGCGATGGATCGCGTGACGAATCCGGCGTAATTACCGCGAAGCGATGGGTGTGGGCTGGTGAGATGGGTCACGGTTTATCGTCGATAGCCTCAATCGGTCTCATGCCTGAACAGCCGGTCGCCGTCAGTCGGTGCCGTCCGTCAGTCGGTTTTCCTCGATCGACGCGGGCAGCTCGGGGCGTGCCGGCCGTCGCAGGATACGACGGACGAGCTTTTCGGCCAGTTCATCGGCCGACACCGTCCGCGAGCGGAACTCGTCCACCGCCTCGGTGGCCAGCCCCATGCTTTTCTTCTGTACCAGGTCGGCCAGTTCCTGATTTTCGGCCAGATGGCCGATGAATTCGTCCTGGATCTCGGTAAAGGCCTTGCGGGCCAAACGACGCGCGCCCGGCTCCTGATGGCGGCCCATCTCGATCCATTTGTCGACGTTTTGTTGGCCACGCTCCACCAGCCGGTTGAAGGCGCGATCGATCGGGCGGCCGACGATGCCGGTCAGACGATTGTTCACCAGCGGCCGGGCCATGCTGCCGGAGAAGCGGAAGAGGACGTCGGATGCCTGGGCGAACCCAACCACCCGCCGTCGCAGGCCGTCGCTCGCGTCGAGGGCCATGCCCACCAGCATATAGCGGGCCATGTCGTTGGCATTGTTGATCTCGCCCGGGGCGGGTTCGCCCTCGGCCGCGTGCAGCTGTTCTTCCCAGGCCTCGAGGCGATGCACCAGTTCGGCCGTGCCCTCCACCGTGCCGCCGATGAGCAGCTTGACGACGGCCATATAGGCGTCGAATTCGGGATCGGGTGAGCCTGGGGCGACTGATGTCTCGGCCGCGCGCTCCACCGTGGCCGGCGGCGGCGCGGGGAAGGGAGCCAACTCGGTCAGCTCGTCTCCCGGATCGAGGTCTTCGACCGGAATGGAATCTAACCCATTGTCAAAGGGGTCGTGATACATGGCTCATCCCGTAAAGGTCGGCAAACAGGCGCTTGAAATCATCGCTCTTGTGCATCAAGCAGAAGTATATGACAAGGGTGAATCTGCTACAAACAGCGCGCCCGAAAGCTAATAAATTGGGTTGCTCTCTTTATCGGTCGCGATATCCCAGCAGCCGTAGCCCATTGAGCGACACCAGCACCGTCCCCCCCTCGTGGCCGATGACCGCCAGCGGCAGAGGCAGATCGCGCCAAAAGATGGCCGTCAACATCAGCCCGATCATGAACAGGGCGAAGCCCAGGTTGACGAAGATCGTCCGGCGCGTGGCCCGGCTCAGACGGAGCACGTAGGGGATGTTGTTGAGATCGTCGGCCATCAGCACCACGTCGGCCGTCTCCAGAGCCACGTCCGTCCCGGCTGCGCCCATGGCGATGCCGATCGTGGCCGCGGCCAGCGCCGGGGCGTCGTTGACGCCGTCGCCAACCATGGCTACCGGGCCGTAGGTGTCGCGGATGTCGCGCACGGCCGCCACCTTGTCTTCAGGCAGCAGGCCGGCCCGGGCTTCGTCCACGCCCGTTGCGGCGGCGATTCGGTCGGCCACCCGCTGATTGTCGCCCGTCAGCATGATCACCCGCTCGATGCCGGTTCGCTTCAGGTCGCTCACGACTTTGGCCGCGTCGGGTCGCAGCGCGTCGGCCATGCCGATGACGCCCAGGTAGCGGAGTGTCCCGGCATTATTGTCGTCGCGCTGCCGTTCCTCTTCCTTTATCAGGGCCACGATGACGCTTGTCTGCCCCTCTTCCTCAAGCCGGTTGACGATGGCCGTCGCCTCCGGGAGGCGGCCGTTGTCCTCGAAGCGGGCGAAGTAGCGCGGGCTGCCGATATGGACCGCTACCCGGCCCAGCGCCGGATCGTCGACTGTGCCGCGCACGCCCTGACCTGCGATTGACTGGAAGTCCATCACCTCCGGAATCGCGATGCCGTCTTTCCCGGCCCGCGCCAC
>CAZZJN010000209.1:0-3962 GCA_964654505.1 uncultured Ardenticatenaceae bacterium | reverse complement strand
TAGACCGCGCCGCCCTTGACCGTGGCGTCGTTGGCGAAGATGAGGCATTCGACGCCGCTGACGCGGCCGATGCCGGTGATCTGTGACGCGGCCGGGGATTCGTCGTTGTACAGGCCCTCGGCGGCCAGCGGCGACAGCTCCAGAAAGGGGGTGGCCGGGTCGAGCAACATCTCCACCCGCTCACGGGGCAGTAGCTTGCCCGCCTCGCGGAACTTGCGCGCGCCGCGCTCGCCGCCGCCGGCGGCCGCCCGCGCCTGTCGCTCGGCCAGCTCGTCGACGAGGGCTTGCATGGCGGCGCGATTGGCGAGGTAGTCGGGGGAGCGGGTCGATATGGAGGAGGGAATAACCATTCTATAGCGATGGAGTTTGTTTGCGAAGCAGTTCGACAAATGCTGAATCCTCAGCAATTTGCTGTTCGATCTCGTCGCGATGGTCGAAGTAGTAGGCCAATGCAGCGTAAATGTTGCCAAGCGACAGGTCATATTCAGACGCGATCTCGTCGGCGCTTAGCCCCATATACTCGTGCCAGATAGCGATGTTCTGGACGGTAATACGTCGTCCGGCAATGCGCGGCTTGCCACCTGCCACATCAGGCGTTATCTCAATGTGCTGATCCAGAACACGGGCGTTCATAAGCTACTCCTGCGGTTCCTCGTCATTATGTAGCAGCATAGGGCTGAATTGTATCGAGCGCTTCAGCCTCGTCCTGTTGTGCCTGATAAAGGTCCCAGCGCAATTGCAGGTTCATCCAAAATCCGGCGCTCATTCCAAAGAAACGCGCCAATCGCAATGCCGTTGCCGGGGTTACTCCACGCTTGCCGTTGATGATCTCGTTTACCCTTTGGTAGGGAACGTGGATAGCGCCGGCCAATTCCCGCTGCGTCATCCCCATTGGATTGAGGAACTCCTCGAGCAACATTTCGCCGGGGTGGGTCGGCAAACGATTCCTGGGAATATGAATCATATCAGGCATCCTGATGGGATTGGGCCTAGGCCAATTCCAGTAATACTTCGGGGCGTTGCTCGGCGATACGCAGAAGCGATCGTGCGGGGCCACTCGGCTCCCGGCGGCCCTGTTCCCAATCCTGCACTGTTCTGACGCTGACGCCCATTAATCCGGCAAACGCCGCTTGCGATAGCCCCATGCGTTTCCTGATTTGTTCAGGTGCGGCCGGCGCTTTTAGCTCACGAGTCCGTAATCCCTCGATATCGCCGCGCTCGAAGGCTTTGATTTCCCGGATGCCCTCCAGGATCTCAAGCCCAATGTTTCGATCAGTCATGACCTATTTCCTCCGCAATTCGGCTAAGGATGTGGGCGGGAATTGTCTCGCGCTCGGATTTGCTATAAATCGTCAGCATCCAGATCTTATCTTTGGTCACCTGCCAAAAGTAGATTATTCGTACCCCGCCACTTTTACCCTTGCCGGCAGCCGCCCACCGGAGCTTTCTAACCCCGCCAGTACCCCGTATGATCTGTCCGGCATCCGGCCGCTCTACAAGGAACATCTGGAGACCCCAATATTCATCGTCGGTTAGATAGTGGCCGATGAACCTGGTGAAGGTGGTGGTCTCGACAAAAACCATGGCGTTGTCTCATTGGATTATACGGCACAGCCGTATAACTTGTCAATAGCGCTTCCGTCTTACCCTCACTGAAATCGCGGCAGTTGCAGCATCTCCCGCGCCTCCGCCGCCGTCGCCACCTCGCCGCCCACCAGCCGCACCAGCTCGGCCGCCTTGGCCACCAGCTCGCCGTTCGACCGCGCCAATTGCCCCGGGGCGATGTAGAGATTGTCCTCCAGCCCCACGCGCACATTGCCGCCCAGCGAGACGGCCGCGGCCGCCAGCGGCCATTGCCGCGCGCCGATGCCGATGACCTGCCAATGCGCCCCCGCCGGCAGCGCGGCCACTTGCTGCACCAGGTTCTTCGTCGTGCCGGGGATGCCGCCCAGCACGCCCATGATCAGGCTGAACTGATACGGCGGCCGCAGCGCGCCCATGTCGATCAGCGGCGCGGCGTTGTGGATGTGGCCGGTGTCGAAGCATTCCATCTCCGGCCGTGTGCCGGCGGCGTTCATCGCCTCCAGGAAGAACAGGATGTCGCTGAACGGGTTGGCGAAGACGTGGTCATGGTAGAACGCCTTGTTCTTTTCGGAGTAGATGGCGTAGTTCATGCTGCCCATGTTCAGCGCGGCCATGTCGGGGCGCAGGGCGGCGATGTGGGCCACGCGCTCCTCGCGGGAAATGCCGATCGCGCCGGTGGAGTAGTTGATGATGACGTCGAGGCAACGGGCGCGCACGGCGGCATCGATGCGGGCGTAGGTGTCGACATCGTAGGCCGGGCGGCCGTCGTCCTGCCGGGCGTGGATGTGGACGATGGCGGCCCCGGCCTCCACGCTGCGTCGCGCTTCCTCGGCGATCTCGTCCGGCGTGTAGGGGATGGCCGGGGATTGGGCGCGAGTGGTCAGCACGCCGGTCAGGGCGGCGGTGAGGATGGTTTTGGTCATGATACGCTTCTTTCCCCTCGATTCATTTGCAATTTAACAGACGTTCAAAACAGCTTGAACAGGCGTGATTGATCCGGCCTGAGGGTAATGTTATGGTATCTGCCCGGAGGATCAAAATATGTCTTTTTCAATCGATGAACAGTTGCCGGCCCTTTATGTGATCAACATTTATGATGAGCACATGTCCCTTGCACGTACCAAACAGCTGTTTGCCGCCGTCGACGAACTGCTGCTGCGCGAGGGCAAGTTCGGGGTGGTGATGCATTACAAGTTCGACGAGGCCCATCCCGACAGCGACGATTTCGACAAGGATTTTGACGGCGAGATCGACGACGACGATCATCATCACCACCACAACCACAAGCATCACCACGAGCCGGGCCTGGCCAAGGTGCAAAAGGCGTGGATGGTTGCCAACAGGGAGCGTCTGGAGCGGGATTGCGTCGGCATGGCCATTATCAGCGCCAACAGCAAGTTCGTCGCCTTCTACGCGCCGCTGGCCAACAAGATCATCAGCCGCATGTATCGCTGCCCCGGGGCGATGTTCGGCGATTTCGACAAGGGGCTGGCATGGGTGCAGGTCAGGATGCCGCAGCCGGTCGTATGAGTGAGTGGGGCGCTCCGGCCGGGTGGCGCTACTAACCCTTGTAACGGCGGACTGTCTTTTCGATTAGCTGGTAGCGGCCGTTGACCTGACGGATAGCGTCCTGGAATCGTTTGTCGTATTCAGTTTCCCGTTTCAGGAGCGTGATGTTGATGTACTGCTCCAGCTCATTGAACCGGCCCTCCAACATTTGTAACGTCTCCTCGCGCGCCAGTTTCTCCGCCAGAGCCATCTGCACATATTGATTCAGGGAGACGCCGACGTCTTTGGACAACTTCTTGATCCGCTCGAGGAGCGAATCCGGAACCCGCAAGTTAATCACGTTGCTCATCGAATGACTCCTGATGTCGCCCGACCGATTGCTGTCGGATACGCCGTCGCCCGCGCCGTCAAAATGGAAAATTAACGACCCTCTCTCCCGGGGATTATTTGATTTACTTTATTAATGGCGGAGAGCATCCACGGACGGCCGCCGGAGACACCGGCCGGGAGTAGAGCCGTGATGCCCGTGCCGGCAGTCAAACATATCTCTGCAAGCTAACCGACTACCTGATATATAGACTATAATAATATATTATAGAATATATGTTCTATGTCAATAGATAGCCAAGGGGAATTAATCAAGTAAAGCAAGTTAAAGGCTGGGGCAGGGGGTGCGGTTTTCGGCGTTTTGACGGCGCGGGCGGGGGCGTGGGTGATAGCAGGGGCGATCTTCACAACCATGACCATCGAATCCGAGTATGTTGGGCCGCTCTATGCCGGAACGGCCGTCGGTTTCGCCTTCGCGTTCAGCAGCGCCGGAAATCTCGTCGCTCCGCCCGCGGGGAACAGCCTGGCAACGCTATGGCCGG
>CAZZJN010000208.1:0-3984 GCA_964654505.1 uncultured Ardenticatenaceae bacterium | reverse complement strand
GCACGCGACTATCCGTGGCGATTTGATTGATGCTCTGAATTGTCTGCATTGTGCACCTCGATCGATCGTGAGGAGATTATACCACACCTCCGGGCCGGGATAGGGTATGTACGCGGCCCTGCAAACTGTCAGTTTGTGCCGCCGTCAACTCACGAACACTCCAGTTCAACCTTCAGATTGGCCGTCCGGCCGTTGGTGGCCCGCACCAGGTCGTCGGGCTTAATGGCGAAGACGGCGTTGGGCGTGCCCGCGGCGGCCCAGATCACGTCATACAGCGTCAGATCGCGGTCGATGACCAGCGGCGTGGCTGTGGCGTGATCGCGCGCGCCGGTGTAGACCTCGCCGTGGTCGGCCACGCGCTGTTTGGAAATAGCCTGTTTGTCCTTGGGCCCGGTAACCATTGGCATCCGATATGATAACCACTCCCCCTTGCCGCGCAACATACAACACCTGTAGCGCAAGCTGTCAGCTGCCCCTCCCCATTCTTCCCTTTATTTACTTGTTTAACTTTCATAACCCCCGTCCCCGCGATATATAAGAAAGTAAATAAAGTAATTAAAGTATATATAGAGAGGGGGGCCATTCCACCGGCACAATCCACCGGTTCAGGTAAGATTCCCCCACTACCGCGCGTCAAGGTCACAGCGAATGTATAAACAGCCCGATCCCCGGCAAAAACCGGTTTTTGCCGCCGTGTTCGGTCGAATTTTTACACGAATTTAATAGTCATCGCTTATCCTGATGGGGCCGGGCATCGACCACCTGCATGATTCTGACCTTCCAGACCTGCCACCCGGATAATTATTTACGACAGTCCTACATTTTTTTGCGCGCTGCCGACGGAGAAGGGTATAAATTATGGCCACATTTTTAGTTGATATTCATGATAAAAATAAGAATAAAGCCCCCGGCGAGGCGGCCGAGTTTGTGTGGGACCTGAGCGGCGCCAACAAGACCGCCGCCCGAATCCCCGCCGCCCGGCCGGAACATAATGGCCTGGGCGAGCTGGATATCGAGTTTGAAGGCCTCCTGCCGGCGGCCAAACCCGCCGGCCATCTGTTGGACGACCACGCCGACGACGACGCCGAGCCGGCCGCCGATGAGGCCGTGGCCGAAGCCGACACTGACGTCGACGACGCCGGCGACTTCGTCGACATGGAGAGCTACCTCGACGAGTTCGACCGCCAGCATACCGGCGACGGCTTCGAGGCCCTGCAGAAGACCCACCAGGCCCGCCGCTCCGCCCTCAGCGAGCTGCCCGTGGGCGATTTCCTCAGCCGCTACATGCTGGAGACCAACCGCCAGCGCCTGCTGAACGCCGAGGAAGAGGTCGAGCTGGCCCAGCAGATCGAGATGGGGCGCTTCGCGGCCGAGCAGCTGGCCGGGCTGGATCCCGACAGCGACGAGGCGGCCGAACTGCAGCGACTGGTGGCCATGGCCGAGGCCGCCCGCGCCATGCTGGTGCGCTCCAACACCCGGCTGGTCATCAGCATCGCCAAGCGCTACTTCGGCCAGGGGCTGGACTTCCTCGACCTGATTCAGGAAGGCAACATCGGCTTGCTGACGGCCGTGGACAAGTTCGACTACACCCGCGGCAACCGCTTCAGCACCTACGCCACCTGGTGGATTCGGCAGGGCATCACCCGCGCCCTGTCCAACTACGGCCGCATGATTCGCATCCCCGCCCACCAGACCGGCAACGTGCGCAAGCTCTACCGCGCCATCCGCGACATCGAGCAAAATCAGGGGCGAACGGCCGACATCGAGGAACTGGCCCGCATCGTGGAACTGCCTCCCGACCAGGTGCAATGGCTGCTGCAGATCACCCGGCCGCTGCTGGCGCTGGAGCAACCGGCGGGCGACGATCAGGATGCCGAACTGGGCGATTTCATCGAGGATCGCGAGATCGAGGCCCCGGCCGATGTCGTCGCCAACAAGCTGTTCAGCGAGCACGTGGAGCAGATCCTCAACGAGCTGACCCCCCGCGAGGCGTCGATCATCCGGCTGCGCTACGGCTTGCAGGGATCGGACGCCCACACGCTGAAGGAAGTGGGCGAGATGTTCAAGCTGTCCCGCGAGCGCATCCGCCAGGTGGAAAAGACCGCCCTCAGCAAGCTGCGCCACAGCAGCGCCCTGGGCGAGTTCGCCTACATGATGAACTAGGGCTTCGGATTAAAAGAGCCGGCCGAATCGGGAATGCGTTCCCGGTTCGGCTTTTTTGTTATCAGGTACTGCCGGCCTTGATCGCCCGGGCGATGACCATCATGCGATCCAGCTCCTCATAGACGCCGTCGATGATGTGGTCGGGGTCGGGCACGAGGCCCTCGTCGGTGGCCACGCCCAGGTAGACATTGCCGGCGTAGCTGAGGATGCTGATGCCCACGCCCAGGCGCCCGGCAGCCGGAACCCAGAACATGATCTCGCGAATCTGCTGCCCGGCCATGTAGAGGGGAATGGGCGGGCCGGGGACATTGGTCAGCACGACGGTGGCCTTGGGCTCCAGGATGCGCACGACCACCTCGCGGAAGGCGTCGGTGCCCATGCCCATCGCGCCCAAAACGCCCAGCGTGACCGGAGCCTCGGCCGAGCGCTTCAGCGCCTGCATCCGCCGCCGCACCTCCACCAGCCGCATGACCGGCTCCTCGATGCCCACCGGCAGGGACAGGAAGACCAGCCCGAACTTGTTGCCCAGCTTGCCGTTGTCGGCCTCGCCGCGCAAGTTGACGGGCACGGCGGCGCGAAACTCCAGGTCCTTGTCGCCGTCGCGCAGCGAGTCCCCCTTCGACAGCAGATAGCGGCGCAGCCCGCCCGACACGGCCGTGATGAGCACATCGTTGACCGTGCCGCCCAGTTGGCTCCTGATCTGCTTGATGTCGCCCAGAGGGATGGGATGCGACCAGGCGGCGCGCTTCATGACCCCCAGCTTGCCCTTCAGCCGGGTGCGCGGGTCGGACGGGCGGGCCAGCAGGCGCGTGGCGGCCAGCCCCACGCCCGCCCCCTGCTCGCCCAATTGCCGCGCCCGGTCGGTGTCCTGCACCACGCCCGCCACCTCGCGGTAGGCGCGGTCGGCCGTGCGCCGAACCAGACCGAGGGTGTTGCCCACCTCGCGCGCCACCCCGTCGAGCAGGCTGTCGCTGCTGGTCGAGATGGTCTCCTCGCTGGGGACCAGCGGCGCGTCGGGCTGGAAGTCGGTCATGGCCAGCAGCACCGACACCAGCGCCATGCCGTCGGCCAGGCAATGATGCAACCGGGGCATGACCACGCAGCCCTCGCCGTAGTTCTCGATGACGTAGAACTTCCACGGCGGCCGCGAGAAGTCGAGCGGCTGGGACATCAGGTCGCTGACCAGATCCTGCAGCGCGGCCTGGTCGCCCGGCGCGGGCAAGGCGATGCGCTGCAGATGCAGGTCGAGATCAAAGTTGGGATCGGTCTCCCAATGGGGGCGGAAGCCGGGCACAGGCGAGTGGACGACGCGCTGCCGAAAACGCTCATAGCGCAGCCAGCGATATTCCAGCACCTGCCGCAGCCGCTCCATGTCCAGCGGCCGATCGAAGACGATGATGCCGTTGACCATCATCAGGTTGGTCGGCTCCTCCATGCTGAGCCAGGCCACGTCCACCGGGGACATAATCTCAATTTTTCCAGTCATGGGCGACTTGCTCCTTCAATGATCTCCTGACCGGCGTCGCGGCCGACCTGCGGAATGTATTGTAGATTATTCCGGCGAAATGTCTAAGGAAAAGATGGATGGGTTGTCATGTAGCACAGCCTTACAGGCTGTGACGCTTTCATAAGCTGACAGCTTGTGCTATAAGCCGCAGCCTCGCTAAAATAGCCCCATGAATTTCAGCTCAAAGGCGATCCAACGCGGCCGCGCCACCCTGCTCCGGCTATTCCTGCTGGCGGTCACATTGACGGCCGCCACACCCGCCCCGACGGCCGCCCAGGACACGTCCCCGACCGTCGTCACCGCCCAGCCCGGTG
>CAZZJN010000207.1:0-4025 GCA_964654505.1 uncultured Ardenticatenaceae bacterium | reverse complement strand
CCGCTCTGACAATTCCAACCTTGTCAATTCGGTAGGTCATATGCGCGCTCCTGTTGAACCTGATGATTTGGTTTTCCGCGTGTAGTCGGTCCGTCCCGGGGCTGAAACACAAACCGGGACGGACCGATTATAGACGTTGTTTTGAGCCGGGGGCTACTTCAGTTCCCGGCGAGAATACCCCAGGATGCTCCGGGCGACGATAAGCTGGTTGATCTGCTTGGTGCCTTCGTAGATATCGTTGATCTTGGCGTCGCGCATCCACTTCTCGGCCAGCCATTCGCGGGAATAACCCTTGGGGCCGAGCAACTCGACCGCCTTCTGGGTGATCCAGGTCACGGCGTCCCCGGCGCGATACTTGCACATGCTGGCCTCAAGGCGATTGCTCTCGCCGTGGGCCATCTGGGCCGTCGCCCGCAGGGTCAGCAGCCAGGCCCCCTTGTAGCGTGCTTCCATCTCCATGACATCGCGCTCGACGGCCGTCAGCTCGTGCAGCGGCTTGGTGTAATCGACGGTGATGCCCTCTTCGGCCAACTTCTCGATCGTGAACTCCATGGCGGCGCGGGCGATGCCGATGGCGCTGGCGGCCACGGCGGGACGCGAGGCGTCGAAGGTCTTCATCGCCCCGGCGAAACCCTTGCGGCTCTCGGTCTGGCGCACTTCCTGATCCCCCAGTACGTTCTCGAAGGGGATGCGGGCGTTATCGAAATGGAGGGCCACGGTATCGCTGGCGCGGATGCCCAGCTTGTGCTCCTGCTTGGCGATGCTGACGCCGGGCGTGTGGCCCTCGACGACGAAGGATTTGATGCCCGCCCGCCCCGCCGCGGGATCGACGGTGGCCCAGACGACGCACAGCCCGTCTGACTCCTTGAGGGCCAGCGCGCCATTGGTGATGAAGATCTTCTCGCCGTTCAGCACCCACTCGTTGGTAGCGGGGTCAAGCACGGCCGTGGTGCGCATGGCGCTGTTGTCGGAGCCGGCGCCCGGCTCGGTGATGGCCATCGCCCCCCACTTGGGAGCGCCCTCGGTGAACTTGCTGAGGAAGCGGACGCGCTGCTCGGGCGTTCCGGCCGAATCGACGGCCGCGCCGCCCAGCATCGGGTGCGGCAGGCAGAGGTACTGCCCGGCATCGCCCCAGCTCAGCTGCTCGATCATGAAGATGAAGGACAGCATGCCGTAGTCGACGCCTTCCTTCTTCGGTTTGGCGCTGCCGTTGCCACTATGGCCGTTCCCATTGTGGCCATTGCCGTTGGCTTCGATCTGGGCCATGAGCGGCTTCAGCGTGCGCTTGACCATCTCCTGGGTGAAGGGCCAGGTCATCGCCACAAAGGCCTCCGGCCGCTCGTGCTCGTGTTCATCCAGCTGGCGCGAATACGGCCGCATCGCTTGTTCGGCGACCATGCGAATTAACTGCATCTGATTCTCAATGAAGGGAGGTATTTCAAAACTGATCATGGAATAGGCTCCTGTTCGCGTTCGTATTCACGCACTAAATAATCGCCAGACCGTCGAATGTGGTGAAACCGCGCGCGTTGCGCAGCCACAACTCGACCGGGTACTCGCGGATATAGCCGTAGCCGCCCAGGGTCTGCACGGCGCGGTCGGCCACCTGCATGACCATCCGGTCGACCTGATGTTTCATGATTGCCGCCTCGCGGGTGACGTCCTTGCCCTGATCGAGCTGCCAGGCGGTCTCCCAGACCAGCAGCCGCGCCTCATCGATCTCGGTGGCCATATCGGCCAGCATGAAGGCGATGGACTGGCGGTGGGCGATCGGCTCGCCGAACTGCACGCGCTGCTTGGCGTAGTCGCGGGCGTATTCAAACCCGGCGCGAGCCAGCCCCACGGCGGCCGCGGCCAACGCCACCCGGCTGTGATTGAGGATCAGGCTGAAATCGATCCCCGCCTCGCCGCCCAGCTTGTTGGCCGCCGGGATGCGGACGTCGGTCAGGGTGATCAGATTGGTCGAAAGCGCCCGCACGCCCATCAGCTTGTCGCGCGCGTCAATGGTCAGCCCGTCGACGCCGGTGGGCACGATAAAGGCCTGGGTCACGCCGTCCTCGGCGGCATAGACGAGGATCGTTTCCGCCTCGTCGGCCAGGGGGACGAGCGTCTTGCGGCCGTTCAGCACATAGGCGTTGCCGTCGCGGACGGCCGTGGCCTTGAGCTTGTAGGGGTTAAACTGCACGACCGGCTCGGTGAGGGCGGCCGTGACCTTGGGCGGCGCTTCCTGAGTGAACAGCGGCAGATAGTCCGCCTTCTGCTCCTCGGTGCCGCACAGCATGAGCGGAATGGCCAGGAGATTGGGGGTCATGACGTTGAAGGTGACGGCCAGGTCGCCCCAGCCGAACTCCTCCATCGCCAGCGCGCCGGTGACGACCGAATAGTCGCCAAACCCGCCGTAGGCTTCGGGCACGGCCGTCGGCAACAGGCCGATCTCCCACCCGGCGCGGGCTGTCGCGGCGGGAATCGCGCCATCCTCCTCAGCCTCGCGATAGACCTTGCGCACGCGCTCGCGAGCGAAGCGGGCGATGGTCTCCGTCAGCATCTTTTGTTCTTCATCCGGACGAAAATCCAACATGGGAAACTCCTCCACAACTCTATTTTGGAATGCATCTCCGGATTTCACCGATCACCGGCCGAGACAGAGAAAGGCCGATACAGGTTGCCCGAGAAAGCATCCGCCGATTTCACACGTGTCGAACAATGGCGTCGGTCATGCGAGCGATGCGGGCCATCATGGCCACGTCATGGACGCGGACGATGTCGGCCCCCCGGTCGATGCCAATTGCCGTGGCTGCCGCCGTGCCTTCCAGCCGTTGGTCGGGCGGCAGGTCCAGCGCGTAGCCAATAAACGATTTGCGCGACGGTCCGAGCAAAACTGGGTAGCCCAGCGTTTTGATCTCGTCCAGTCGATCGATTAATTCCAGATTTTGCTCCACCGTCTTGCCGAAGCCGATGCCGGGATCGAGTATGATGCGGTCGGGTTGCACCCCGGCGGCCAGGGCAATGGCGGCCTGGGCCGTCAACTCGGCGCGGATGTCGCCCAGCAGGTCGTCGTAATGGACGCCGATGTAGCGGCCGCCCAGACGCGCCTCCTGATTCACATCCTTGGGTTTGCTGCGGTTGTGCATGATGATGACCGGGCAGCCGCGTTCGGCCACCAGTCCGGCCATGGCCGGATCCATGCGCAGCCCCCACACGTCGTTGACCCAGTCGGCCCCGACGTCAAGCGCCGCGGCGGCCACCTCGGCCCGGTAGGTGTCGATGGAAATGATCATCCCCGGCGCGGCCGCGCGGGCGGCCGCGATGGCGGGAATAACACGGGCCAGTTCCTCGCCGGCCGACACCGGCACGCTGCCCGGGCGCGTGCTCTCCCCGCCGATGTCCAGCATATCGGCCCCCGTCTCGGCAAAATGGGCGGCCTGTTGCGCCACCCGCTCGAATACGTCGGCCGGATCACCGGTGGCGACCAACCCGTCACCAGAGAAGCTGTCCGGCGTGACGTTGATGACACCCATGACGTAGGTGCGACGGCCCCATTCGGGCATGTTGTGGTGTGAGTCCGGGTGCATTGGGCGGGTCTCCCGAATCAGGCGTGCGCGACGGCCGCCTGCGGATCAGCGGTGGGAAACGGCAATTCGACCATCCGCTCCACGCCGGTCGCATCGACCTGGTCCAGCATCTCCTCTACGGTGAGGCCGGTCTGTGGATGGCGAAAGTCAGGGATGAGCACGGCCAGCGGGGCCAGAACGAACGCTCGTTCGGCAATTCGCGGGTGCGGGATGGTCAGTTCGTCGTCCTGCACGACCAGCCGATCGTAAAACAGGATATCGATGTCGATGAGACGCGGGCCCCAGCGGTAGCTCTCCACGCGGCCCAGTCGGCGCTCGATCTCCTTGACGTGATGGAGTAGATCGTGGGGCGACAGATCGCTGGAGATGGCCACACAAATGTTAAGGAAAGGCGGCTGATCCACCTCCCCCCACGGTTCGGTGGCATAGACAGGCGATACGGCGGTGATGGTG
>CAZZJN010000206.1:0-4049 GCA_964654505.1 uncultured Ardenticatenaceae bacterium | reverse complement strand
GGTTACGCAGGTGCCGGCCACGCCGCCTCCGGCGTCCACGCCAACGGCCGAGTCGCCGGTGATGAAGACGCCGACGCCGAACCCGTATCCGTGATGGCGCTCTTCGTGCCGCCGCCGTGACCGTTTAAGGGAGCTTGTCGGGATGGTGATGGCCGAACAGCCGAACTGGGTGGAATTGTTGGCCGGGCTTGGCGGTTAGGCCCCGCCCGGTCGCCGCCGCGGCCGCTCGCTGCCTCAAAACGTTAAACTATGCGAACATTCCCCCTCCCCCAGCACCCGCCGCTTCTCGGCCGCCGACAGCGCCAGTTCGCAGCTCTCCCAATCGACCTTGGCCACGGCCGCGTTGCGCAGCTGGAACGGGTGTTGCCGGGGCACGGCGTCGATGATGCGCCTGGCCTCCTCGATCTGCCCCTGGGCCGTCAGCCCCCAGACATCCTCCAGCACGTCCGGCAGCTGGCCGAAGAGGGTGTAGACGTTCTGCAGGCGGGTGGACAGCAACTCGTGGACGCGGTCTTCCACCGAGCCGAGATAGCGCATGTTGTAGATGAGCACGGTGTCGTGGGCCTGGCCGCACGGCAAGCTCACCCCTCCTCAAATCCAAATGCCTCAAACTTCAGCGTCCGACTGTTCTCGTTGATCGTGCGGACAATTCCCTCATCGAAGCCGTCCGGTTTACGAGCGGCTATCTCGACCGTGATTTTCACTTCGCAGCCGACCAGCCCGGTTAGCCGTTGGACGATCTCCTCAACGACGACATCCATCTCCTTGATGATGCGTTGCGGGTCAAGCTGCACGCGGCCGTAATAGCGTGCCGGGTTGCGCGCCGGGGACGGGGCGATCGGATCAACGCCGGAACCGCCTTTTCCTGCCGATCCAGGCCCGACAGCGCCAGGGACGGGGCCGGGGCCGGGCGGCGCGGGTTCCGGCGGGATTGGTTCGCGGACGTGTTCAGGGTGGATCAGCAGGCTGTGCTCATTGAAATAGACCGACCCCAACGTACGCAGGACCACGCCGGTATGGTGGCCCGCTTCGTCCTTGCCTGTCGCACAGGCGAATGGCGCATCCAGTCGCTGCACGCCATCTTTTACCGCATCCAGCAGGACGGTTTCGTCGAACAGGCGCGGCAGGTAGCAATATTGGGCGAAGTAGGTCCACAATTGTTTGAGTCCAACCTCATAGCCGCGATCCTCGTTCCAGATGTAACGGTTCAGCTCCATCCGCAGGCTGTCGGGCGAGAGGCGACGAATGAGAAGCTCGTCATTGCGCAGCCGTTGTGCGGCCCGGTTGTAGAGGTTGTCGCTGCCCCCGATGCCGTAGGCCTTCAACTCGATCGGGCCGAGCGGCTCAGGCTGGCCGGGGGCGATGAGCCAGCGGTAGGCTTCTTGCAAGCGGGTGTCGACGGTGTTGTCGGCCGTCTTCAGGCTGTTTCCAACCTGCCTCCTTTGCTGGGCGTCCAGGTTGAGCGGATCTTCTTCATCGCGGATCGATCGCCACGCCAGAAATTCGCGCGCAGCTTCCTCAAGCTCCTGCATGCCGCTTTCGTCCGGCGCGATGAAGACCAGCATGTTCTTGAAGAGACGCTGCCCGTTGCCGCGCTTGTCCAGTATCTCGGCCGCCTGGCGCATGGCCTCGCTGTCGTCGCGCTGCCGTCTGTGCGTCGCGCCGGGGGGCAACACGACGACCCGCGCCCGCGCCTCGTCGGCCACGTCGCCGCTGCCGGCGGGGGCGACATGGAAGGCGGCGAACTCGCGATTCTTCGCCACCTTTTGCAGGCGCTCGATGATTTCGCGCTGCACCTCCGCCCGCGGGAACGCCTGGGCGCGGTCCTTGGCCAGACGATTGACCGTCGGCCGCGTGTCGTACCAGTAGCGGCTGCCGTCGGTGTAGAGATAGGTCAGCTGGCTGCCCATGCGGCGCAGCGCGTCGCCGAAGATGGCCGCCGCTTCCCCGGGCTGGGCGCAGCCGAGGCGGATGCGGACCTCTTCCAGGCCGCGCGCGCTCTGCCCGGCCACCGAAGGGGCGCTGCCGAGGAATACCGTGCGGGCCACGCGTCGCGCCGCCGCCAGGCGGCCCAGCGCGGGCACGTCGCCGTCGATCTGTCGCGGCAGCGATTCCGGCCCGTCGACGTCCTTGTCGAACACCGCCGTCCACGTGTCGGGCAGATAGCGTAACATCTCATTGCGCACCGGCGAGGCGGCCAGCGGAACGGTGCCGGGCATGATGAGCAGCGAGGGGTCGTTGTTGGTCCACAAGTCGTGGATGACGGCGGCCATCAGGCGCAGGACGCCGCGGGTGCGCTGGAATCGCTCCAGGGTCGACCAGTCCTGGTAGAGCCGGTCGAACAGCTCGGGGTGGATGGGGTAAGCCGCCTTCAGACGCTCGAGGTAGGCGCCCTCGCCCACGCCGGACGGGAATTCGCCGGGGCTGTTGCGGTACATGTCGCCGAAGGCGCTGACGACGGCGTCGCGGGCGGCGTAGTCGATCTCGGTGGCGAACAGCCGCCGCCGCACGATCTCGAAGCTCTCCGTGGCTGTCACCGGCTTCCAGACCGATTCGATGCGGCCGACGACGTGGGCCAGGTAGGCCAGCGCCTCCTGCCCCGCCTCGCCGCCGACCTCGATGACCGACTGCGGCAGAGAGATGAGCAGCATGGAGTCGCTCGAGCGGCGGGTGGCTTCGGTCAGGGCCTGGACGAAGGTCATGACGGAGTCGAAGCTGCCGGAGGGCAACCCTTCGACGTGGTAGATGTTGCGGGCGTAGGCCACGAATTCGTCGATGATGATGAGGCAGGGGCCGAACCGGTCGAGCATCTCCTTCAGGGTGTCGGAATTGGGGCTGACCCCTTTTTGATCGGCCGTTGCCACCATCTCGTAGCCTTCGACGCCGCCCAGCTGCCAGGCCAGTTCGCCCCACAGGGTGCGGGTGGTGGCGTCGGCGTGGTCGCGCGGCTGCGACGGGTTGAGGGCGGTGCCGACGAGGACGGCGCGGTTGGCCTCGGGCAGATCGACGTTGCCGATGAGGGCGGCGATGCGTTCGCCACCGACGAAGTCGCTCAGCTTGACGTCGCCGCTGCTCAGGTGGTAGAGGGCCAGCATGGAGTGGGTCTTGCCGCCGCCGAAGGCGGTCTGCAGCTGGACGACCGGGTCGCCGCCCTGCGACGTGAGCCGCTTGATGCCGGTGACCAGCATGTTGAGCAACCCCTCGGTCAGATAGGTGCGGCGGAAGAACTCTCGCGGGTCCTGATATTCGTGCGCGGCCGTGCCGGTCAGCACCTGGGCCATGTCGGCGGCGAACTCGGCTTGCAGGTAGCGGCCGCCGGCGACGTCGGGGTGCGGGCTGACGACCTGGCGCCAGGATTTCAGGCCGGCGGGCGTGGTGCCTTCCTGCAGTGGGCCGGTCTCGGCGTGTTTCTTCGCTTTTTTGGCATCCTCATCATAGCGCAGGCGCAGCAGATCCTTGGCGATGAGTTCGACGGCCTGGGCTTGCTCTCCGGCGCTGACTTCCTTGAGCAGGCGGGCGGCGGTGTCGGCCACGCGGTAGGCGTCGTCGTTGCTGAACGCTTTCTGGTGGGCCCAGTCGTTGCGCGCGCTCATCAGTTCGCTGACGTAGCTGCGGCCGCTGAAGCCGAGCTTGGGCTGGAATACTTCGTTATAGCGGCTCCACATCAGTTTGAGCGTGTTCTGGGCGTCCAGCGCTCCAATCAGCGAATCGACGTCCTGGAATGCCTCGCGGGGCAGTTCGTAGGCGTTGGTGGTCAGCGCGGCGTCGATCTCGTGGGCGTAGTCGCCCTTGTAGACCATGCGGTACTCGCGCACGACATAGGGGGCCAGCCCGGCGGCCAAAATATCCAACACACGTCCTACTCTTTCTTTGTTGCTAAGCGCCATAATTCAGTTCCTTGCGGCGTTCATGGGGAGGGATTTCACAGAGATACACGGAGAGAGATTTCACAGAGATACACGGAGAGAGATTTCACAGAGATACACGGAGGGGTTTTCACAGAGATACACGGAGAGAGATTTCACAGAGATACACGGAGGGGTTTTCAC
>CAZZJN010000205.1:0-4063 GCA_964654505.1 uncultured Ardenticatenaceae bacterium | reverse complement strand
CCGCGCATGACTTCCTGCAACCCTTCCTGGATCTGCGACTCGGTGAACGGATCGATGCTGGCCGTGGCCTCGTCAAGGACGAAGATCGACGGATCCTTCAGCACCACGCGTGCCAGGGCGACGAGTTGGCGCTGCCCCATCGACAGGCTGCCGCCGCGTTCGCCCACGTCCGTTTGCAGACCGGCGGGCAACGAGGCCAGCCACTCCCCGCCACTGACCGTTTGGGCGGCACGGATGACGTCTTCGTCCGTCGCCTCGGGACGGCCGTAGCGGATGTTGTCGGCCACCGTGCCGTCGAACAGGAACGGCTCTTGCGGGACAAGGCCGATCTGGCGGCGATACTGGCCCAGATTGAGATCGCGGATGTCGCGGCCGTCGAGCAATATCCGGCCGCCCTGGAATTCGTAGAAGCGGGTGATGAGCTTGCCGATGCTGCTCTTGCCCGCGCCGGTGTGGCCCACCAGCGCGATCGTCTCCCCGGCCCGGATGTCCAGCGAGAAATCAGGCAGCACCACCTCGCGGTCGGTATAGCTGAAGCGGACGTGACGGAACTCGATATGTCCGTATGTGGGCGGGATCGATGAGGAGCCGGGGCGCAGGGGAGATGAGGAGAACTTCGTCTCCTCTGCCCCTCTGCTCCTCTGCTCTTCTGCTCCTCCGCTCCCCTGCCCCTCTGCCCCTCTGCCTGCCCGCGGTCCCACCGGCTCGTCACCCGTCTGCTTCACCTTCGGCTCGCGGTCAATGAGGGCGAAGACGCGCTCCGCGGCCGAGAGGCCGTCCTGGAATTGGCTCCAGAACGAGGCGATGCTGGTCATGGGGAACCAGAAGAAGCCGACCGTCTGCATGAACAGGAACCACTCGGCCGGGGAGATGGCGTTGGGGCCGCGCGTCGCCAGCCCGCCGAAATAAACCAGGGCGGCCGTTCCCAGACCCGACGCCAGCCCCATGAACGGGAAGATGGCCGACAGGGTCAGGCCGCGCGTCAGGCCGACGCTGTAGCCCTGGCGGTTGTTGGCGTCGAAGGTGTCATAGATGGCCGGCTCCTGGCGGAAGCTCTTGGCGATGAGGATGCCGCTGATCGACTCCTGAATCTGGGCATTGATAATGGCCGTGACGCGCCGGGCGTTTTGGGTCACCCGTCGGGCGATTCGCCGGAAGCTCAGGGCGATGGCCGCGGCGAAGGGCGACATCGCCACCAGGAGTAAGGTCAATTTGGCGTTGACGGTCAACAGATAGGCGATGAGCATGACGACCAGCAATAGCTGGCTGAGCATATTGAGGGTCAGATTGACCACCTCGGCGAAGTCCTGCGTGTCAGACGTGACGCGGCTGACGACCTTGCCCGAGGGGTGTTCGTCGTAGAACGACAGGTCATGGCGGACGGTGGCGGTGAAGACATCCTCGCGCAGTTTCAGCACGACGTTGCTCGTCACGCGGGCGGAGAGCATCTGCCGGATGTAGTTGAATCCCCAGGCCGACGCGCCCACCAGACTGACCCCGGCGGCGACGAGGGCCATGGTCACGGTCGCCGGGTTAGTCTCCAGATAGCCG
Organism: uncultured Ardenticatenaceae bacterium; assembly: GCA_964654505.1. Lineage (GTDB taxonomy): Bacteria > Chloroflexota > Anaerolineae > Promineifilales > Promineifilaceae > Promineifilum. The sequence goes on along the minus strand of CAZZJN010000205.1, from coordinate 2,512 downwards.
ATGGCGCGGGCGATGACGATGGGGCCGAGCGCACCCATGACCGAGTTGAGGGTGATCATCACCGCGATGACGCCCATCCGGCTGGAATAGGGCCGGAAGTAGCCGATGATGCGGTCGAGCAGTTCGCGATCGCTGTATTGCCGATCGTAGCTTTCGGTCTCAAGACCATCGAGTATGAAGCCCATTTCTAGAATGGCCCTCCAGCACCGGTTACGCTTTCATGCCAGTCGGTAAGAAATTTCATTGCCTCTTCAAAACGACGGGCCGGAAGCATCTTGTTGTAGGATGTGATGCCGAACTTGCGATAAAGCTCGCCATAGATAGCGCCAAATTCGTTCCGGCCACTTTTCTTTCCTAATTCAATCGCCATGACCTTTACAGCCTGACTTAGTTGACTTGTTTGATCCGGGGTAACATTCCGGCCTGAATCGCCCAACTTCGCTTCAAGGGTAACAAGCCGACTTTCATGCTCTTCCAGGCGACCCGATAGCCGGGATTCAAGGAGTAGCTGGCTCCGGGCGAGTCTCATCACCGCTTGGGCGATTTGGTACGCCTGTACTGCGTCTGGATCGGCTGTTTGAAGCAGATCGTCGAAAGTGATATTGGAAATGAGGCGACCCTCGGAGAGCGCTTCCGAAAGTACCTTATAGCATTCCCGCTGGTACCGAATTACATCTTCCCTGTACTCCGGTTTAACGCGGTCAGCATTGATGCCGAAGAGAAAACCGCTCAAGTACTCAAGAGGGATGCATACGGCTTCTTGCTGTCCTCTTTGACGTGTTTGTATAACGCAAATACGTTGCTCACTCTTCAGTACCGGATCTCGCTGGAGACGGGAATATTGTCCACTCCAGTTGACTCCTAATCTGTCAATAATGGGTTTAACCGGAACGTAGACCGAGCCATCCCGCATCCGCACTGCGGTCAATTCGTCCTCGTAGAAAAGGATCGTCTTTTGTTCTGCTGGTACCAAGGTGCTGTCCGTCATGGCTTAATCTGCTCAACGTAATGATGTAACCTTATTTCCCCCCCACCCTGACCTCTCACTCATACCTGGCAAATATCCTCTGATAATCATGCGAACGATTGAGCAGTTCCTCATGCGTTCCCTGATCGACGATCTGCCCCGCCTTGAGGACGAGGATGCGGTCGGCCCAGCGGATCTGACTCAGACGGTGGGTGATCAGGAAGGTGGTGCGTTGGCGGCTGATCTCATACATTGCCCGCTGGATGCGATCTTCGGTGGCGCTGTCGATGGCGCTGGTGCTGTCGTCGAGGATGAGGATGCGCGGGTTAGTCAGGAAGGCGCGGGCGATGGCGATGCGCTGCCGCTGCCCACCGGAGAGGGTTACGCCGCGCTCCCCGGCCTCGGTCTCATACCCCTTGTCGAAGCTCATGATGAAGTCGTGGGCCTGGGCGGCGCGGGCGGCGCGCTCGATGTCGGCCTGTGTCGCGTCGGGCATGCCGAAGGCGATGTTCTCGGCGATGCTGCGCGAGAAAAGGAAGACATCCTGTTCGATGAAGGAGATCTGCGAGCGCAACGACTCCAGATTCCAGTCGCGGACATCGATGCCGTCGACGAGTACCTGACCGCTGCCGGCGTCGAAGATGCGATTGATGAGCCGGGTCATGGTGCTCTTGCCGCTGCCGGTTTGGCCTACGATAGCGACCGTTTCACCGGGGTTGGCGGAGAAGCTGATATCTTTAAGGACGTATTGGGGAGCCGGGGTGCCGGAGGATGGAGGTGCCGGGGAGTGTTCCTGCTCCCCCCCGTGATAGCTAAAGCTGACATCCCGAAACTCAACCGATCCCTCGATCGGCTTGCTGATCCCGGCCTCGTTCTCGTCCAGGTCGGTCTCGGTGTTGATTAGCTCCAGGATGCGGCGCGCGCTGGCGATGCCGAGCTGGGCCACCTGGAAGGAGAAGATGGAGATGAAGGTCGGAAAGCGCAAAAAGCCCACCAGCCCGACGTAACTGACCACCTGACCGAGAGTCAGCCCGCCCTCGCGCCAGAGAAGCATCGCATGGAGAAAAGCCAGACCCCAGCACAGGCTAAAGACCAGCATGGGCAGATAGCGCGCCTGAATCTCCCCCTCGCGGACGGCGAAATCGCGGTAGGTGGTGGCGTTGCCCATGAACTTGGCCGCTTCCTGCTCTTCCTCGGCGCTGCCCTTGACGACCTCGATGCCGTTGACCGTCTCGGCCAGCCCCGCGTTCATGACGCCGAACGACTGGCGCAGCCCCTCGCTCACGGGGGCGAGCCGCCGGGAGTAGTCGCGCACGGTGATGATGAACAGGATGAGGAAGATCGTCGGCACCAGCAGCAGCCGCGTGTCAATCCGTGAGATGAGGACGAAGGGGGCCACAAGCCCGACAAGCGAGTCGGTGATGAGCATCAGGCCGGGGCTGAACATGACGTTGAGGGTGCGTACGTCGTTGGTGGCGCGGGCCATGATATCGCCGATGCGCTGGCGGCCGTGGAACGTCTGGCTCTTGCCCAACAGGCTGACAT
>CAZZJN010000204.1:0-4082 GCA_964654505.1 uncultured Ardenticatenaceae bacterium | reverse complement strand
TACGCCACAGGCCCCGCAAGCTAAAGCTTACGCCACAGGCCCCGCAAGCTAAAGCTTACGCCACAGGTTGTCGGCAAGCTGACAGCGTGCCCTACAGCATGACGTTAAGTTAACTGCTTGCACCACTTTGAGTTACAATCCAACCCATGACCCACGTCCATCTCCGCATCGGCGACGAAGAGCGCGAATTTGACGTCACGCGCCAGGGCGACCGGTTCCACGTTGGCAACGTCCACGTCGGCGACGGAGCGTCCTCAGCTCAGGTCACCTTGCTCCACCGCGACAACGGCCGCTTGCTGCTGGAGATCCGCCATGCGGACGGCACGACGCGGCGCGTGCGACTGGCCGGGGCGCGGCAGGGCGACGCCCGCCGCCTGTGGATCGACGGCCGCGCGCTAACGGCCACACGGGTGCGCCGGACGGCCGCCGCGCGTGACGACGCCCCCGGCTCGCTGGCCGCCACCATCCCCGCCGTCGTCTCCCAGATCCTCGTGGCCGTGGGCGACCTCGTGGCCGCGGGTGACAAGCTCATCCTGCTGGAGTCGATGAAAATGGTCATCCCCATTCAGGCCCCCTATGGCGGCCGCGTAACCCATATCCATTGCGCGCCGGGCGACTCCGTCCCGGCGGGCCTGGCCCTACTGGAGATCGAAGCCGAATGAATTCCCAACGTCTGGAGCGTCTGACTGAACAAATCGTGGCCCACGGCCTTGACGGGCTGGCCCTGATGCCGGGGCCGAACCTGTTCTACATCAGCGGCATCACCACCCACGTGAGCGAGCGGCCGACGCTGCTGTTCATCCCCGCCGACGACGACCCGGCCATCATCATCCCCACGCTGGAGGCGATGAAGGCCCGCGCCGCCGGCATCCCCGACGACCGCATCTTCGACTGGAACGACGCCGAGGGGTACCTGAGCGCGTTCCAGCAGGCTTGCGCCCGTCTGGAATTGGCCGACTACATGCTGGGGGTGGAGATGCTCCACATGCGCGTGCTGGAGCTGCAACTGCTGCAACGCTACGCGCCGGGCTTGCAGATCGCCCCGGCCGAGCCGGCGTTGTCGGCCTTGCGCTCGGTGAAGGACGCGACCGAGATCGCCGCCATGGAGCGAGCCATCGCCGTGGCCGAAAAGGCGCTCAAACGGATCGTGCCGCGCATCAAGATCGGCCTCAGCGAGCGCCACATCGCCGCCATGCTGACCCAGGAGCTGCTGGCCGCCGGGGCCGAGAGCCTGTCCTTCAGCCCCATCATCGCCGCCGGACCCAACAGCGCCTCGCCCCACGCCATGCCCACCGACCGGCCGATTCGCGCCGGCGATCTGCTGGTCATCGACTGGGGGGCCTATGTCGACGGCTACCCGTCGGACCTGACCCGCACCTTCGCCGTGGGCGACATCGACGACGAGTTGCGCGCCATCTATGAGGTGACCCGGCAGGCCAACGAGGCCGGCCGTCGCGCCGTGCGGCCCGGCGTCACCGGGCAGCAGGTCGACCGCGCCGCCCGCGACGTCATCGAGGCCGCCGGCTATGGCGACTATTTCATCCACCGCACCGGCCACGGGCTGGGGCTGGAGATCCACGAGCCGCCGGACATGAGCCCGGTCAACCTGGCGCCCATCGCCCCCGGCAATGTGTTCACCATCGAGCCGGGCATCTACCTGCCGGGCCGCGGTGGCGTGCGCATCGAGGACAACATCGTGGCCACGGCCGACGGCGGCCGCTCGCTGTCGTCCTATTCGCGGGAGCTGACGACCGTGGGCTGATCGCGGCCCGTCGATCCCCGGCTCTCCTGTTTCATTATGTCAACGTACCACAAATATTTCTTCGCCGCCCTGGCTTGCTTCGCGCTGGCCGGGTCCACCGGGGCGTTCCTGCGCTTCGGCGTGCTCTACGGCATGGCCGGACTGAGCTACGCCAACGTGCGCCACGCCCATTCGCACCTGATGTTCTTCAGCTGGGCCACCCCGGCCATCATGGCCCTCATGGCCGCGCAGTTGCCGCGCCTGACGGGGCGGCCGCCGGGGCGCGGCTTGCGGCGCGTCATCCCGGTCGTCATCGTCCTGGGGCTGCCCGCCTGGGTGTTGTTCATGCTCTACGGCTACGGCCCGGCCCAAATCGGCGGGGCGTCCGTGCCGCCCGCGGCCATCGCCGCCACGCTGTGCGTCATCGCCTGGTACGTCTTCGCCGCCGTCTACTTCCGGCAGGTGTGGGGCGCGCCCATGACGCGGGCGCTGTGGCTGATGAACGCCGCCGTCGTCTTTCTGCTGCTGTCCACGCTGGGCATCCTCGGCATGGGGGCGCGCTCCGACAACCCGCTGGTCGGCATCGCCCTCTCCCACGTCTTTCTCGACCTGTTCACCGAGGGCTGGTTCGTGCTGGCCGTCCTGGGCTTGGCCTATGCCGCCATGCCCGACGCGGGGCGGCATCCCTGGGCGCGGGTCAGCGGCGATATGATGGTCGTCGGGCTGCCGCTCATCTTTCTGCTGCTCCTGCCGGTCACGGCCGTGCCGCCGTCGCTGCGCTGGGTGGCCGGCGCGGGCGGTCTGCTGGTGGTTTTGGGCACGCTGGGCAATATCATCGCCCTGTGGAGCAGCACCGCCGGAACGGCCGCGGGCGAGACCTGGAGCGGCAAGGCCTGGCGCGTGCCTCTGGTCTATCTGGCGGCCAAGTGCCTGATATTGTCCGGCCTGCTCCTTCCGGCCACGGCCAAATGGGTGGAGAACGTCCAGCTGCGCGTGCCCTACCTGCATATCACGCTGCTGGGGTTCGTCACGCTGGGGCTGTTCGCCGCCGCCGAGCGGCAGTGGGGCGTGCCCGGTCGCCGCTGGATGACTCTTGCGGTCACGCTGCTGGTGCTGTCGCTGTTCCCGCTCAGCGGCATTTGGCCGCCGGAGCTGGGCGGGATATGGGCTTTGCATGCCGCCGCCTGGGCCGCGCTCGGCCCGGTGCTGGTGGCCCTCGCCCTCCTACTTTTCGGCCGCAAGGAATCCCCCACCCTCCCCGACCTCACAACCTGATGGATTCCCCAATTCGTAATCCGTAATTCGTAATCCGTAATTCGTAATTCTTAATTCTTAATTCTTAATCTGTCATTCGTTATTCGTTATTCGTCATGCCTTTACAAACCCGCTGGTTCATCAAAACCGCCTTCGTCTACCTGGCCGTGGCCATGGCGCTGGGCATCGGCCTGGCGTCGGGGATGGTCGTGCAGCTGCCCCTCTGGCTGGCCTACTCGTCGCCCGTATTCTTTCACCTGATCATGGTCGGCTGGGTGACGCAGATGATCTTCGGCGTCATCTTCTGGATGTTCCCCATCGTCACCCGCGCCCGGCCGCGCGGCAGCGAAAGGTTAGCCTGGGCCACCTACATCCTGCTCAACGTCGGCCTGCTGCTGCGCGTGCTGTGCGAGCCGCTGAACGCCATGAACCCGCGCGGTGTGTGGGGTTGGGGGCTGGTGGTCTCGGCCGTTCTCCAATGGCTGGCGGCCGTCATCTTCGTCTACAACTCCTGGTATCGCATCAAGGAACGGTATCGGGGAGATTAGCCATGCCGAAGCTGAGTCAATGGTACATCAAACTGGCCTTCGGCTATCTGCTGGCGGGCTTCACGATGGGGGCGCTGCTGCTGGCCCACAAGGGGCAGCCGATCCACCCGGCCCTGTGGTCGTGGCTGCCGGCCCACATCGAGTGGCTGCTGATGGGTTGGACAGCACAGTTCACCCTGGGGATGGCCTTCTGGATCATGCCCCGCTTCTGGAAGGCGCCGCGTCGGGGCAACACGAACGGGGCTTATGTGGCTCTGGTGCTGCTGAACGCGGGCGTCTTGCTGGCTTCGCTGGGGCCGGCGCTGCGGCTGTCGCCCTGGGCGCTCATCATCGGCCGCCTGCTGGAAGTGGGCGCGGCCGTCGCCTTCGCCCACGCCATCTTCCCCCGCGTAGTGGGCCGGGAAGGGTGATTCGTCATTCGTCAATTCGTCGGGCGACGGGAGTCGCCTCCGTCACTCGTCACTCTTAACTCGTCGCTCCCCGACCGCCCCCATACCTCCGGCTCATACATGGCCCAGGCCTCGGCCGGCAGCGCGGTG
>CAZZJN010000203.1:0-4121 GCA_964654505.1 uncultured Ardenticatenaceae bacterium | reverse complement strand
CTGAGCGAGGATGGGGTGATGGCCATCAATGTCGGCCGCGTGCCCGACGACCGTCGCCTGGTTGATGCCGTGGGGGCAACGCTTCGGGATGTGTTTCCCACCGTTCACGCTATCGACGTTCCCGGCACATTGAATACAATTCTGGTGGCGACGAAGCAACCGACGACTATCGGCGACCTTCACGCCAATCTGGCGCGGCTTGGGCCGGACTCAGACCCATTGCTACGCGAGGCGTTAGCGGTGGCCGCGGCCAATCCGGCAGCGCTGGGCAACGAGGGGACGGTCATGACCGATGACCTCGCGCCCATCGAGTTCATCAGCGACTCCATCGTGATTCGCTATTTGCTGGAGATGGGGCCATCCGGCCTGGGCACATTGGAACAGTAGGCAGAGCCAAGCTACAGGTTGGCTCCGATATGAAATAAGGCAGGCATCCTTGGAAAACAAAGCATTCATGACCATCGTTCGCTGGCTGGTAATTCTGGCCATGCCTTTCTTCCTGGGTCTGGGCACCATCCGAGCCATCATCGCCTGGGATTACCCGGCATTTGAATATAACCGCATCGCCCCCGACATGTTCGGCTTTACCAACGAGCAGAGACTGGAGCTGGCCCGCGGCACGCTCGAATACTTGCAACGCTCTGAGCCGGCGTCGGAAGTCATCTACATGCTCAGGGATTTACGCTTCCCCGGCACCGATACATCTCTCTATGTGGAGTCGGAGATCAGCCACATGATCGATGTCAAGGTCGTCGCCGACGGGATGAGGAATGTGGCCACTATCGCCGGGTTGATCGTCGTTATCGGCCTGGCCATCCAGCTCATTCCGGCGCGGACGCGGCCGTATGGCTGGCGAACCCTGATGATGGCCGGGCTGGCCACAATCATCCTCCTGGCGCTTATCGCCCTGTCCATTCTCCTCTTCTGGGATGTCTTTTTCGTCCAGTTCCACGAGCTGCTGTTCCCGCCCGGCACCTGGACGTTTGCCTATACCGATTCCCTCATCCGCCTGTTTCCGGAGCAATTCTGGTTTGATATCGGCGTGCTGATCACAGTGACGACGCTGCTGTTGGGAATATTGGCCGCCTCGATAGGCTATGTTATGGTGAGGCGCAACCGCCTTTCGCCTGCCGGGAACCGATAGTTATCAAACGATTGGTTTGTGGGGTTGTTATGGACCGACCGTCAGTTCAACCCAGTTGACGCGATCGGCATAGACCCATAGTTCGGTCGTAAACCGCTTGCCGCCGGCGTCGACGACCACCTCATAGAAGCCCGGCACGACGTCATCGAGAGCGAAGTTCTCTCTCATAACGTCGTCGCTGTTGGGTTCGCCCTGGGCGTAAGAGGTGGTGGCTGTGTAGGGCGCGGGTGCGTCGGCGCGGATTAGGGTGATCGGCGCTTGATATACCAGCTCGCCGGTTGGATTGGTCACGCGGCCGGCGACGACGCCCATGCCGTATTGGGGCCGAAGCCAGAGCAGAGGATTTCGCGTAGCCATATAGTTATTAACGCCAACCCGCACCTCAAAATGGAGATGCGGCCCGTCGGCCACCCCCGACTCCCCGGATAGACCAAGCGTATCTCCGGCGGCCACACGTTGGCCGACTTCGACCTGAACTTCGGACAGATGGCCATACAGGGTGAAGAGGGCCGAGCCGTCGCTGGTATCGTGCTCCACGATCACCAGATTGCCGTAGAAGTTCGTCTGTGACCCGTGGGCGACAGTGGCGTCATCCCCGGCGACGAGCACCGTGCCCGCGGCAGCGGCCAGAATCGGCGTGCCCGTCGGAACGATAAACTCCACGCCGGTATGCGGCCGCAGCGTTCCGCCGCGCGTGCTGCCATAGGGATAGGACTTGTCTGTCCAGGTTGTGCCGGACGCCGGCACAGGCCGTTGGAGCCAAAGTTGCTGCCCCGTCGGAACCGGCGGCGGAGGTGGAGGGGTGAAAGTGGGCGCGGGCGTGTCGGTTGGGCTGGAGCCGTCCGACTCACCGGTTGTGGTTGGCTCTGTCCCCCTGGGGGTCGAGGTTTGGATGCTCGTCGGCGAGGGCGGTGGCGCCATGGTGCCGGGTACGGCAGCGGCAGGTGACGATTCCTCTATCGGCTGTGGTGGGGTTGAAGACAATGGAGGATGCACCGATTGCTCCACTGAAGGCTCCGGGGCTATCTCGGCACCTGTGGAAGTGATGGCTCCTCCGCCGCTTTCCGCAGATGTCCGGCAGCCGGCAAGCAACAGCCCCGCAAGGATCACAACAAGGCCGATCGCTCTCACCAAGCGACCGGCCCTGCCCAACTGGTGAGTCAAACTAGAGGCCTCCGCGCTCTTCGGCGATGGCTACGGCCTCGTGCGCCAGCTGTTCGGCCTCTGCGATTAAGGCGTTCACCTCTTTCGACCAGGTGGCCGCCAACTCCCGATTCTGCAGGCCGACTCCGTTGACTTTCACGTTCAGCCCGGCTCCGTGGACGGCCGCGCGGGCCATGATCGCGCCCACCGAGGCGTCGGTGGCGGCGTTGACGTTGCCGATGGTGGCGATGGTTTTGGCAAGCCGCACGGCCTCGAGGCTCAAACGGGCGACCCGGAGGGGGACTTCGCCGGCGTGGGTCGTCGCTGCTTCCATGGCGACTGCCTTGGTATCGGCGTCCATCTCCTTATCGCGGACGACGCGGAGGATACCTTCAAACGAGGCTGCGTCCTCATCGACCGCAGCGATCAGCTCGTGCCGGATCTCCTCAGACTTGGCGATGATGCTCTCGGCCTGATCATTTACATCCACATACTTCTTGCGACCGGCCGTCAACCCGGCGGCCATTTGGGTCAGGGCGGCTCCCAACGCGCCAGCCAACGAAGCGACAGAGCCACCTCCGGGCGTGGGTGTTGAAGAAGCGACGGCGGCGGCGAACCGGCCCATGTGGATGACTTCTGATTCATCAGCGTCTTCTTCGGCCGAAGCATGGAGGCGCAATTCCAATACCTGCTCATCGGGCAAGTCACCCAGTTGCAGATACCACTTGGCGCTATCCAGTAATGCCTTCTCCGGGATGAGACCAACCAGTTCGGCGCGTGTCACCGATAAACCGTGCTGAGCGGCTTCGCGCTTAACGGCTTCCTGCACGCGATAGATGGGCGTTTTGTCAAAGTTCGTCAGGTTCATGCTGACCTGCGCCTGGCCTTCGACGAGGAAGCCTTTCGCCTGAGCATATCGCCAGCCACCACTGGAGAAGCGTACAGCCTTGGCGATCTTTTCGGCTACGGCGACATCATCCGAGTTCAGGTAGAGGTTATAGGCGATGAGGAACGGCCGCGCTCCGATGACCGTCGCGCCCCACTTTTGCGGCACGGCCGGCCCGTAATCCGGTGTGCGATCGGGATTGGTCGCTACCTCATCTCGCCATAACTCATACTGACCCTTACGGATGGCCGACAGGCTCTCACGTTCGGGGCGAGAGGCGGCCGCGCCATAGAGGTAGACGGCCACACCTAACTCCTCTCCCACCCGCTTGCCCAACCGCTGGGCCATGGCGACGCAGTCCTGCATGGTCACGCCCCGGATGGGGATGAACGGGAAGACGTCGGTCGCCCCGATGCGGGGATGCTCGCCATGATGTTGATCGAGGTCGATCAACTCCCTGGCCATGGCAATGGCTCGATAGCCCGCTTCGATGGCCTCATCCGGTGACCCGACGTAGGTCACGACGGTGCGGTTATGATCCGGATCGGCGCTGACATCCAGTACCTGGACTCCCTTGACGCCGCTGATCGCCTCAACAATACGGCCGTAGACCTCCGGGTCACGGCCGTTGCTAAAATTCGGTACACATTCAACGATAGATTGCATGCAAAATCTCCTAATCAACAAGCAGTTTTAGCAAGAGTTTTCTTTATTGACTACTGGTTCTCTTTAATCGCTGCTTTAAGTGGCGCCACTGTTCTTTGACTGACTGGGCGGTTGTTCTTTCAACCGGTCGGGGGGTGTAGCGTGCTTCCAGGAAGGCCCCGGTAAGTTCGTCGATCTCTTCCTCTGCCTCCGGCCACGCAGCCGTCAGTTGACGAGCATACTCCAGGGGGGTCTCTCCGGCGGATCGCTTTGTGCCACGCTGCCCGGCTCGGTGAACCAACG
>CAZZJN010000202.1:0-4234 GCA_964654505.1 uncultured Ardenticatenaceae bacterium | reverse complement strand
CGGCGGCACGGCGGCGGCGGCCGAGGTGCGCACGCGCGAGATCGAGAAGCGCGACGCGCGCAACGTCTATTACGGCCGCGTGCTGCGCTTCGGCCCCTGGACGGTGCTCCATTACATCTACTTCTACCCGATGAACAACTGGCGCTCCGGCTTCTATGGCGTCAACGACCATGAGGCCGATTGGGAGCAGGCTTTCGTCTATCTCTATCAGAACGGCGACGGCGACTATGTGCCCCAGTGGGTGGCTCTGGCCTCGCATGATTTCGAGGGGGACGATCTGCGCCGGCGCTGGGACGACCCGACGCTGGTGAAAGAGGGCGACCACCCGGTCATCTTCGCCGGGGCGGGGTCGCACGCCGGCTATTTCGAGCGCGGCGACTACATCATGGGCATCGAGCCGCACTGGATCACGCCGCTGAAGAACAGTCTCAACGGCTTGCGGCGGTTTTGGGTGGAGACGCTGAAGCAAGGGGATAACGAGGAGTTCGTGGAGCAGGTGGGGGCGATGTTCACCATCCCCTTTGTCGACTACGCCCGCGGCGACGGGGTGGCCATCGGCCCGTACAAGCCGAAGTCGTGGGTTCCGGTCATGATTACCGATGATGACGGCTGGGCCAACAACTATCGCGGGCTGTGGGGGCTGGACACGCGCGACCGCTTCGGTGGCGAGCGCGCCCCGGCCGGGCCGAAGTATGACCGTTCGGGAGCCATTCGCCGGTCGTGGTACGACCCGCTGGGCTGGGCCGGGCTGGACAAGCTGTACCCGCCGTCCTTGCTGCCCAACGAGATCGACAAGCGCATCGCGGCCATCGACAGCGAGCTGGTCGGGGTCAATGAAGCCATCGGCCACGGTGTGCGCGGGCTGAGGTCGGTCACGCTGGACGTCGAATCGTTGCGCGCGGCCGAGCATTTCAGCGATGTGCTGGCGGTGCGGGAGGGGGAGGAGCGGGAGCTGCAATCCGACTTTCAGGATTTGGTGCGGCGGCGGATGCTGCTGATCGAGACCCACGACGCGCTGGAAGCCTATCGCAAGCGGGTGGAGCAGGGGGATCTGGGGTCGCCGACGGCCCACATCCGCCACGCCCACCGGCCGACGATGCCCACCGGCCACCATCGCCTCCTGGAGATTTGGGCGGCCCTCAGCGGGGCGCTGGCCTTGCTGTCGTTCGGCTATCTGATCATCTACCGGCCGGATTACTGGTTGCAGATGGCCCTGATCGTGGCCTTGATCTTCGGCTTCGTCGACTCGCTGGCGCGCGCCAATTCCGACCGCTACCTGGCGGGGATCACGGTGGCGCTGGCCGTGGTGAACGGGTTTATTTTGTTCATCGAGTTCTGGCAGATCGCGCTGATCTTGCCGCTGGTGTTTCTGGTGGCGTTTATGATTCGGGATAATTTGAGGGAGTTGTTTTAGGGGGAAAACCCTGTAGCGCAAGCTTTAGCTTGCGAACTTGCGCTGATCGCAATCTGAAAGATTGCGCCACAGCTGAAGATTGCGCCACAGCCGACCCCATCCCCGTTTGACACCGTCTCCCGATTTACGTACACTCAAATCCGTCGGGGGCTACCCCGGAGAAGCCTGATCCACATTGTCTCAATATCAGGGAGAACAGGACATGAACAACGCCGCCATAATCCACGAAGCCGTTCGCCGGGTGAAAGCCGGAGATCTGAAACGCTCCACCATCTGCACCCACCTCGATCAGATTCAGGAAGTCGATCCGCGCACCGAGGGGTGCGAGGATTGCCTGAAGGCGGGCGACGGCTGGATGCACCTGCGCGTCTGCCTGCATTGCGGCTATGTCGGCTGCTGCAACAGCTCGCCCAACAAGCACGCCATGCGCCACGCCCAGGAGGCCGGCCATCCCGTGGCCATGTCGATGGAGAGCGGCGAGGACTGGATGTGGTGCTACGCGGAGGAGGAGTTCATCGTTCCCCGTCGCGGCTGAGGTTTGACCGGCCACCCGACCCGACGACCCGCCGCGGCCCGCTCCGCGCCGGACACAACCCCATGACCCAATCCACCGAACCCAACCCGGCCAACGAAGGCTTTGCCGTCAACTTCGAGTTTTTGCGCAAGATCCCGCTGTTCGCCGAAATGCCCGACAGCGACCTGATGAGCCTGTGCCTGATCGTGCGCGAGGTCAATCTGCCCGCGGGCGAGACCCTGTTTGAGCAGGGGGAAGAGGGCGACACGGCCTATATCATCCAGAACGGGACCGTCGATGTGGTCGGCAAGAGCGGCGGCCGCGACATATTGCTGGCGGCGCGCGGGCCGGGCGAGGTGTTCGGCGAGATGGCCCTGCTGACGGACCAGCCGCGCACGGCGGCCGTTCGGGCGCGCACCGACGTGCAACTGATCGGCATCAGCCGCAGCGACCTGCGCAACCTGCTGCAGATCAGTCCGTCGGCCGCGGCGTCGATGTTCGAGATCGTCCTGTCGCGCTACCAGAACATGCAGCGGCTGATGCGCCAGAGCGAGAAGATGGCCCAATTGGGCACGTTCACGGCCGGGATCGCCCACGAGCTGAACAACCCGGCGGCGGCCGTCCAGCGCAGCGCCGACCAACTGAACCGGCTCTTGTTCGACTCGGCCCAAACGTTCATGCGGCTGGTGCGCGAGGGGCTGACGCCGCATCAGCAGGATGTGCTGGAGCCGACGGTGCGACTGGTGCAGGAGCGCGCCCGGTCGTTGCCCGCTCTCGACGGTCTGGCCCGCAGCGACCGCGAGGCCGAGCTGGAGGAGTGGCTGATGGCTCACGGGGTCGAGCCGGCCTGGGAGTGCGCCTCCACGCTGGTTGATCTGGGCTTCAGCGACGAGCAGCTGAAGGAGCTGGCGGCCGAGTTCGGCGACGAGCATCTGGCCACCATCCTCGACTGGCTCAACAACAACTACGCCGTCTTCAACCTGCTGGAGGAGTTGCAGCAGGGGGCGTCGCGCATCTCCGACATCGTCAAGTCGATCAAATCCTACACCTATCTCGACCAGGCGCCGGTCGTGCGCTACAACATCCACAAGGGGCTGGAGGAGACGCTGATGATCCTGCGCCACAAGCTGAAGAGCGACATCAGGGTGGTGCGGGAGTTCGCGGCCGGCCTGCCGGAGATCGAGGCGCACGGCAGCGAGCTGAATCAGGTGTGGACGAATATCATCGACAACGCGGCCGACGCGCTGCACGAGTCGACGGTCGACGGGCCGACCATCACCCTGCGCACGCGGCAGGAGAGCAACTGGGTCGTGGTGACCATCGAGGACAACGGCCACGGCATCCCGCCCGAGGGGCTGACCAAGGTCTTTGACGCCTTCTATACCACCAAGGCGGTAGGGCAGGGGACGGGCCTGGGGCTGGATATCAGCTACAATATCGTGGTCGCCCAGCACAAGGGGGACATCCGGGTCACATCGCGGCCGGGCCGGACGTGCTTTGAGGTCTGGTTGCCGTTGCAGGTGGAGAAGGAGTAAGAACTGCTTCGCATAGCCGTGTCTTGAACATGCTCAATCGGATCGATATCTATCCCACCCATCGCCACGGCGATCTGTGGCTGCGCGCGGGGCGGCCGCAACCGCTGGGGGCGACCATCGTCCACGGCGGGGTCAACTTCGCCCTCTTTTCGCGCCACGCCACGGCCTGCACCCTGGTCCTGTTCCACCGCGGCAAGCGACGGCCGTTTGTGGAGATCCCCTTTCCCGAGGCGTTTCGCGTCGGCCATGTGTGGGCGATGGTGGTCTTTGATCTCGACATCGAGGATATCGAGTACGGCTATCGCGTGGACGGCCCCAATCGGCCGCACATCGGCCATCGCTTCAACAGCCGTAAGGTACTTCTCGACCCCTACGCGCGGTCCGTGGGCGGCGTCTCCGAGTGGGGGGCGGCCCTGCCCAAAACCGATCCCATGCCCTTTCGCGGCCGCGTGCTGCTGGACGATTTCGACTGGCAGGACGACCACCAGCTGGAGATCCCGGCCGAGAATCTGGTCATCTACGAGATGCACGTGCGCGGCTTCACCCGGCACGAGTCGTCGGGGGCCAAATTTCCGGGGACGTATGCCGCCATTCGCGAGAAGATCCCCTATCTGCTGCAGCTGGGGGTCAACGCCGTCGAGCTGATGCCCATCCAGGAGTTCGACGAGCGCGAGAACGATTTCCACAACCCGGCCACGGGCGAGAAGCTGCTCACGAATGGGGCGATTCGACCCTCGACTTCGTCGCCCCCAAGGGCGCCTACGCCGCCAT
>CAZZJN010000201.1:0-4239 GCA_964654505.1 uncultured Ardenticatenaceae bacterium | reverse complement strand
TCTTGGCCCAGGGCAGCAGATCGCTGTGGTTGATGCTTGACGAGACGGCCACGACTGTCTGGCGCTCACCCAGTTGCTCCAGCACCTTCTCCAGCTTGGCTTCCAGATACAGGCCGCTATAGAAAACGATGTCGGCCCCGCGCAGCTTGTCCACATCGCGGGCGCTGGCGGTGTAGAGGTGGGGATCCGTGCCCGGCCCCATCAGGCTCTTGACGCGAACGTGCTCCCCGCCGACGATGGCCGCCGTGTCGCCGACCTGGCCGGTGGTGGTGACGATGGTGAGACGGCCGTCGTCGTCCGCCTCGGCCGTCCGGCCGCAAGCCACGCTGAACAAGGTGAAGGTCATAACGAGAATCAATAATTTCTTCATGGATTTCATTCCGCAAAGCCGGCGTCCGTGACGTGGACGTGGGCGATTTCAGTCAGATTGAGTTCAATCGGCGGGCGGCCGTCGATGGCCAGAGCCAGCCGGTGGCCGTCGGGGTCGCGCCCGGCTACCGTGACGACGACCCCCGGCCGCAGCCCGATGCCGTCGAACCGGCGCAGCATCCCGGCGTCATCGTCGCCCACATGCCGGACGACGGCCGATTGGCCTGCGTTCAGTTCGCTCAGAAGGAGGGTCGGCGGTGTATCCAGAGTCAGGTCGGCGGCGGGGATGGCATGGCCGTGCGGGTCTTGCGTGGGATGGCCCAGCGCTTCAGCGATCTTCGCCAGCATGGCCTCGCTGACGACATGCTCCAGGCGGTCGGCTTCCTCGTGCACCTCGTGCCATTCGTAACCCAAATTTTCGTGTAAGTATAATTCGAGTAAACGATGGGAGCGCACCACGCGCAAAGCGGCTTGTTGGCCCTCGGCCGTCAGGCGCGCGCCGCGATTTTTGTGGTATTCAATCAGGGCAGGGGAGGCGGCGGCCATCTTCTGCAGCATAGCCGTCACCGACGCCGGTCGCACGTCCAGCCATTCGGCCAGTTGCGAGGTCGTCACCCGTTCGCCGGGGCGGTCGAGGTAATACTCAAGCCGGTAGAGCGCGCCCAGATAATCCTGTACGGCGGGGGATTGTTCGGTGTAGCTCGGTTGATTCATCGTCCGTTACAATATAATTTAGATGCAGCTAATTTAGTTACACCTAAATTATATGGATGGGGCGGCAAATGTCAAGGGAAGAATGGGAGATGGGGTGATGAGGAGCAGAGGTGCAGAGATACAAGGGAGAACCGGTAACAGGCTAGGCAGGTTTTCCCGGAACGCATTGCCAACCGGATTATCCGGTTTTGCTTAACAGTGGCGTGATTGATCCCGTCCGAAAGCTGGACGCATTGTTGATGGAAATAATTTCGCCGATGATTGGTTTGCCCCTGTTTCTCTTTGATTTATTAAATTGCACTAATATACCTTAATTTAAGTATATAATTCAATTGATCGCGCACTCGCTAATTCTCCCCCCATCCTGTCGAAAACCTGTGGCGCAAACTGTTAGTTTGCCGAAAGCCGCGGGCCATATGAAATACCGGCAACTGTGGCACGATACATTGGCACATGTTATCAGCTTGCCTGCACAGATCAATGCGCCGCTGACTCCCCCTACCCGAATGGTCGCAAAATTAGGCCGACGCAAAACATAAATTGGCTGTCTCATACGTTGATGTTGATGTGGCCATCGCTTCGCCTGTAGGGGATGTTTGTTTGCTGCCCGCAAACTAAAAGTTTGCGCTACAGCCATATATCGACAAACCAATCGCATGGCGTTTATAATGGGCGCATCACAGGTTTGCAGGAAGGAATCAGCATGTCAATAGCGATCATCGTCCATGGCGGCGCGGGTGGCTGGAATATACCCGAGGAACAGTGCGAAATAGCGCGGCAAGCCTGCGCGGAAGCGGCCGAGATGGGCCGCGCCATCCTCCGCGACGGCGGGTCGGCGCTTGATGCCGTGGAAGCGGCCGTCAATATTCTGGAGGATTGCCCCGTCCTCGATGCCGGACGCGGGAGCTATCCCAATACCGACGGCGACGTGGAAATGGACGCCATCATCATGAACGGCCGCGACCTGGCGCTGGGCGCCATCGCCGCCATTCAGCGTGTCCGGCACCCGATCAGCCTGGCCCGACGGGTGATGAACGACAGCGGCCATAACTTCCTCGTCGGCCGTGGCGCCGATGCCTTCGCCGACGAGATCGGCTTCTCGCGCTGCGAGGTCGAAGAACTTCTGGTCGAAGGCAAATCCCCGGCAACCCTCGGCGACACCGTCGGCGCGGTGGCTCTGGACGCCAACGGCGATTTGGCGGCGGCGACTTCGACTGGCGGCACGCGCAACAAGCGGCCGGGCCGCGTCGGCGACAGCCCGCTGGTGGGCAGCGGCGCCTATGCCGACAATTGGACGGCGGCCGTCAGCGCCACCGGCTACGGCGAGGCCCTCATGCGCGTCGTCATCAGCAAGCAGACCTGCGACTTCGTGGGCCTGGGTCTGTCGGCGCAGGCGGCGTGCGAGTCGGCCATCCGCGTGCTGCAGGAACGAACCGGCGGCGAGGGCGGCCTCATCGCCGTGGACGCACGGGGCACGGTAGGTCGTGCCTACAACACACGACGTATGCCCCACGCCTACGCCATCGACGATCAGGCCGTGGTCGCCGAGATATAATGTGATGATACCGGAAACGATGCACTAATCGGCGGTCGCCGAGATTTAGCGCACCAATTCACAGCGTCGATTTGCCCCTCGAATAATACGATAATCAGCAAGGAGAGCAGGAGCCATGGACAACACCGATTTCGATAGCCCCTTTTCGGCCATATTGCGCGGAGAACAATCCGGCACGGTGATCGCTCGCGACGACAGTCAGGGGTTCGCCATCATCGCCAGTATGGAGCCGGAAGCCCACATTCACTGGCTGGCCGTCCCGTTCGAGTCGGGATTCAGCACCGAGGAGATGAAACAGCAGCAAGGCGAGCGCTTTCTGGCCTTGCTGGAGTACGCCGTCAGCGAGACCAAAGCCCAGGCCGAGCACAATCCGGCGCTGCAAAACGGCTTCACCATCAAGTTCCATTTTGGGGCCTACGAGACCGTGCCGCACGCCAAACTCCACATCCTGTCGATCGAATAGCTCGCGCTAAAGGGAAACCAAATGCATAGTCGGAATTTCACTGTTTTTGGCGGGTTGGCGGCCGTCGGCGCGCTCGCCCTGTTTCTGGTTTTGACATCCTCGACGACGTGGAGTTGGTACTGGAGTTGGCTGCTGGCGGCCGGTATCGTAGCCTTTGCGATTTACGGCTACGACAAGGTGTCGGCCAAGGCCGGAGCGGGGCGCGTGCCGGAGGCGCTGTTGCACCTGCTGGCTTTGGCCGGGGGGTTCGCGGGGGCGTTATTGGGGATGCTGGCGTTCCGGCACAAGACGAACTTTCGCGCCCACCCGCTCTTTCTGCCGCTGATTATCCTCGGCGGGGTGCTGTGGGGAGCCATCATTTACTGGATTCAATTCCGATAAATTCCGGCAGGGCAACGTACAGCAACCGCCCCACCCTACCCCACGGGCGATTGATACAAATTCGACGAGGCTGAACGGCTAATGGTTGATCGCCAGCCGGCTCAGTTCACGCCAGCGCTCCATCGCTCCGGTGCGGAACAACGCCGGGTCGAAGTCAGCCAGCGCATCCCAGCCCTCGACCGAAGCGAGTTCGCGTTCCTCGTCGGTCAGCTCGATGACGAATTCCCGGCCGTCGGTCTTTAGCTCGATGGTCAGCAACTCGCTGCCGTCGTCGGTGATGGCCCGGATGCAGTGACGGTCGACGCCTTCGGGATAGCGAATGAACGCCGCCGAACATCGCTGGCAAAAGGGCAAACTGGCATCACACAGATCCCGATCGATTACAACTCGCATGATCAAGCTCCTTAATCAGAAAGCATCCTCGAATAGCACGGTTTGCCAATGATAACAGGCGGCAAATCGCTCCACAACTACTCTAGCACTTCGGTCGGCGGTTAATAGTGACAAAAGTCAGGTTTTGCCCTACGATTTGTCATATTCCTCCCGGCGCGCGCCAACTCAGGAGCAAAGTTCGTTTATGCCCACTTATTTCATCACTATCGCCGGCAATATCGGCGTCGGCAAGTCCACCCTGGTATCGCTATTGGCCCGGCAACTGGGCTGGGAACCGGTCTACGAGGCGGTAGCCGAGAACCCCTATCTGGCCGATTTCTACGGCGACATGAACCGCTGGAGCTTTCATTCGCAGGTCTTTTTT
>CAZZJN010000200.1:0-4271 GCA_964654505.1 uncultured Ardenticatenaceae bacterium | reverse complement strand
GGTAAGGGTCAGGCAACCGGGATTGACCTTAATGGGGAACAAACGACCTCCCTTCCCGGTTGCCTGACCCTACTGCGGTCGGATGATGGTCGGCAGGGTCAGGCAATCGGGAGACATGGTCCCGGTTATCTCCCCCACGCCTGTCCCGGTTGCCTGACCCCTACGGTTGGTGCGCGTCATTCGACCCAATGTCGGCCCCTACGCCCCCAATCCTTAATAATCTCCCATTCTGCAACCCCCGGGCGGCCGAATTCGTTATAGTCAGCGGGATCGGCCGCGCGACCGGCCGGGATGAAATCAGGTATGAAACGATTAATCGGTCTTGTGTTGGTGATATTTATCTTTTTGGCCTGCGCCGGAACCGCCGTGCTGCTGGCCATCGGCCTCCTGGCCTTTTCCGCCACGCCCGGCTCGTCAGAATCGACGCTGGTGCTGCCTGCCCCGCCCGCCTCTGACCTGTCGGTTCCAGCGGATCCGTCGGCTCCGGCATTGGGCAGCCCCGGCGAGGGCGTCGGGCAAGGCAGCGACCCGGCCACGGACGGCAACGCGGCCGCATCCGGCTTCAACGGCACGTTCAACGGCACATTGACGGCCGACAACGGCAGCACCGCCCCGGCCACACTGACTCTGACGGAATCCGGCGGCGCGGTCAGCGGCCGCCTGGCCATCGGCGACGGCCTCTCCATCGACGCCGGCACCTGCGGCGTGGTGGCCGTGCCCGCGGGCGAGCAGGACGCCGACGGCGCGGTCGATCCGGCCAACCCCAACCGGCTGGCGACCACCGTGCGCATGCCCGCCCAGGGGCTGACCGTCGTGGCCACGATGGAGGCCGAACTGTTGCCCGGCGGCCGGGACATCGCCGCCCGCGTGGCCATCGACCTGCCGTTCTTCTGCGGCCGCGACCCGGGCATCAGCGGCGCCTTCAGCAAGTGATACCCCCGCGGGGTGATGTAGCTACACAACAATTGTTTCCCGGGAAACACTATGTCAAGTGCAATCAGCCCGGCCGGCTCTCGCAACTTTCCATGACGCTGTGCGTAATAACTGATAGACGAACAAAGCCCGTCATTATGCGCCCGTGGGCCGGTTAATATCGCCCGCGACGCCCTGAATCAAATGAAAAATCAGCGGATGTATTCCGCATCTGGAGAAAAAATCATGTCCGAACAGACCATCCACATTGAAGAAGAACTGGAAGACCTCGTGGCCAAGTCCGAAGTCACCGGCCGTCGTCGCTTCGAGGAGTTTTCCGTGCGCGGCAGCGAGCTGAAGGAAACCCTCGGCCGCCTGGGCCGCGAGGCCCGCGTGCGCAAGATCACCATCAAGCATCAGGACGGCCGCACATTGGCCGAGATCCCCCTGGCCTTGGGCGCGCTGGGCGTGCTCGTCATCGGCCCCTGGACGGCCGTGTTGCTGGCCACCGCCTGGCTGACCCGCGTGTCGGTGCTCATCGAGTATGAAGAGGCCCCGGCCCCGGTCGAGAAGGCCCCCGGCGAGGCCATCCGCCAGATCGAAACCCGCATCGCCTAGTCCCCGGAGAGGATGAAATGACCGCAAACGAGACATTCGAAGATTTGAAGGACGAGGCCCACACCGCCACCGAGCGCGTGTCCGTGGCCGGCAACGACCTCATCGCTGCCATCCAGGCCCTGCTGCGCGAGGCGGCCGTGCGCAAGATCACCGTGCAGGACAAGAACGGCCGCACGCTGGTCGAGTTTCCGCTCTACGCGGGCGTCATCGGCGCGTTTTTCGTCGGTTCGTGGACGGTGCTGGCCCTCATCGCCGCCTGGTTCGCCGAGGTGAGCATCCTCATCGAGCGCGACATCGACTCGGATGGCGAGGCGACCCCGGTCGGCGAGGCCATCGGGCGCGCGGCATCCGGCGTGTCCGACTCGGCCCGTTCGGCGGCCGCCTCGGCCAAATCCGGCCTGGGCGCGACCCTCGGCGGGGCGTTCCATGCCGCCGGCGATCTGGCCCGACAGGCGGCCGATTCGCTGGAGAGCCGCATGGCCGCGGGGCAGAAAGCGGCCGAGGCGATCATCGAGGCCGCCGAAGAGTCGGCCGCCGAGCCGAAGCAGTGCGCCGGCATCACCAAGAGCGGCACGCGCTGCAAGTGCAACGCCGCCCCCGGCTCCGACTTCTGCGCCATGCACGCGCCGAAGGAATAACGCCTCGGGAACAAGACGCATCAGCCACAGATTTCACGGGTTTGGCCAATGGATTGGCGAATAAATCCGCGCCGCCCGTGAAATCTGTGGATTTTCCCGCCGGTTTCCGGCAGTTTGCCCCTGATTGCCCCCAAATTTGGCCCAGGAGCCACGCGCGACTGATTATGTAACGCGGAGGATGCCCCTTGCCCTTAGCGCGCGGCCGCCCGCCCGCAGCGCCTCGGCCGCGCTCAGGCACAGCGGCACGATGATGATCAGGGTATATTGCGGCCATTTGGTGGGCCAGAGGAGCAAAATGGCCAGCCCGATGACCCACCACAGCACGACCACCCGCCCCCGGCCGCCCCAGGCCCGCCACGTGGGCCACGAGCCGAGCATCCCCAGCGCGGCCGTCATTCCGTCGGGCGAGAACAGAAACACCCCCGGATGCCACAGCGACGGCATGGGCCGAAACAGCCAGATCAGCGGCTGGTTCCACGGGAAGCCGGCGCTGCGCACGATGAGGCTGGAGGGATAGGCCACGTGGAAGCGCAACGATGCCGCCAGACGGCCGATCGGGTCGAGCCATAGCTGGTTGTTGGCGACATAGAACACCAGCAGCGACAGCCCGCCCCAGCCCAATAACGTCAGGACGGCTCGCGGCCGTCGCCCGGCGGCCGCCCGCCAGCCATAGTCGGCCACGACCGCCAGCCCGGCCACGCAATAGATATACTTGCCCGCGGCCGTGATGCCCAGGGCGACGGCCGACAGCGCCCACCAGCGCCACACCGCGCCGCCCCGTTCCGCCGCTGCCTCCCGCTCCAGCGCGCGCATGTAGGCCAGCACGCACACCGTCGAGGCCAGCAGCGGGATGGCCTCCAGATAGATTTGCGAAGTGTACTTGATGATATAGGTGTGGACCGCCAGCAGCGCCCCGGCCAGGGGACTGACGGCGGCCACCAGGACCACGGTCAGCAGCCCGAACAGCATCGACGCCCGTCGTCCGGCGAACACCAGCGTCCGCTGGGGGATGGCCAGTTCGCGCAGTTCGGTCAATTCGGGCAGGTCGGGCACGGTGTAGGCGCCGTAGGGGTAGCGCAGAAAGGCGGCCGCATAGAGCATCTTCATCAGCCCGGGATGCTCGTAATGCCAGTCGTCGCTGGCCAGGGCGACCCAATCCCGGTGGCGGATGGCGTCGGCCAGGCGCAACCCGGCCTCGTAATAAACCGGCTCGTCGAAGTCGGTGCGCAGGCTGCGGATGGCCCGCTCGCGCAGGAGGACGGCCACCAGCAAGATGGCGGCGATGATGAGCAGGCGGCCGAGTCGGGCTTGGGTCATGGGCGTTCCGTTTCGCGGTCGATCGGGAAGATTCGGGTACCTCAGACGAAGGAACGGGCGCATTGGACGCCCGCTCCCTCGCAATTATTTAAGGTTGAGTGAATTAATTATGAGCTAGGCATAATTAACTCGTAACCGCCCCGCGCGGGAAGCGCGCCTCGTGGTACGGCTGGAACCGATCGAACAGCGTCACCAGGACGGCCAGGATCATCTGGAAGACCACCGCGTTGAGCCAGTCGACCGGACGGCCGAACAGCGTCGTCACCAGATAGACGATGACCATATTGAGGGCGAACACCATCAGGAAGTGGGTGAGGCCGGAGGCCACGGTCGTCCCGCGTCGCGCCAGGATGTGGCTGACGGCCGTCGTCGAGGTGACCAGCCCGGCCACATAGGTCATCAGCAGGGCCGTATTGCTCATCGTATTGGGCAGGATGCTGGCGAAGATGTAGACGATGAGGCCCACCAGAACGATCTTCTCCAGCAGGTCGCGGTCGAAGATATGCTTGTAGAGAAAATCGCGGGCGCGGGCGAATTCGGCGTCGGTCGGCACGGTCGTGTTGTCGTCGGCGCGCCAGCTCAGCTTGTGGTCGGCCGGCGGCATGTTGCGTCGCAGATAGCGCACCACGGCCAGCACCAGCGCCACCAGAACGGCCACGACCAGCAGGATGACAAACAGGTGATTCATGATCAGCGGCAGCCAGGCATCCTCCGGCCCCCCGCCCAGCAAGCCCTTGATGGTGTCGGTCACGTCGCGCTGGGCGATGTGGAGCCAATACTCCTGCG
>CAZZJN010000199.1:0-4323 GCA_964654505.1 uncultured Ardenticatenaceae bacterium | reverse complement strand
ACGGCGACTACGCCCAGAATGTGAATCCCAATGGTGGCGGGAGCGCTCTCTCCCGCCCCGCCCTCTTTGCCCTTGTCCAACCGCAAGCGGGCGCGAACAAAGATGACGGTCGGCACAACGCGAACGATCATGAAACCCCACAGCCCCAACGACGGCTGCCAGGCCATCCCGCCGGCCAGGCCGATAGCCGCAGCCACGGCGGCGAAAGCGGCCGGAGCGGTCAACTCCGCCTGCCAGAAACGACCGGGGCGCTGATCGTAAGCCATGAAAATCAGCAGCAGCGGCAGGGCAAGGACGAAAGGTGCGAACGGCCGCCATCCTTCCAGCACGAGGGTGATCGCCGCCGCAATGAGAGCGATAACGCTGAAGATGAGTACAAAGCGCCCGGCCAGAGCCGTTCGTTCATAGGATCGGCCACGGCGCCGATCGGCCAGATAGATCTTTAACGGGCGGTTGACCAGAAATACGGCGAAGGCGGAGACGGCCATCGCTAAACCGGCCAGGGTTGGGGCGACCAGCAGTCCAAGCAGAATAGGCTCAGAGACGAGGCTCCAGCTGCCATGCTCGGCAGGCAGAGCGACGCTCTTGAAGGAGACGGTGCGAATCGCCGGTTTTTCTGCCGGCAAGGAATCGGCCGATGGCTGTTTGGTGGTAGTCATTATTCTGTATTCGCTTGAACGCCGGCGGTTCCATTGACCGGCGAATAGCTGCGGGGCAGGCGAGCGACAAACGGGCAACAAGCACCGTCGGCTCCCATGCTGCAAGCGCATTGAATGGTAGCACAATCCATATTGCAGGCCACGGCCGAACCGGAGTTGAGCACCAGTTTGCCCTTGCGCTCCCAATGCTGCAGCATCCCGTCCAGCGCGCCGGGATCGATGTTCAGGCGGCGGCTCAGTTCAGCGAGAGTTATCGGCCCTTGGGCTGTTTCAACGGCTTGCAATACATCACGTAACATCGTTATCCTCCCCACCAGACCCCGATTTGAAAAGCCACGTAGGCGACCAGCCAGGCGATGGTTAGTTGACCGAAGAGACTCAGCAAGGTCCAGCGCGTCCCCAGTTCATGCTTCTCGGCGGCGATCGTGGCCATGCATGGCGTGTAGAGGAGCACGAAGACCATGAAGGCCAGCCCGGCGGCGGCGGCGTGGCCATCACTCGAGGCATGGAAGCTGCTGTGAATGGCCGAGGCCAACCCCGGTGCGGCAGTATCTTCTTCACCGGTGAGGTTGATGCCGATTATACCCGGAAGCGCGCGCAGGGTATCGACGACGGCCGTCATGAACGAAGTGATAATTTCGCGCAGATCCGCCAGGAACGAGCCGCCGGCAATTCCCGCCGCCTCCATCTCCGTGCCAAAGGTCTGGCTGAGCGTGCTGACCACGACTTCCTTGGCCACCAATCCGCTGATAAGCGCGCCGCCCGACTCCCACGTGCCGAAGCCCAGGGGGCTCAATATCGGTACCACCGCGGCCGAAACCCGCGCGAACACGCTATCCTCGATCGGCGTAGCGGCAAACTCACCCTGTCCCCCTGCGGGGATGGCCATCAGCAACCAGATCACCATCGAGGAGAGCAAAATCAGGGAAGCGGCGTGTTGCAGAAAGGCGCGCGTCCGAAGCCACATCTGGTTTCGGATGCTGCGCGCGTTGGGCAGTCGATAGGGCGGCAATTCCATCACCATGCCCGGCGCGGCCGTCGCCGGCAGCAGCGTCCGTTGCAAGGCCAGCCCCACCAAAATAGCCACAACAATGCCGAGTAAATACAGCCCCATGATGATCAGAGTGGCCCGACCGGGAAAGAAGATGGCGGCAAAGAGAACGTAGACCGGCAGACGCGCCCCGCAACTCATGAAAGGCACGAGTAAACCGGTCAGGATTTGGTCGCGCCGGCTGGTCATAGTGCGCGTGGCGTAAATGGCGGGGACCGAGCAGCCAAAGCCCACCATCAGCGGCAGGAAGCTGCGGCCGTGTAACCCGATGCGATTCATCAACCGATCCATGACAAACGCGCCACGAGCCATATAGCCCGAATCTTCCATCACGGCGAGGGCGAAATAGAGCGACAGCAACACCGGAACAAAGGCCAACACGCCTCCCACCCCGACGATGACGCCATCGACCAGCAACGACGCGACCCAGCTCTGCTCCAATCCCAACGCGCCCAGCCCAGCCAAGGCCCATCGGCTGATCGGGCCGCTCAATACGCCGTCAATCCAGTCAACCCACGGAGCCGATACATCGGTCGTGATCTTGAACACCACCCACATGATGATCATAAAGATCGGGATGCCCAGCCGGCGATCCGTGGTGAAATAGTCGATCCGATCCGAGAGGGATACCTGGTCTTCGCGCCCGGATCGCAAAACCCGACCGGCCAGCTGATGAATCCACGTATAGCGGCGATCGGCGATCATCAGGTCCACATCCTCGTTGAGGGTAGCAAACAGGCGAGCACGGCTTTCCTCGGCCCGTTCAACCAACGCCATGCCGCCGGACAGGCGAGCGAGGCGGGCAATGATATCGCGATCCTCCTCCAGCAGGCGCACGGCCAGCCAACGCGCCGGGTAATGGTCGGCGACGGACGGGCTTAGCTCGATATCCACCAGCAAACCGGCGATCTCGGCCTCGATCTCCGGGCCATAGTCCAGGCTAAATAGCTGCGCCGGCTCCGACATCGCCCCGACTGCGGCCGAAGCCACCTCGCGTAACCCCTCTTCATTGCGGGCGACGGTGGGAATGACCGGCGCGCGCAGGGCGCGGCTCAACTCATGCAGGTCGATATCCAGCCCCTGGCGCCTGGCGACATCCATCATATTCAGCGCGATAACCGCCGGCGTTTCGAATTCCAGCAGCTGAACGGCGAGATACAGGTTGCGCTCCAGATTGGCGGCATCAAGGACGGCCACAACGACGTCCGGTCGCTCGGTCAGCAGGAAGTCGCGGGCAATGATCTCTTCTTGCGTGTAGGCGCTGAGGCTGTACGCGCCGGGCAGGTCAGTGATCATCAGGCGGCGGCCGTCATGAGCCAGTTCGCCGGTCTTTTTCTCAACTGTCTTCCCCGGCCAATTGCCGACCTGCTGGCGTGACCCGGTCAGGGCATTAAACAGCGTGCTCTTTCCGGCATTGGGGTTACCGGCCAGGGCGACAGAAACGGTCGCCCGGTCGATGGATATCATGTCAGCCGTGAACATGGCGGGCAACCCGATGTAACGGGTCAGGCCAGGGGAAGCCCTTCCCGGGTTGATTCAGGCACATTGATTTCAACCCACAGCTTCTCGGCCAGATCGCGGCCGAGGGCGACACGCGACCCCCGAACCGACAGCAGCATTGGGCCACCGGCATCCTGGACAACGCGAAGCTCCGTACCGGGCGTCAGGCCAAGCTCAAGCAGGCGATGGACGACGCAACGGTCGACCCGAAGGCAGCGCAGGCAGGCATCACAATTACGCGGGCAATCAACCAGAGGCCGCCACCCCGCGGCAATAAAACCGGCCGTTTCTTCACAGACCGGCCGACTGTTCGCGCCGCGCTTCCTGGTTACGGCGGCCGTCGCCACGAGGGAAAACCCGGCGACAATCGCCACAGTCAGCCAGATAACGGGATTCATCATGGCGTCTCCTCTATCCGGCTGACGAATATTTGGGCGGCGCCTTCTGTCCCCAGGTAACGAATATCATCCCGCACCAGCACGACCAGTGGCCCCTGGAATGGCGCGAGTTCCTTCAGCGTGATTCTCGTTCCGGGAGTCAGGCCGAGGTCACTCAGATAGCTGAGGAGTTCGGGTGTCTCGGGGTGAATCCGGGAGATGATGGTCGATTGTCCGGGGCACAGGGTCGTCAGAGGTTGATCGGCCGGTTCGACGACTGAGCCGTCCGATGAGGGAACGGGATTGCCATGAGGACAAGTCAACGGGTAGCCCAAATAAACATCCAGAGCGTCCGTCACTCGCGGGTCGGTGGCGTGCTCCAACCGGCAAGCCAACTCGTGGATATCATCCCACGGCAGCTTGAGCCGATCTCCCAGAAAACATTCCCACAGGCGGTGGCTACGAATGACCCCGGCGGCCAGATGATGGCCGTCTCCAGTCAGAGTGATGCCCTTATAGGGTCGGTGATCGATCAATCCGCTCTCTTGCAGACGATGGACCATCTCCGTAGCCGAAACGGCCGAGACGCCCAGCCTTCCGGCCAGAGCCGAGATCGCCACCGGCGCATCTCCCACAGCCAATTCGCTGACCGTCTTGAGATACATTTCCGCGCTCTCGTTAAAAGAATCGTGCTTCATAAGACATTCGCCCACCTGAAATTAGACAACCCCATTCC
>CAZZJN010000198.1:0-4379 GCA_964654505.1 uncultured Ardenticatenaceae bacterium | reverse complement strand
CTAACTCGTAAATTATATCACAGATGCGGTTGTCGTGCCCTAGCCGGGAAAAGTGGATTGGCAAATTCAAATATTTCGGTGACTTATAACCGGCGCACCTGTGGCATAGGCTCCAAGTTTGCCTTTTTCCATATCATATCCTTGACAGATCATTCCATACACCAGCAAGGCCCGGGAACTCTCCCGGGCCTTGTTGAACATGAATCTTATTAACTGTCGGTGGTTAGTTGTAGCCGTCACTGAAGATGTCGATCATCAGTTTCGGGTCGCCCAACGGGTAGAGAATAGGACAGGTCGCGCCGCTGGAGATGTATTCGCGTACCTTGGCTTTCACCTCTTCGGGGGAGCCGCTGGCGGTGCACATCTGCACCACATCGTCGGGCACGAGATGCATCGCGCCTTCGATCTCTTCTTCAGTCGCCGGCCAGGTGAGTACCTGGTGGATTTCATCGAGCAGTTCCTGGCTGACACCGCTGGCCTTCATCAGGTGCGGTTGCTGGCCCAGATATTGGGTCATCATCTTGCGGGCCATGTTGAGGGCATGCTTGCGATCATTATCGACGGAACAGATGACCAGCTGCGGTCGATCGATGTCGTCGATGTTACGGCCGGCCTTTTTGGCCCCACGCTCCAGCGCATCCATCGCCTCGGCGTTGTACTTGGGATTGACCAGGTAGTTGAGGCAGACACCGTCGGCGATCTCGCCGGCCATCTCCATCATCTTCATCCCTGTCGCGCCGATGTAGATGGGCACGTTGCGCGGTGTCTTGCGGCCGTGGACGACATCGAGGGTGATGCCGTCGACGTAGTGGAATTCGCCGTGGAAGGTGACGGTTTCCATGTTCAACAACCGTTTCAATACCTCGACCGTCTCGCGCATGGCCTGTAGTGGCTTGCGCCGATCAATGCCCACCTTTTGGGCCAACGGATCCCACCACGCGCCGATACCGCAGATGACCCGGTTGGGGGCCAAATCATCCAGCGTCAGAAAGGTGGAAGCCAGCAAGCCGATGTTGCGCGTCCAGTTGTTGATGACGCCGCTGGCGACCTTGATGTGGTCGGTGACGGCCGCGAAGGCGGCCATGGGCACGATCGCGTCGCGCACCAGCCGGCTCTCGGCCTGCCAGACGGCTTCGAAACCGTGGGCCTCGGCGTATTGCGCCAATTCCATACCTTCCTGCAGGGAATGGGCATCCTGTAAATAAAGAGCTGCGCGGTCCATGGGTAATCTCCTTCAAATGAATTACGAACGACGAATAACAAATGACGAACTCGGAACGAATCGCCAATAAGCGGTCAGGTCCCGATGGGCGGGCGCCGAGCCTGCCCTTGTTAATCAGTGACGGCCGACGGTTGACCGCTATAGGCCAACCAATCGGTTTCTGTGTCAAGATCAAAACGCAGACCGGGCGCGTTGACCTTGTGAACTGTCCGGCCGCGCGCTTTGGCCTCGGCCAGGTGGTCTGCGAAGCTGCCGGGACCGTAATGGAAGGTGAAGTCGGCGGGTGGGGCCAGCAGCAGAGCGTTGGTGCCATCCTCGATCTCGTCCCCGGAGATAGCCATCAGGGGTGAGGCGTGGTTTCCCAGCGGCCGAAGCATTGCCTCGATATCCTCAACGCAGGCGAAGGGCAGGTCGGCCGGCAGGATGAGGGCAGTCGTCGCACCCAGTTCGACGACATGTTCGACACCGCGCGAGACCGCCGCGTTGAGTCCAGTTGGGGCCGGTTCGATGAGCAGCTCTGCGCCGTATTTTTGTCCCATCGCCATCGCTGTCGGGTCACCGGTGACGATGAGCGTTTGGTCGATGCCCGGTGTTTCGTTCAGGACGGCCAGCAGGTTGTCGAGGAATTGATGAATAAGGTCGGCGCGCGCGTCGGCCGAGAGCAGGTGCGCCAGACGACGCTTGCTTTCGTGGAGCGGTTTAACGGGGATGATGGCCCAGGTGGTCATGGTAATGATGCTCCATTATATCCTGTCCGGCGACTTGTGAAAGTGATATGCGACTGGAACCCTGACATTCACCAGACGAATTGCTATAGTCAAGGCGAGTAAATTCGGAGGTTTATGAACCATCATGACAACAATTCCTGAGACATATCTCGACTTGCTGACCGGCCCGGTCTATGCGGTGATGACGACGGTGACGCCAGAGGGCCAACCGGAAAACACCGTCGTGTGGTGTTCGTGGGACGGGGAGCATGTCCTCGTCAATTCAGTCGTCGGCCGACGCAAGGAGCGCAATGTGCGCCACAATCCGCACGTGGCCCTGACGGTCATCGACCCGACCAACCCCTACCGCTGGATGGATGTGCGTGGCGTTGTGGACAAAATCGTCCCCGACACGGACTACGCCAATATCAACGCCCATGCTAAACTGTACCAGGGTGTCGATGAGTATTACGGCGGCTATGCCCCTCTGAGCCGGCGCGGCACGGAGGAACGGATCGTCATGAAAATAAGGCCGGTGCGGGTGCTATGCTACCCTCATCAATAAATTACGCTGACATCTTCGGTTAGCAGGTGCAGGTAGTTAGCTGGAGCAGATCGACGTGAGCGAACAAAAACCACCCGCCGAAAACCCCCTTGAGGCTAACAAGCTGTTTATCCCGTCGCGGACGCCCCGGCCGGACGACGAACTGGCTCGCGCGGTGGTGACGGCCGAGTTCAACTACATCGCCCAGACCGCCTTCCAGGCCAACGAGGATCGGGCGCGAGCCTGGCAATACTTCTTCGTCACCTTCGGCACGCTTATCGCCGCGCTGCTGACGACGCAGGTTGAAACGGCCGCCCAACAGCAACTCTACATCACCTTTGCCCTGATTTTTGTTCTGTTGTCGGCCTTGGGGCTGATCACGATTCTCCAGCTGGTGCGACTACGGCAGGCATGGCTGGAGAGCGCGCATGCGATGAACCAGATCAAGGAACGGCTCATTGACGACGATCCGACACTGGCCGGTTATTTTCGCTGGCGCGATGCCACGCTTCCGCCGGCGATTAAGTGGCATAGCTTCGGCTTCCTGCAGGCGTTGTCGGTAGCCTTGTTGAGCGGGCTGGCCCTGGGGGCGGCGGTGGCATTTGGGGCGCTGGCGCGTGGGGCGGCCGTCGTGCCCTGGGGATGGAGTCTGGCCGCGGCGGTCTGCGCGGCGGCGGTTATTCTATGGTTGGGTTACGTGCGGCCGTTGCGGGGAACGGCAGGTTCGTCGGGGGCGGAGGCCGAGCAACGTAATTCCGATAGTTGACCGGGGGCTGAAAAGCGAATAAAATATGTACAGATATATATATTTGTACATGCTTGATATCGATACAGGTGGATGATGACTGAGACTGAATTAGGCTTGGCCAAAGCGCGGAATAGTTTAAGTGAAATTGTTGAGAGCGTTCAGTATCACGGCGAGGCGTTTATTATCAGTCGTCATGGCCACCCGGCAGCCGCCATCGTGCCGGTCCACGTGTATGAATCGTGGAAGCAGGAGCGGGAGGAATTCATATCTCTGATTCGCAAATTTCAGGCCTCAAGCGAACCGGGCGATCCCGATGAAATCATGCGCGAAGTCATCGACGCGCAACAGGCTACTCGTGGCCGGGCGAAGTCATGAGGATTGTGCTTGATGCCAATATCTATATCAGCGCTCTGATCTCGCAATCCGGTAATCCTTATCAAATCATCGAGCGATGGCAGCGATATGAGTATGACGTGCTCATATCGACGGCAATTCTTGCCGAGATTGGCCGTGTGCTACGCTACCCGCGGATAGTAAAAAGGCATCATCTTGGCGAGCCGGAGATCCTTCGCTATCTGGAATTCATCAGGAAATTCGGCATATTCATCGTGCCGAACGAGACAATAACGGCGATAGAAGACGACGAGACAGACAATCGCTATCTTGAGTGCGCTGTGGCCGGAAAGGCGCGCTATATCGTCACCGGGGATGAGCACCTCCTCAAGGCCCAGCAGTTTCGCGGGATATTTGTCCTGAAGCCGGCGGAATTTGTCGCATTATTGCTTGCCGCTGATGGTGGCCGGACTTCAATGGAATAAGGAGATAGATTAAGATCATGACCCATCCAGTCGTTATCACCGATATTCATCACATCACGCTGACCGTGTCTGACATCGCGGCCAGCACCGAGTTCTATACCCGCCATCTTGGATTTCACTCGCTATTAAATCTGGGCAGGCGCCATATCCTGACCAACGGCAGCGTTGTCCTGTCCATTACCCTGCCTCTCGACAAGAATGCGCCCATCCCGGAGAACGATCGCTTTAGCGAGAACCGCATCGGGCTGGATCATGTCAGTTTCACCGTCCCCAGTCTGGCGGACATGGAAGCGGCCGCGGCCTACTTTGACGAGCAGGGCATCACCCGCGGCGAGATTCA